>CAMMYO010000001.1 GCA_946527885.1 uncultured Candidatus Saccharibacteria bacterium
GCCGACATTCTCTAGGCCAACGTCAATATTCGGACCGGTTCCAGTGCAGAGTAATACTTCGTCGACGCGAATCGACTTTTCTTCGCCGCCACGCATAAAGATAACACGTTTGTAAGGCGCATTTTGCTCAATCGCGACGACGCGTGTTTGGGTCAGAACTTTAATATGCTCCTTGGTAAAGATTTCATCCAAAACCTGTCCGGCTTCCTCGTCCTCACGTGGCAATAGGCGACCAGCGATATCTGCAATCACCACTGCAGTTCCGAGCGAGGAGAAGAATTGTGCGAGTTCACATCCAGTCGATCCGGCGCCTACGATAAAGATGCTTTTTGGTGGTCGAATCATCGACAATACATCTTCGCGCAACCAATAATCTACATCGGATTGGATTTTAATGCCGGTATCTAGTGGCGCGGTTCCAGTTGCAATCAAGATTTTGGCAGCCGAAATCGTTTTTTCGCCAGCGCTCACTTCGTGCTTGGAAATAATTCGTCCTGTGGCTTCGATGCAGTCAATGCCGGCTTCTTCGAAGGATTTTTTGCTGTTTGCGCCTGCGCGATGTAGTGCGATGTTTTTCCAGTTATTGACGGTCGGATAGTTGTAGCGCACGCTCGAGCCATTGATGCCGAGTTTACCTGCGCTGCCGATTTCGTGCAAAATTTCAGATACGCGCAATAATGAGCCGACTGGAACATTGGAGCTATTTAGGCTGGAGCCACCCCATTTGTTGGCTTCAATTAAAGCAACGCGGAGTCCTTCTTTTGCTGCGAGCAAAGCTGCTTCGCTGCCGGCATCTCCGCTACCTAGTACTACTAAATCGTAATCATATCTGCGCAACATATCTTTTATCTCTATATTATTTTATCATGATTTTTGTAAGCAAAAGCGACATCTGGAGCAATCTCCTTGAGCTCTTCGTAGAGAACTTTTCGCAAATCGGCCTCGGTCACAACGCTCTTGTCGGCAATCCAGCCATCGGTGGCCTGCGCGGCACGTTCGGCGATTTGTTCGGCCCAGCCCTCTTCAATTCTTGCGCTTCGAGCGGCACGCAAGACGCTCTGCTTTATGCCTTCGCGATCATACTCGTAGGTTTTTCGTTTTCGCATATCACATTACCCAAAAAGCTAAAATAAACAATCCTAGCACCAAGAAGCCGGCGCCAGACGTCACCTGTGTGAATCCTCTATTCTTTAGGCGCCACCTTTGCGCGGCAACCACGCTACTACCACTCTTGATGCGCAACTTCAAAACAAACATCGGCAAAACACTAAGCAACGCATAGCCGAGCAGGGTAACTATCTGGTAATTCTCTGACATCTGTACGATTGCATTTCCGGCTACGATATAGAGCGCAATACTGATCGGCATTTCGGCGAACGCACTTAGCATTCCGAGCGAGAACGCACTGATATCGTCGTTAACTTCGCGAGATTTTTTGCGAATATAACGGACGAATGAGCGTGGCAACCATAACTCGGTGCTACCTTGATTGCGATAATAGAGCGCCCACATCACAATGCTAGTTGCCAGTAACGCGCCGATTGTAATCAATAGCCAAGTAGTATTCATTTTGCCGACGAAAATATGGCTAATAAAGTAACAGCAGGTGCCGACCGCAAGTAGATTGATTGCTCCGGCGCCCCAGATATAACTCTTGGCGAGATAGCGGGTCTTGCGGCGGCGGTGTTTGCCGAGGCTAGAATGGTACAACAAAATTAAGCCACCCAAATTAAGTTGCAGGGAAGCCTGAACTAGGCCTACTAGTGCAATTGTCGCGATATTTAGTAAATCGCTCATGTCTTAATTTTAGCATATTTTACTTATGCTTGCCGAGACTTTTACGGGTGCTAGAATTGGCGCATGAACTGTGTGCGAATCCTAAAATTTGCTCTTTTGTGACTGTCAATTTTTGCAGCGGTCGCAATATTTCGTCCGAATTTTTGTGCCGCCGCAGAATATCATTTCGAAATTTACGCGATTAATGCCGGTTTTAAAAATGCAAACGATTCGCAAAATTATGACTTTATCCAGATTCGGCGCCGCGGCGAAGCAGAGCTGTCGCTCGACGACTTAAGGATAGTCTACAAAAATAGCTCAGGCAATCAGGCTGGCGAGTTTACTTTTCCACCTGGCGCAAAACTAAAACATGGTCTTTTGACGCTCGGTTTCTCGAAGAGTCCGCAATACGCGGACTACGTGGGTTCTGGCCTAACTTACTACTTTTCTTCGTCCGGGCTTGCCTCGACCGCTGGCGCCATCCAGCTTTATGAGAAAGATGCTCTAATCGATGAGCTTTGCTGGGGGAAAGATTTTTGTGCGCAAAAATATCCCAAATTTAGCACTAGTGATACCGACAACTATTCTTTGCGCCGTTGTGATGGGGAATGCGAGTCTGCCTTCGAGCAGCAAAAGTACTACCCAGAAATCGATCTTGCCGCAATCGAGCTAGCGCCTATAAAAGAAAACACCGTATCTTCGCCGTGCGAAAACTTGCGTATTACAGAAGTGCTTTCGTACTACCGACAGGCTGTGTCGGAGCAGTTTGTCGAGCTATATAATTCCGGCGCCGAATCGGTCGATTTATCGGGCTGCCGCATCGGCTATAAGAATAAACAGTATCCTCTCGACGGCGTACTCTTGTCGGGCAGTTACAAGGCTATTCGGTCCGCAGATTTAACCCTGGTCAAAAATCCGAGCGTATATGCCGAGCTGAGTATCCTTGACGCGAGCGGAGAAATAGTTTCATCTATGAAATATTTACACGGACAACGCAAGCTGACCTCTTATGCGCTGTTCGATATTGGAACCGAACAGGAAAATTGAAGCCTCACTTTTGCGCCTACTCCAGGTGCGCCAAATCAATATCAAGAATTTCAAAGTTGCCCAAGCGGCAAAATTATCAACGAGCTAACCGGCAAATGCGTCAAAATTGTAGACGATGCCGAAACGGTCTGTCCGGAAGGGAAGTATTTGAATCTTGTGACCGGCCGCTGCAAAAAGATCGAAGAAGGAACGACTTCCGAATGCAAGGAGGGCTATTATCGTAATCCGGAAACCGGCCGCTGCAAGAAAGTTGTCGCCGCAAAAACCTTAACTCCGTGCGCGGAAGGTTATGAGCGTAACCCTGAGACCAATCGCTGTCGCAAGATTAGCACTAATGACGCCTCGCAATATTCTATCGAAGAAGTCGAAAAACTAGATCCGTCTACAACAGAACAAAAGCAAGTGTTTATTGGCGGAATTGTACTACTGGTCATGGCGGGCATTTCGGTTATCTATATTGTTTTTCAGTATCGCCAAGAAATCTCGAAGCTTTTTCGTAGATTCAAGAGACGCAGATGATAGAATAAATTCATGAAGAAGCGCATCTTGGGTATCGATCCGGGAACTGGTATCTGCGGTTTTGGGGTGGTAGATTTTATTACTCATAAATCGCCCCGCATGATTACGGCTGGCGTAATTACGACTCCTGCGCATACGCCGGTTGCCGATCGCTTACTGGATATCTATGACTCGCTGCATGAAATCATCGACGAAACTCAGCCGGACGAAGTTTCGATCGAAAAACTATTCTTTAATCAAAATATTACTACCGGTATTACGGTTGCGGAGGCGCGCGGCGTTGTGATTTTGGTAGCGCGACAATACGATCTGCCCATTTTCGAATACACGCCTTTGCAAATCAAGCAAACCATGACTGGCTACGGTCGTGCAAAAAAGAAGGATATGCAGGAGGCGGTGCGCAAATACTTAAATATGGCAGAAGTTATCAAGCCGGACGATGCGGCCGACGCAGTGGCTGCCGCAATCACGCATGCACTGATGACTCGTGCGCAGTATTCGCTCTAAGCTCTAGCGCAAACAGAGAAAATAGCGCATAATAACAGATATGATAGCGCATATAAAAGGCATCGTAGCGGAGAAATTCTCCAATTCGGTCATTATAGATGTAAACGGTGTGGGCTATGAGGTTGGTTTGACCTCGATTGATTTTGATAACTTAACTCTAAATGATGAAGTGAAAGTCTATACATATCATCATATTCGCGAACAGTCCGAGGAATTGTTTGGTTTTACTTCGTTGGCGGGCAAAAAGATTTTTGAGCTTTTGATTTCTGTCCAAGGAATTGGTCCGAAGGCGGCAATGGCAATTTTGTCGCTGGCCCCTTACGAAGAAGTACGCAACGCGATTGCGAATGCTGATTCTGGCTTCATTTCGAAAGCATCCGGCGTCGGCAAAAAATCCGCCGAACGCGTAATTGTAGACTTAAAAGAGAAGGTCGGTTTGCCGACGTATTATGGTCGCAAGACTGAAACGGCGACGCCGACCGCGCCAATTAATGACGAGGCGCTCGATGCTCTAATGGCGCTCGGCTTTAATCTCGCCGAAGCTACGAAGGCTCTCGAGGGTGTCGATGTGGATTTGTCGGTCGAAGAGCGCATTCGCGCCGCCCTCAAGACGCGCGCTTAGTGCATGGACTAGTTATTGTTTGTGCTTGCATACGCGGAAATGCTTTGCTATAATTCAAAACATCGCTCTTACCGTTAATCGGTTTTTGGGGACAAAAGGTCGTTTAGAGCGTGTCATTAGTAAGCAGGAGAAAAACCATGAAGAAGCGCAGCCGAAAGGGGGCGCTGCGAGTGGAGACATTTCGTTGGAATGATTACCTCGAAATGTAAAAAATATATCCCATTCCGGGATATATTTTTTAGGCTTAATTTATTCTTCGCTCGTTTCGGATTCTTCTTCCTCTAGGAAGTCGTAGTTGCCGCCCGTTTCAAGACCCGCTTCTTTGAGCTTTTCGTTGATCTTTTCTTCGATCTTTTCGCGCAATTCGTCTTGCGTTTCAGCCGAAGCTACATCGACTGCCTCGCCATTGATGAAGAATGAAGGGGTGCCGGTAACTTTGCTGTTCTTGATGCCTAGGTTGTAGTCGAAATTGATTTTCTTCTCGATGCTCTTGTCGGTCAAATCTTTGCGGAATTTCTCAACATCGCCTTCCGGTGCAATTTCCTGGAATAATTCAGCGAACTTGTCCGTGCGTGTGCTACCGCTCAAAACATTCCAAGACGACTGATTGCTATACAGCGTTTCGAGCATTTGCCAGAAATAGCCCTGGAAGCCTGCGCTTTCGACGGCGGAAGAAGCTGCGCGTGCATTTTGGTGGCCGCTAATAGGGAAGTTACGAAATACGAAAGCTACGCGATCGCCGTAAGCCTTTGTAAGGACGCTGATGCGAGGCATAACTGCGGCGCATCCTGGGCACTGCAAATCTGCGTATTCAATAAATACAACTTCCGAGTCGGCTTTACCGCGTACATGTTCGTCAATATCGCCAGTATATTCGCCGCCGTGGACGATTTTGTTCGCATCATACTGACTATAGTCGATGACATCACCGGATTTTTGCAGGAAAGAACTGACGACTAGACCGCCGAATAAGAGAATTAAAACTGCTACTACTGCTATTGTGAACTTATTCATGATAAAATTTTATCATATGGGACCGCTAATTTTTAGATTGATGACGCGGTTTACTGCGTGGTTGGACCCGAAGCTTGCGAAATACCGTCCGCCTAAAAAACCAGAGCCGCCATTTACGCCGAAAAACGAGCGGGATTTTCGTGCTGTTCTTAAGCGTACACCGAACAATATCTTGAGCGAGCCGCAAAAGGCACAAATTTTGGCTGGTCTTGACGCGTATAATTTGCAAGTATTAGATATCATGTTGCCGCGCCGCAAGATGATGTTTGTGCATACGAAAGACGTGCTAGGCCCAGTTTTGCTTGACGAGCTGCATCGTTCCGGCGCCAAAATTTTCCCTGTCTTGGATAAAAATTCGCAAATTTGCGGCATGCTCAATCGCGATATTTTCGACGTTAGCAAAATTGCCGAAGATAGCTCAGTGCTGAAGCATCTGGATGAGCGGGTTGTTTACGTGCGGACCGACTACTCGATTATGCTTGCGCTCGAAACTTTACTGCGCAATTCGACCGACGTTTGTATTGTTATTGACGAAAAAATGCGCGTTCGTGGCTTTCTGACGCTTTCGACGATTCTTGGTCATATTTTGCCAAAGCTAAACGATGTGGCATCGGACGAGATTGACGACTCCGATGCGACCGCTGTCCTAGCGCGAAATCTCGACTAATTATGTTATAATATGCTTATGCTGTGGGCAATCTTTCCGATTTCTGCGTCGGTGTTTTATTGTATCGGCTCATACATTCAGAATTACCTGACCGATCACGCTCTCCCGAAGAAACGCGCTGGCGCCTATATCGTTATGCATATTCCGTGCTATGTCGCGGCGATGATTTTGTTGCTCGCGTTATTTGGACGGGCGGTTTTTATGTTGCCGATTCCGAGCATTGTCGGGCTGTTGTTTGCCGGTGCGATTAATGTGGTCGGCTCGCTCTTTTTCTACAAGGCGCTACAGGCGGGCGATACTATAGATATTACGATTTTCAATCAAACCAGTCCGCTCATATCGTTGCTCTTAGGCATGATTGTTCTCGGGAAGGGAATTACGGCTAATCAAGGCATTGGATTGGGGCTCATTATGGCGGCGGCGCTGATTATCGTGCTGTTTGACAAGAAAAAACGTAACTCGACTCCGAACCTCAAAGTTGCGGCCATTACGATCGTGCATGCTTTTTTCTCGATTCTTTCCGATATTGTTTATAAAAAATATATTGGCGACGGGACAGCAAACTTTACGCTCTTGGCGCAAGGATTTTTCTTCTTTGAATTAGGCTCGCTCATGTTTACGGCTTTCGTTTTGATTTTTTCGGAAAAAACGCGCAAAGCCATCAAAGTAACATTCTTCGGCGGAAAGAAGCATGGCTACAATTTATTTTTGAGTATGACTGACGCGCTGATGTATCTTTTAGCGGAAATACTGTACAAGATTGGTCTTATTATGGCGCCAATCGTAGCGATGGTGACTGCGGTTGGCAAGGCTGCTAGCTTGTTCGCCTCTTTCTTTATGAATATGGTTCTCGGCAAAATTTTCCCAAAGACTATCAGGGCGAAAAAGTTTACGCGTCGCATGCTTGTTCAGTATCTCTTTTCGGGCATTCTCATCATGATCGGCATCATCGTGATGAATTAGCACTCTTGACCCTGCGACTGCTAAATACTATAATGTAATGCATGAGTAAACGGGACTATTATGAGGTTCTAGGCGTCTCTAAGGGCGCATCCGATGACGAAATAAAAAAGGCTTTTCGCAAGCTTGCTGTTAAATATCACCCAGATAAAAATCCGGGCAACAAGGAAGCAGAAGCGAAATTTAAAGAAGCAAACGAAGCCTATAGCGTTTTGAGCGACAAAACCAAGCGCGCACGCTACGACCAATTCGGTCATGCTGGTGTTGGTGGCGCTGGCTCGAGCGATGGCGGCAATCCGTTTGGCGCTTACGGCTTCAATGCCCAGAGCTTCAACTTTGACTTTGGCGGAGGTGGACTCGACGACATCTTGGGCAGCATTTTTGGCTTTGGTGGCGGCTTTCGTGGCGCACGTCGTGGTCGTGATTATCGCACTAGCACCACGATCGATTTCAAGGAAGCTATCTTTGGTGTTACGAAAAATATTTCCGTTGATGGCGAAGATGTAAAGTTGAAGATTCCTGCCGGTATCCATGACGGCCAGTCGATTCGCTTGACGGGTCGCGGCGGTCCTGCACCAGAGCAGGGTGGCGAACGTGGCGATTTGTATGTCGAAATTCGCGTTCGTGCCGATAAACACCTCACGCGCGAGGGTGACCTAATCCTGTCAGAAGTTACAATTACGATGGTCGAAGCGGCTCTTGGTACGGAAGTTGACGTTGAAACAGTCGACGGTACGATCACGATGAAAGTTCCTGCCGGTACGCAGCCGGGCACCAACTTCAAACTATCTGGTCACGGTGCGCCTCGTCTCGGCTCCGATGAGCGTGGTCCGCATATCGTTACGGTCTTGGTCGAAATTCCAAAGAATCTTTCGCGCAAGCAAAAAGAACTGCTTCAAGAATTTGATAATGCAAAGAAACGCGGTATCTTCCGTTAAAAAATCTCCCCGAGTGGGAGATTTTTAAATTTTGCCGAGATGCTGTCTTGCTCGCAATGTGACGATGCGGCCGCGCGCGGTTCGTTCAATCATGCCTAACTGCATTAGGTATGGCTCATAGAAGTCTTCGATTGTGCTTTCCTCGTCACCGGTTAACGCGGAAATTGACTTCAGGCCCACCGGTCGGTCGCCGTAATGCTCAATCATTAGCGTGAGCATATTTCTGTCGGCCGGATCCAAGCCAAGTTCATCAATCTCGAGCATTTTTAGGGCGTCTTCAGCCGTTTTGAGATCGATCTCGCCATTCTTGTGGATGTCTGCATAGTCGCGCACGCGCTTCAAAATACGGTTTGCAATACGCGGCGTCAGGCGGGAGCGCTCAGAGAGTAACTTCGCGGCATCTTTGCTGATTTTTGTCTCCAAAAGGCCGGCTGAACGCTCGATGATTTTCTGAATATCGTCATTCGCGTAGTATTCGAGCCGGAATTGCAAACCAAAACGGTCGCGCAATGGCCGCGCTAGAGAGCCAGCCTGAGTTGTCGCGCCGATGATAGTAAATTTCGGTAAGTCCAGACGCACGCTACGAGCAGCGGGTCCTTTGCCAATAACAATGTCTAGCTTGAAATCCTCCATCGCGGAATATAAAATTTCTTCCACGACTCGACGTAAGCGGTGAATTTCATCAATAAAAAGTACGTCACCGTCTGTTAGGTTGGTCAAAATGCTCGCCAGATCGCCTGGTTTTTCGATCGAAGGTCCAGACGTAACGCGAAAATTAGCATTCATTTCGTGCGCAATCACGCCCGCCATCGTGGTTTTACCAAGTCCTGGTGGCCCATAAAGCAAAACGTGGTCTAGCGGTTCGCCGCGTTTTTTGGCTGCGTCAATCGAAAGCTTCAAATTCTTTTTGAGACGCGTTTGGCCGATGTATTCTTCTAGTGTTGTCGGGCGCAACGAAAATTCCACCGCTTTTTCATCGATGTCGTCTTCGTGTAAACTTGTATCGATCACGCGCTCAATACTCATATAGATATAGTATCACATCTGTTCGCATCGGGGGCGACCCCTATTAATGCTCATGCTTTTTGATTTTTGTGATATGTTGGTAAAATAGTTACAAACAAGGAGGGAATATGGCAGAATTGAAAGGTACGAAAACAGAGAAGAATCTAAACGCTGCATTTGCTGGCGAAGCTCAAGCGCGCGTTAAATACGAATACTATGCCAGCAAAGCTAAAAAAGAGGGCTACGAGCAAGTTGCTGACATTTTTATGGAAACTAGCGGTAATGAAAAAGAGCATGCCAAGATTTGGTTCAAGCTATTGCATGACGGCGCGGTTCCGGAAACGGTTGCGAATCTTTCGGACGCGATTAAGGGCGAAGATTACGAATATACCGAGATGTATGCAAAATTTGCCGCCGAGGCACGTGAAGAGGGCTTTGAAGAAATCGCAGATCTTTTTGAGAAAGTTGGCAAGATTGAGTCTCATCACGAAGAGCGTTTCCGAAAACTGAAAGAGAAAATTGAAGCGGGCGTCTACTTCAAGAATGACGGCGTGGCTGTCTGGAAATGCCGTAACTGCGGTTATATTCATATTGGTGATTCGGCGCCAGAAGTGTGTCCAGTCTGCGCGCATCCGCAAGCATACTTCGAGATAAAGGCTGAGAATTACTAAAATGGCTAGAAGCGTCTCTTATCGGGCGCGCCGCATTATTGGGCTGATAGCATTGCTGCTCGGTTTCGCGGTATTTTTGTGGCAAAATCCGGCAGCCTATCAGGATATTGCTGCCGACGGAGTCATTAACTCTCCAAAAGCAGAAGATATTCCACTCAAGGCAGAGCAGACTGAAACTGACTCATTGCTCGCCGTTGATGTTTTAAACAGTTTGGCGGTCAAAGAAAAAGATAAAAGTCAAAAATACTATCGCAAGCTTTTCTATGATAGCTGGGGTACGACCGTGTCAGGATGTAATACTCGCGAGGCGATTTTGGCGCGCGACTTAGACGATATCGAATTGCGCGATTGCAAGGTTCTTTCTGGCGTTCTGGATGATCCCTATACGGGCAAAGTTATCGAATTTGAGCGCGGTCAAGCTACGTCGAATGCGGTTCAAATCGACCATGTTGTGGCGCTGAGCAACGCTTGGGCTACGGGTGCCTTTGCATTTGACGACGAAAAACGCTACGAAATCAGTCAGGACCCACTAAATCTACTCGCGGTTGACGGACCAGCGAATCAAGACAAATCTGACCAAGACGCCGCCGACTGGTTGCCGTCAAACGAAGCATTTCAATGCCAATACGTGGCTCGTCAAATCTCTGTAAAATATAAGTATGTTTTATGGGTTACTCCATCGGAAAAGGCGAAAATGATGGAAGTTTTGTTGCGATGCCCGGACGAACCTACTCTAGGACTAGAAAATCTTTAACAGCATAGTCGTCGCCCGCAATGACGGCGGCAGCCAAACTCGCATCTGCGTCATCAAGATGATTGGATTCGAGATAGAACTCCGCCGCGAAGCGCATCTGCTGTAGCTTTTTGGTTGTTATTGCGTCAAGGCCGTCTCCATGGTCGCGATATTTGACCTCGACAAAATAATAGACGTCATTTTTTCGCGCAACAATATCGATTTCGCAATACTTATTTTTCCAGTTGTGCGCAATAATTTCGAAACCCTTGTTTTCAAGATATGAAATGGCTGTCAATTCGCCTTTTTGGCCTTTCTGCGTTGAGCAATTCTCGCAAATCGTCTTGATTGGGCGGAAGCTTTTTCGATGTTCTGGGCAAATCCCAAACTTTTCCAAGGCGGATTTATGGAGCGCGGTTCCGTATCCGACATGTTTTTCGAAGCCATAATCCGGGTATTTTTCCGCGAGCTTAATCATGTAGTTGTCGCGCGCTACTTTTGCGACGATCGAAGCTGCGGAGACTTCCGGAATCAAAAAATCGGCCTTTTTGATAACCTGTACATAGTTCGAGAGTTTTGTGTCGCTCAAAAAGTTTACGGTACCATCAATTATTATTTCGTGAAAAGCCGTGTTGTTGGCTGAAATTTGCGATACCGCTTCTCGGCAAGCTTTGCGAAGTGCGGCGGATAGCCCGATTTTATCCAACTCTTCCGCGGAAACCCAACCTAGCCCACAACTGGCTTTCTGTTGGATTTCTTGCGCCAAAATCTCGCGCCGTTTCGCGCTCAGTTTTTTGCTGTCAGTTAGACCGTTGATTTTTGCTTCGCCGAGTACGCACGCGCCGACAACAAGAGGTCCCGCCCAGGGACCTCTTCCAACTTCATCTATTCCTAGAATTGCCAATTAGGCTTCTGCCTTTTCTTCGGTGGCTGGTTCTTCAGCGACCTCTTCGACAGCTTCTTCCTCTGGAAGAGCGTTGACTGCATGGCGATCGAAATCTTTGCTAGCCAAGCGAGCAGACTTACCAGAGCGCTCACGCAAGTAGCGGAGATTGTTGCGGCGAACCTTGCCACGGCGGACAATCTCGACCTTTTCAATCAATGGGCTGTGCATCAAGAAAGATTTCTCGACGCCAACACCGGAAGTTACTTTGCGAACAACGATACGCTCAGTATGAGATGCTTTGCGGTCGACGCGAATAACGACGCCCTCAAAAATCTGGATACGGAATTTATCGCCTTCTTTAATTTTCTGAGAAACACGAACAGTATCACCGGAACGAACATCGATAACGGCCTTCTTCTTCTGTGCATCTCCCACCATTTTGAGTAGTTCAAACGACATATCTTTACCTTTTAATATTAAAAACTTGTCTCATTTTAGCATATTTTTGTCGTTTTGAAAAGGGGTATAACAGATACTATACAACGCGTGCGACTTCTTCGATCGTGCTGTCGCCGCGCAGGGCCGCCAAGATGCCTTTTTGCTCGAGTGTTAGCATGCCTTCTTCTTTCGCAGTTTTCTCGATGGCGTTGGTGTTAATATCCTTTACATCGCCGCGAATATAGCGCTGGATCGGCTCTGTTACGACCATCTGTTCCATAATTGCGATGCGTCCATTAAAACCGAACGGGCTTTCGGCTGTCGGGCGTGGTCGGTAAAGTGTAATGTCATTGAGGTTGTAATCCGTTTGCACACCCTCCATGGCTTTTTGGATATAGCGCACGGTGGCGTCATCTGGTCTGTAGGCTTCCTTATTCTTGTCGAGTTTGCGCAAAAGGCGCTGCGCAATAATCAGACGAACCGAAGACGAGAAAATCGGGTTTACGCCAATCATATCGATCATACGCGAGAAGCAAGCGCTCGTTGAGTTCGCGTGGAACGAAGATAGCACCAAGTGACCAGTAATCGAAGCCTGAATTGCAGTGCGGGCGGTATCGTTATCGCGAATCTCGCCAACCATCACGACGTCAGGGTCGAGACGTAAGACGCTACGAAGACCATCTGCGAAGGAGCCGCCATCATTGGTATAGATTGGAATCTGCGAGATGCCAGTCAAACCGTATTCAATCGGATCCTCAAGCGTAATAATCTTGCGCTCAGTCGTGTTTAGGGCATTAATAATCGAGTAGAGCGTAGTAGATTTACCGGAACCAGTTGGACCAACCATCAATAGTAGGCCGCGCGGATGCGAAACCACCTCATTGATTTCGCGGCGTTCTTCGTCGGTAATGCCGAGCAAATCGAGGTTCAAGAGACTTTCGTCGAAGTTAAACAAGCGCAAAACAGCATCGTGACCATACATCGTTGGTACCATCTCGACGCGAATGTTGAGCAAGTGAGTGCTGCCATTGTTAGTAATTTCTTTCTGCATGTGACCAGATTGCGGCTTATTACTCGCCGTGGAGACATTGGCGCGACTGCTGAGCTCGCCCATAAAAATGCGATAACGTTCGCGACTAATCATCGCAACCGGGTGCAAAATGCCGTCGACGCGCATGCGAATACGGATATCAGAACGTAAATTCTCGATGTGGATATCGGACGCGCCTAGTTTGTCGGCTTGGTCTAGAAGATAATCGAAAACTTTATCGGTTGCAACGCCATCGAGTGTGCGCGAAACCGCCTCAATTGTTGCGCTGTCGCCGGCGTCCGCAATCGTAATATCGTCATAAGTAATCTGTTTCGGCGGGTCGTAACGCAGCATGAATACGCGATAGGCGGAATTCGACACCAAGAAGAATTCAACTCGCAAACCTTCATTGTCGTATTCCTGAATCATGTTATCGATGGTGCTTTTCGGCGTCTGGCTCGTAACTAGGAACTGATACGGCTTGCTGCCGCCGCCTTCCTGCAATGGCACGATGTAGTCTTTGTGCATCTGTGCCTTATCCATGACGCCCATGGCTAGAGGAATGTCGTTTTCAAACTCGCGAGTATCAAGATATACTAAGCCCAAAATTCCTGCACGCTTCTCAGTGGCGTCCTCTTCATTTTGCCTGCGCTTGCGTTGAATTTCTTGCTCATCCATAATAAAAGTATAACATGAAACAACTTACGCTTATCCTATGGAATATCAGATCGACCTACAATGTCGGTGCAATTTTGCGTACCTGTGATGGCTTCGGCATTAAAAAGATATATTTGTCTGGCTATACGCCGTTTTATGACAAGGGCTTACCGCACGAGCAAGAAAAATTGCGCAAGCAGATCCATAAGACCGCACTTGGCGCTGAAGAAACTGTCGAGTTCGCTCGTTTTGATAATGTCGAACAGCTAATTTCCGATTTGCGCGCCGATGGCTTTCGGATTTTTGCGCTAGAGCAGGGCGAAGCCTCGCTAAATCTTGCCGACGATCATGAGTTTGACGGCAAAATTGCTCTCATTCTTGGCGAAGAAGTCAAGGGTATTCCGCAAGAAATTCTTTCGCAATGCGACGAGTTGCTCGAGATCCCGATGTGTGGTCAAAAAGAATCGTTCAATGTGTCGGTTGCGACTGGCATTGCGGTCTGGGAGCTTAGTAAATCTTCCCTGCGCGATACAAGAAAGTATCTACGTACGCAAAAATGATCCCACCAATCATCAGATAACTATGCACGCCCTGAATCCAATCCGCTAATTCGCGCGCAAGTGTATCGAAACTAAAGATAGAAGCCAGCGGCCCGGAGATTTGCATTGTGATCAGTAGTGCAAAAATGCAGGCCTCGACGATTCGCAATACGCCAAATAAGCCGCTTTTTCCTGCACGAAAATAAAGAATCAGCGGGAATAGCGCCACGAAAACAATATAGAGAATATGTTGAGCTAGGTCTGCTCCAATATTTGGAACCCAGTCGCCAATCACGTGCGCAAATTTTTCGCCATACATACTATAGACTGAGATACCAGCAATCATGGCGAGAAATGGCACGCCTACGTGCCGTCGAAATAGCAAAAAACATAGTAAAAGCGCTGCTAAAACTACGGCTAAAATCATAAGCATATTCTAGCATAAAACCATATCTCGCGCGAAGCAATCTTTTGTGCTATACTACTTCAAACGGAAGGGTGACCGAGTGGTTTAAGGTACCGGTCTTGAAAACCGGCGTAGTGAAAGCTACCGTGAGTTCGAATCTCACCCCTTCCGCCATTTTTTGTATGCGAAAAGTGGCAGGGGTGAGATGAGAACGTAGTTCGCCTCCGCAAGGAGGCGAGAGAAGCGCAAATGCTTGCATTTGCATTTCCGAGGCGACGCTGCGGAGTAAGGTTTTCCGCTATCTCACCCCTTCCGCCATTTTTTGTGCTTAAAAATTCAAAACAAAAATACCCTTTCAATGGTAGCACCAACTGGGATCGAACCAGTGACCTTAGGCTTATGAGTCCTACGCTCTAACCAGCTGAGCTATGGTGCCACTAATGAAAAGGTATTTACTTAAAAAATAATAACAGATATATTGAATTTTTTCCAGTCCCAATAATGGTATAATGGTCATATGAAGACGAAAAAAGCTTTTACGATGCTCGAAATTATGCTGTGCATTATCATCACTGGCGTTTTCGTAGTTTTGTTTTTCTTTCAAAAACTAGATATGGAGGCAATGGATAGGGACGAACAGCGCAAGACCGCCATCAACGCGATGTATTATGCGCTCGAGGAAGGGTATTATGCCGACAATGGCTACTATCCGGAAAGTCTCGATAGCGCCGAAGTTCTGCCCTGGATTGACCCGAATCTGTTTACCGATCCGCTCGGCGCAAACCCATGGACCGAAGGTGTCGAGTGTGATTATGTGTATGAATCGGCCGATTGCGAAAATGGGCAGTGCAAAGAATATGTTCTTCGCGCCAAAATGGAAAAAGAGGCCGAATACGTTAAAAACAGTCGCAACTAAAAATCCCCCAAGCGGGGGATTTTTGATGGTTTATTTTACGTTTTTGCGCTCTTGAATCAGATGTGAAATTGTCTGGACTTCGTCACTTGGCGTATCTAGATATGGGAAAGTATAAGTAGTTTCTTCGCCAACAGTAGACATACGTAGCGTGCCGAAGTGAAAAATATGATCAATCATGGATGTTTGCTTATATGACACATCTTCGATGCGTTTCAAATCAATTACGTTGGTCGAATTAGAGAAAAGAGAAGTGCGGATTTTCTGGATTGCACGCAAATTCGTGACGTACATGCGGTTCGACTTATAGATAAACTGGCCCGCGAGACCGCCCAAAATAAGAAGAATAAACAACATAATGACACCGACAAATAGACCGTGCTTCATTTGATCCTGTGCGGCCGTGTTGGCAAAAACCGTGTTATTCATAATTCCTTGCGACGAAAAAGCAATTAGCGCGATACAGAGAATTAGGATAATAAAACCAACGCAACCCCAGATGCCGATTAGGCCAATTTTTGAACGTTCCATGCAAAGTACCACATACTCGCCCTTTTCGAGCTCGATGTCTGGATAATCTTTGGCGTTTTGCGCCTTGTGAATCTTAGCCAGCTCTTCTTTCATGCTTATATTTTAACATAAATATCAGAAAATGCCAAATAGCACCCCAGCTAGAGGTGCTATTCAAAAGTTGATAAATTGTCTTTATTCTGCGTTAGTGTGGACAGCAACGACATCGTCGAGATCGTCGATTGCATCCATCAGCTTTTCAACCTTCGCTGCGTTCTCGTCGTCGACCGGAACGGTATTGTTTGGCACATATTGCAATTCGGCCGAATCGATTTCCATACCGCCTTCAAGCAATGCCGCGCGAACCTTCATCAAATCGCTAGAGTTAGTGTAGATGGTAGTGCCATCTTCTTCGTCTACGACATCTTCGGCGCCAGCATCGAGTGCTGCCATCATTACTTCGTCGCCTTTCGCTTTCGTAAAGATTACGCCTTTGCGCGTAAATTGGAACATGACTGAACCCGGATCCGCCATGCGACCACCGTTTTTATCTAGCGTGTGGCGTACCTCTGGCATTGTGCGATTCTTGTTGTCGGTTGCGACCTCGATAATTAGGCCAATTCCGCCTGGGCCATAAGCTTCGTAAGTTTCCTCAATCAAAGCTGCGGCGCTTTTGTCCGCTACACGAGCGATTGCGCGCTCAATGTTGGCTTTTGGCATGTTCGCGAGACGGGCTTTTTCAAGCACCATGGCGAGCGAAGGGTTCATGGCTGGATCGGTACCGCTGCGTGCAGCGATTGCGATTTGATTTCCGATTTTCGTGAACAGCGCGCCACGCTTAGCATCAACGACTGCTTTCTGGCGCTTAGTGGTTGCCCATTTGCTGTGTCCGCTCATGTATACTCCCTTGTTATTTCTAAGATTCATTATATTGTATCATATTTGATGGACAAACGGGGTGCATTTGTGTACAAAAAGTCAAAAATATCGAACTTATGCTTTTGTGCGGTTATAAACGGTGGTATTTTTGAACGCATAAAAATTAAAAGTACTAAAGGAGCAAAATGAACATCGTTAGAAAAATAAAAATCTCACGCGGCGACTTGGAGTGCATAAGAGACGACCTAGATGGCTACATTTGGATCATCTTTGATGCGCGTCGCGGTGTCATGGCTGCGGGAGATGATTATGTTATTTCGTTGAGGGATTCGTTGCTAACTCAGCAGCGCAGTATGCCCTGCGATTTGTACGGTATTGGCCTAGATTTGGAGACTGGCTCGTATCGGGATTTGCGCAGAGTTAATTACCTAAATAAAAATACGCAACCGAATGGCGAGATTTCAGAAGCAAAACGCCGCCGCATCGACGACCTCGTATGCTACTTCTTCCAGAATTTGCCAGCCTATGATTGCTGCGGCAGCGACAATTACGAAAAGCGCGACGCCTATATTCGTTCTATGCGCGAGCTCTAGAAAAGCCGTCCCGCATAAGGTAAAATAAGATACAAACAAGGAGGAAAAAGTGGCTAAGAAAAATCAGGATGTGGTGGCTCCAGAAAAAGACAGTAAGAAAGATGCGGCTCAGGATGACGGTAAAAAGCAAGCTCTCAGCCTAGCACTTTCGCAAATTACGAAGCAATTTGGCGACGGTTCGATTATGAAGCTTGGCGAGCAGTCCAAGATTGACGTGGAGTTGTTTTCGTCTGGCTCCCTAGCGCTCGATTTGGCGCTTGGTGGTGGCTATCCAAAAGGACGTATCATCGAAATCTTTGGGCCAGAATCGTCTGGTAAGACTACTTTGGCGCTTCATGCTATTGCTGAAATCCAGAAGCAGGGCGGACAGGCTGCGTTCATTGATGCGGAGCATGCTCTCGATCCGGCATATGCGCGTAAAATCGGCGTCGATACCGGCAACTTGCTAATTTCGCAGCCAGATAACGGCGAGCAGGCACTCGAAATCTGCGAAACGCTTGTTCGTTCTGGTGCGGTCGATTTAATTATTGTCGACTCCGTCGCGGCTTTGGTGCCTCAGGCTGAAATTGATGGCGATATGGGCGATGCTCAGATGGGTCTTCAGGCACGTTTGATGTCGCAGGCGATGCGTAAACTTACGGGTATCATCAGCAAGACGAAAGCTACGGTTATTTTCATTAACCAGATTCGCATGAAAATCGGTGTCATGTTTGGCAATCCGGAGACTACGACCGGCGGTAACGCTTTGAAGTTCTACGCTTCGGTTCGCATTGATATTCGCCGCATTGGCCAAATTAAAGACGGCGAGAATATTTCCGGTAACCGTACGAAGGTAAAGATTGTTAAGAACAAGATTGCGGCGCCATTCCGTACTGCTGAGTTTGACATTATGTATAACGAAGGCGTCAGCAAGACTGGCGACGTGCTCGATTTGGGCGTAAACTACGGCATCCTCGAAAAGGCTGGCGCGTTCATTAAATACAACGGCGAAACGCTAGGGCAGGGCCGCGAGGCGGTAAAGCGCCTATTTAAGGAAAAGCCTGAGCTTATGTCTGAGATTGAAGCAAAGGTGCGCGAGGCTGCTCAACAGAGCCAAATCTAATGGCACTCGAAATCCATAACATTAACGAAGTTGATGAGTCTGCGCCGAAAACGCGGGCTCATCGTTTGACCGATATGCGCGAAGCAGTGCGTATTCAGAATCGCGTTAATCTTTACGTTGACAATAAATACTATTGCTCGTTGGATATTTCACAAGTAGTCGACTTTCATTTGAAAATCGGTCAAGCGCTGGATGATGAGTTGTTGGCGCGTTTAAAGAGCGCGTCAGATTTTGGAAGGCTTTACGCGCTTGCGCTTGAGTACTCGATACTGCGACCGCGCGCCGAAAAGGAGCTGCGCGATTATCTTCGCTGCAAAACTCTAGACAAAACAGTTCGGGTCAAGAATCGAAAAACCGGTGAATATGTCACAAAAATACGTAAGGGCTACGACCAAAGCTTGATTCGGCCTGTTTTTGAGCGGCTAAAATCCCGAGGATATCTGGATGATGAGAAATTTGCTCGCATTTGGGTCGAGAATCGCAACGTCAAAAAAGGTTCTAGTCTCAAGAAGATTCGGAACGAGCTGCTGCAAAAAGGCGTCGATTCTCGTACCATTGACAAGGTATTGAGTGATGATATCCGCAATGATCGTGACGAATTGCGCAAGGTTATTGCGCGCAAACAAAATAAATATGACGACCGTCAAAAATTCATCCAGTATCTATTGCGCCAAGGCTTTAATTACTCAGATGTCTTGGAAGAGCTGTCGGGAATTGAAGATTCATCTTCCTGGCCGGCATAATTCGGCTTGCGGAATGGATTCACGAAATTCGGAACGAACTCCTTGTCTTCATCGCGCTGATTATCAATCTTGATCTCTTCTTTATCATGGTCGATTGTGACTTTATAGTCGTCAATCTCGGTAATTTGCGAGCGATTAATCATAAGCTGCGGATCGACAAACGATTGCAAAACCGGTCGCTGCACAACTAGTTGATAGACAGAGAAAGTATTAGAGTCCAAAGTAAAGTCGACGATTTTGCCGAGCTTCTTTTTTTGCTTTGTTACGACCTTCAGGCCGAGAAGGCTGAAATTCAAATCGAGTGTTTCTTGAAGGCGAATTACGTCTCGACTTGCAACGAAGACATCGGAGGAATCGACGATAAAGCCATCTTCGCTATATTCGCGAATATCCTCGACCATCAAAAAGTTGCCTACTTCCGGATCGTCGACGATGCCGCCATTCAGCTCGAATGCGATAACGCTCAAATCTTCTGGGTTTACGACAGCGCGAATTGCACGGGTGATTTCTCCACCAACATGAATGCTAAAAACAGGGAAATCGACCAGATTTGACGCTAGCACTAGCATTTTTATTTATCCTCCTTCTATGGAATAATTGTACCATATGAAGAAAATCTTGGCTGTATCTGGCGGCATCGACTCGATGGTCATGCTGCATCTTTTTCGCAACGACAAAGATGCGGTTGTGGCTCATTTCGATCATGGCATTAGGCGAGAATCGGCTGACGATTGTGCCTTTGTAGCTCGGATCGCGAAAGAATATGGCTGTCCGTTTTTCTCGAAACGAGCCGAGCTTGGTGAAACTTGCTCGGAAGAAAGCGCGCGCCAATCTCGCTACGCTTTTCTCAGGCAGCTCAGTGATGAGCTCGGCGGCAAAATCTATACCGCCCACCACATGAATGACGTAATTGAGACAATCGCGATTAACTTCTTGCGCGGTACCGGGTGGCGCGGGCTTGCGCCGTTTAGCGATATTAAGGTCGAGCGACCGCTGCTGGACTGGGAAAAATCTCGTATCTATCAGTACGCTACGGAGAACCAGGTTCGCTTTCGCGCCGATTCCACTAATACCGACGACAAATATCTGCGCAATCGAATCCGCCATAAACTGGCCGAGACCGACGTGCCGAAAACCGAACTATTCAAATTATTTGAGAAGCAGAGAGAGCTTCGTCGAGAAATCGAGTCTCTTGAAACTGATATTATCGACAACCAGCGTCGTTTGGCGCGAGAATTATTTACTATTTGCGATGACGTTTGCGGAGCCGAACTGCTGCGCGAATTGTTGAATGCTTTTAATGTCAGTTTGACGCGTCCGCAACTAGAGCGCGCGCTCGACGCCATCAGGAATTATTTGCCTAACAAACGCTTTAGTTTAGACGCGCGTCATTTTTTGCAAATTGACCGATATTACTTTACCGTAACAGAGGTATAATTGCGCACCTTTCGCCTATATGCTATGATTAGAAGGCATGAGATTTCGCAATATTCGTAAAAATCTCCCCGTACTAATTCTTGGATTTATCATTCTTGGCCTATCTTTTTGTGCGATTTCGCAGAAATCTATTTTTGCCGAGGGTGTCGATTCTGGCGAGCTTTCCGAAGGCGAACATTTTGTCACGATTCACAATGACGGCGAAGATGTGACGATTCGCACGAATGCTCAGACGGTAAGCGAAGTGCTCGAGCGCGCCGGCGTTCAATATGAAGCTGAAGATATTATTGAGCCGTCGCTCGACGAAGATATTACGGAAACGGATTTCAATATCAATATTTACCATGCGCGCGATGTCATGGTAAAAGACGGCGCAGTTCGAAAATATATCAGGACTGCCGCGTCTAATCCAGAAGAAATTATCAAGGCGGCCCAAATCGAAATCTTGCCGGCCGATATTATTGAAATCGTCGAACAGGATTCTTTTCTTGAAGCTGGCGCAACTAGCGCATATGAGCTAGTGCGTGCCAAAACTATTAACTTTACGCTTTATGGGCAGCAGCTTAGCGTGCGTAGCCAAGCCGAAACGATTGGTGACTTTCTGAAAGAGCAGAATATCGAGTCAGATCCAGAGGTGAACTGGATTTCGTTGGCGGAAGATACGCGCGTCTATGATGGCATCGAATTCAAGGTCTATATGCAGGGCAAGCAGACTTTCTCGCAAGAAGAAGAAATTCCATTCACTGAGAAAACTACGCAGGACTTCGACATGCCTTCTGGCAAGTCGGAGATTACTAAGGCGGGGCAAAACGGTCGCAAGATGGTCACTTATGAAATTGAGCTCTACAATGGCGAAGAGATTTCGCGCCAGGTTATCTCTGAAATCATTACGCAAGAGCCGGTTCAGCAAGAGCGCCGTGTTGGCATAAAGTCAACTTTACCGTCTGGCTCGCACGAAGATTGGATGGCGGCTGCTGGCATTTCGTCTTCGGACTACGGATACGTGGAGTATATAATATCTAGAGAATCTGGCTGGAGCCCTATGAAGTACAATTATGGTGGTAGTGGCGCTTATGGACTATGTCAGGCGCTTCCTGGGAGTAAAATGGCAAGTGCTGGATCTGATTGGAAAACAAACCCGATTACTCAGCTTCGATGGTGTAGTAGCTACGCAACTCGCAAGTACGGTTCTTGGTCTGGCGCTTATAGGTTCTGGATTAATAATCACTGGTGGTAGAATGAAAAACCGCAAATCGCTTGGCCAAAACTGGCTCAAAGATCGTGATATTTTGCTCGACATCGCCGATTCCGCTAGTGTAGAAGGCGCCGATGTTGTCTTAGAAATTGGCCCTGGTCTCGGCACACTTACATCGGCTCTGTTCAAGTTTTTTGATAAAGTTATCGCTGTTGAGTTGGATGATCGCCTAGCGGAAAATTTGCCAAAGTCGTTCCCGGGTAAAAATCTTCAGGTCGTGCATCAAAACGTACTCGACATAGATGTTAATTCTCTTGATCTGCCAGAAAAATATGTTGTAGCTGGAAATATCCCGTACTATATCACCTCGCCGATTATCCAAAAATTTCTCCATGTCGATCGCAAACCGGCAAAAATCGTGTTACTTATGCAGAAAGAGGTCGCGGACCGATTGGCGGCGGGACCTGGCGACTATTCGATTTTGGGCTTGTCGGCTCAAATCTATGCGAAAGTTACGGTTGGCAGTATTGTCGGGCGCGAATTCTTTACGCCGCCGCCAAAGGTCGATAGTCGCGTAGTGATTTTGGAGCCGTACGATACGCCACTCGCAAACGAATCCGTTATGGCACTGATTAAACTCGGCTTTATTTCTCCACGCAAAAAGTTAATCTCGAATTTGGCTGTCGGTCTAAGAATATCGCGCGAGCAAATTATGACCTACTTCGAAAAAATCGGCTTGTCTGAGAATAGTCGCCCGGCAGATTTGACTATCGCCCAGTGGGTAGAGCTTGAAAAACTTGTCCATAAGCATTAGACTAAGCATAAGGATAATTAACTTTAAGCGGAGTTTTTAATGGACTCAAATCCAAACCAAAACACTAGCCCAGCTGCGGATAACACTGTAAACTCCGCAAAGAGCTTTGATGATAAGCTTGATATGTCTGCAATTAATGATGTCGTTGCAATGAGTGGCAACGCTGATGACATGCAGAAGACTTTCGACGTAAATGAAATTAGTCTCGATAATACGCCAACAACCAACGCCGAGCTCGAGCAGCAACTAAGGGACGACCCGTCAATGAAGCTCTCTGGCGCAACGAAAGAAGAAGAGCCGAAGCAACCGGCAGAGGAATTCGATCCGCTCAAGTACGACCCAGTCAATAATGCAGTCACGCCAAAAATGCCAGAGTCGCCAAGCGCCGCTAGCTTTGTCGGTGGCGACATTGACGATGTGCAAAAAGAGGAATCCGCTCCGGCCGCAGCAGCTAATAGCGATACGACAGAAGCAGTTCTTGCGGCAGATCCTGTCATGCAAGAAGAACGCGAAAAAGCAAATGCTGTATCGATTGAAGACAATCCAAATATTCAATCTGATACGTCTGAAACTCCTTCAATCCAAGCGAAGCCTGCGGAAACTCCAGCCGAGCCGGCAACGCCAGCCCTAGAAGCGAATCCAGAGCTAGCTCAGCCAGTTCAACCAGCTCCGGCTCCTGCGCCAGAACCGGTTTCTGAACCTGCTCCAGCCCCAGCTCCAGCGCCGGCCCCAGCACCAGCACCAGCTCCAGCGCCGCGCAGCAGCCAGGTCAACATGATGGTCGGCAAAAAGAAGAGCAACTTGCCAACAATTCTCCTTTATGTCCTAGCTACAATTGCAGTTTCTGCTGGCGCCATCGCAATCTTCTATTTCTTCGCCAAATAACATCGTTCAAAACAGGGGTCGCATATCGACCTCTTTTTTGTTACAATATCTGTATGGAAAAAACATATATCACAACAGCTATTCCGTATGTCAATGGTAAACCGCACCTTGGTCATGCGATGGATTATTTGCTTGCGGATGTCCTGCGTCGATATATGATGATGCGAGGCAAAGATGTGCGCCTTCAGGCTGGCACCGACGAGCATGGTAGCAAGATTTTTAAAAAGGCTGCCGAATCGGGTGTTCCGGTCCAGCAATATGTTGATGAAAATTCGCGGAAATTCCAAGATTTCATTCACTCGCTCGACGTTGAGTATACGGACTTTGTCCGTACGACTGACGAAGATCATGAGCGCCGCTGTCAAGAAATCTGGAAGAAACTCTCCGATCATATCTATAAAGATAGTTACGAGGGCTGGTATTGCGAAGGTTGCGAACGCTTCGTGACCGACAAAGAGCACGAAGAGAACGCTGGTATCTGCCCGGATCACCAGAAGCCGTACCAAAAACTCAGCGAAGAGAACTACTACTTGCGTATCGCGGATTTCAAGGATGATATTCGTGAAGCGATTGAGTCGGATCGTCTCAAAATCACGCCGACCTTCCGCAAGAAAGAATTTCTGAATCTCTTGGCCGACATGCCTGACGTCTCGATTTCGCGTCCGAAGGCTCAAGTTGAGTGGGGTGTTCCGGTTCCAGGCGACGAAGATCAGGTCATGTATGTCTGGATCGATGCGCTTTCGAATTACATCACAGTGCTCGGCTATCCAGAAAATGATATCGCTGATTCTTGGCCGGCCACTACTCAGATTATCGGCAAAGATATTTTGCGCTTCCATGCCGGAATTTGGCCAGCCATCCTGATGGGTCTTGGTCTAGAGTTACCGCGCAATCTTCTCGCGCACGGCTTCATTAATGTTGACGGTCAAAAGATGTCCAAGAGTATCGGCAATGTGATTGCTCCAGAAGAAATCATCGAAAAGCACGGCCTCACGCCATTCCGTTACTACTTCTTGCGTCACGTCTCGACGACCGACGATGGCGACTTTACCTGGGATAAATATGAAGCGGCTTACAATGAGTTAGCTAATGATCTCGGCAATCTCGTCCAGCGCCTCGCCACGCTTTGCGGCAAAAATAGTGTTACGGTCCAATATTCAGATAAAGCAGAAAAAGATTGGTCTGCCGATTTTGTAAAGCGCATGGATGCTTACGAATTCAATACTGCCTTCGATATTCTTTGGGAGCAAATCCAAGCCATCAACAAGGATCTTGAAGAGCAAAAGCCATGGTCGCTTGCTAAGACTGAGCCGGAAAAAGCTAAGGAAGTTCTCGGTCGCGAAGTTGAATGGCTTCTTGATATCTGTAATGATCTTAAAATCTTCCTTCCGGAGACTACGGAAAAGATCATCGAAATCTTTACCGCCGACGAAATCAAAGCTCCGGCAACTCCGCTCTTCCCGAAGAACTAAAAATACCGCCCGCGAAGGGCGGTATTTTGATGTTTTAATTATCGTGCCAATATTTCTTGCCACCAAGAATATCGTAGGTTAGCAGCTCGTAACTACGCATAAGCTCTGCATTGTCCTCGAATTCGCGACCGTCAACCCAAGTTTGCGCCAAGATCGGCTCAGCACTACAAACGTCGTCCAATAAGTAATAGCGCGAATTCTTTTGCCAGCCCAACTCATTAAGCATCGTATTTATCATGCAGTTTGGCGATGTTGTCGGCAAATCATTATTTTTGAAGCCAGCATCATAGTTCGCGTAGAAGAAATAAGGAGTAATGCGTGACAAATCGCGTACCTCTTTTTCTTCGTGCTCATTGGTCAAGCTATACACGCCCGGAGAATGGTCGCCGTAGAAAAGTACGACCACCTTCTTTTCGAGCTGATCGAGCTCACTGATAAACTCTCCGAGATACTCGTCTGAACTATGGATAGTTTGCATATAGGTCTCAATTTCGCGTCGCTTAGACTCGTCGAGCTGAGTCGTATACTCGTTGTCGAGCAAGTTGAAGTTGTGCGTCTCGTAGTTTTCGTAATTGTATGGCGTGTGGTTCTGCATCGTGATTAGGCCGACAACTTGTTTGTCGCCGCCTTCGCGTAAAGTTTTCAAAACTTGCTGATAAGCAGAGCGATCGTTAATGTACTCGGAATTGCCGTCATGTTCGTCAAAATCCATTTCTAGCTCGGTAATAAACTCATCAAAGCCCTCATTCTTGAGCGCGATATTGCGCTTGTACATGCCGCCATTAAACGGATGAATCGCCGTGGTTGTATAACCTTCATCTTTCAGCATGCTTGCAATGGAAGGCGTTTTCCCGCTTTTTGGAATTAAAGCTGTATATGGCACGGTATTTACCCAATAATTCGTCAGCCCAGTAAAGGTTTCAAACTCAATATTTGCGGTGCCACCACCATAGTCCAGCGTATACATCATGCCGCTCGGATATTGACTCTGAATGCGGTGCAAGTTTGGCGCCACTTCGCCGCCATCATGTGGGTAATAATCAGTAAAACTCTTCCCATTAAAACTAAAATCTGGATCAAAGAACGACTCGTTCAAGATAATTACGACGCTAACGTTTTGATCGCCAATCGCTGCGCGCTCGGTATTCTTTTCGCTCGCAATCTTGGTATATTTTTTCTCAATTTGCGAAATAATCGCCTCGTCGTATCCGTTCGGCTCTTCTAGCTGAAGTTTCTGTAGGTTGTACAAGAAGCCCAAAATAAAACCATTTTCATCGTAGTTGCGGTTCTGATTCCAAGCTGTAAAGCGCGTACCTAGAAAAATATCCTGATATCGCGAGCCGTCATTGTGGCGCGCAAAATCGCTCGCACGATAAAAACCGAGCATACCAATCACTAAAACCGCTAGACGGATACCTAAACAATATTTTTGCACAAAGTTACTTGCGCGCTTCGGCCGAGTCAAATGTAGGCGCCGCGCAAGCTTTTTATTAAAGAGAATGGTTAGCGTGATAACTATCGCAATCGCCAACAGCAGTCGAACGATTGTCCAAATACTTACGAACTTTGATAGAGAATGCGCTTCGCTAGCTAGCTGAAAATCTTCCGGCAATAGCGGAGTGCCGCGCGAATTGTATTTCGCGATGTGAATGTAGCTCAAGATTGTTAGAAAGACCCAACTTGCGCCGACCGTTGTTCCGGCGGAGCCAACCAAGCCCCAGATCACGCAGAGTAATAGATACATTAGGAGTGAGTTAAAAAGAAAAGGGCGTGGATTGCTAAAGATAAAGTTCCACGTTCGCCACATGTCGTGGACGAAATAGCGATATTCCAAAAACCAAGTCAAGAGAATAGCACCTACCATCAAAAACAGCAACGAGCAAATGCAATACTTTTGCCGATCAGTCAATTTCTGCCGCCATAAATGCTTAATTTTCTTCATTTCTTCATTATATCATCTGTTGTTGGAGGCTGCTAGCGGGGTCAAACGAGCTTATGCTTGTGTAAAAATCGGTTCGAAAATATGCTCGTAAATATGAAAAGTAAAGTTCATTTTTCGGTCATCCCGCTAGCAATCGCCGTTGCATATCTTTTTGCTGCCATTGTCGTGCGTTTTGTGGGGCTCGCCATGGATCTTCCGCAATGACTGTGAATCTTTGTGTTTGTTTTTAGTCTTTTGGCTCTTTTCGCTCGAAATTTGCCAAGAATCCTGCTATCGTTTCTGGCTGGCTTTCTTGTGGGTTTTATTCAGCACGCGAACTATCTCAAAGGTCTGAATGATATTACTAGTCATATCGGCAAGAGCGTTCAGATTGAGGCTCAAATCACGCATGCGCCAGAAATAAAAAATGGCTCACAAACCCTGCGAGCGAACATTATATCCTTTAATTATAGCATAAACGATATAAAAAGTCAAATTTATCTATCGCTACGGTCGCAAACCGAACTGAAGCAGGGCGACGCGGTCATTGTTCGCGGGGAAATAATGCCGGGTTTCGGCAGCTACGTAGTTTCGATGCGTCAGGCGAATCTAGTCGCAATTCGACCTCGGGCGCCAACATTGATCGATTGAGCTCGGACTACTTTTTCGTCTCGATTAGAGGGCGTGTTTTTGGATGAAAAATGCTCATCGCTCGCGCTCGCATATCTTGTCGGCGACAAGCAGGGAATCGATGAGAACTTTCTAGATCAACTGCGCGCCGTCGGACTTTCGCACATAATCGTAGCTTCTGGCTTTCACCTGGCAACTATCGTAGGCGTCATTCGGCGCCTTCTTGGTAAAGTATCGCGTTTCGCTGCGACAACTGGCTCGATTTTACTAATGGTTTGCTATATTGTGCTAGTCGGTTTAAGTGCGAGCATGCTACGAGCGAGCATCGTTACAATGTTGTCGATTTGCTTCGGTTATTTTGGTCGTAGACTGCATCCGTGCCGAGCGATAATTTATGCTGCGACCATCTCGTTGTTGTTTAGGCCAGACTTTCTGACTGACGCGGCGTGGCTACTATCTTTCGCATCGTATATTGGAATCGTGATATTTCGACCGATTATTCAAAAATTCTTCTACGGTCGACAGAAACCGCCCGCTCTTTCGGATATGATTTTGACTACGATTTCAGCCCAGCTGGCCTGCACCCCGATATCGCTCTTCTTTTTTGGTAGCATATCGTTTTTGGGTGTTTTGGCAAACATACTCATCTCTCCGACTATTCCAATCGTGATGGGTGCTAGTTTCATGGTAGTCATTTCGCCTTCGGCCGTTGCGGGGTTAGTCGCGGTTCTCGCAAAGGGAATTCTTCGTTTGCAAATGCTAGCCGTGAGCTTTCTCTCCGAATGGCGCTGGGGTATTCTTGTGGTCGATAAAAATGAGCCGAGAGTACTGCTGCTTTATGTCGGAATTGTGCTACTGATTCTAGCGATGACTCATCGCGAACGCTTTCGCTTTCGTCGACGCCGACTAGATAAAACGTCAAAATATGGTAAAATATATTCATGTTAATCCGTTCCGAGTCAGAGATGTTGGCTTTTGGTGAGCGCGTTGCGTCTCAACTCGAGGCGCCTATTTTGATAGAGTTAGTCGGCGATGTCGGTGCTGGCAAAACTACCTTCACGCGCGGTCTAGCGCACGGTCTTGGCGTAAAAGAAGCAATTACCTCTCCTTCATTTACGATTTCAAAGTCTTATCGCGGCGAAAAAGCGGATTTAGTTCACTATGATTTCTATCGCCTTGGCGATCCTGGCATTATGCTCGAAGACTTGGCTGAGTCAATTTCCGATCCGAGAGCTGTTACTGTCGTGGAATGGGCGGACAGTATTCGTAATATTCTGCCAGAGCAACATAAGACTATTATTATAAAATATATCGACGAAAATACAAGGGAGGTAATTGAGCGATGAAGCTATATCTCGACACTTCGACCGCGCAAACCGTTTTGCGCTTGGACGATAAAGAATATCTGTGGGATTCTGGCCGAACCTTGGCAAGGGATTTACTAAAATACATCCATGATTGCTTGGCCGAGCAGGGTGCAGACTGGACCGATTTAATGGAACTCCACTTTTTTGCTGGCCCAGGCAGCTTTACAGGGCTTCGCATTGGTGCCACGGTCATAAATACGCTTGCCGATCAACTCAAAATCCCGCTCTATAACCAGAGAGGCGAAAAAGTAGAGCTCGTCATGCCTGAGTATGGCCGTCCGGCGAATATTACTCCGCCGCGCAAATAGTCACTACCGTTGGCATATCTTTTCTTCAGATGATATACTTAAAGGGGGATTTTAAGTTTAATTTTTATTGTTAGAAAAGAGGATAAATGGAATTAGTTTACGCGATAGTCGCGCTAATCATTGGCGCTGGCGCTGGCGTAGGTGGTTTTTACGCATACAGTAAAAACAAAGAGAAAACCGGCCAGAACAAAGCGGACGAAATCATTCGCAAGGCGAAGCATGAGGCTTCGGAGATTGTTTTGAGTGCAAAGAAAGAAGCCTCCTCGGTTTCCGATAAAGCTCAGAAAGAGGAAAACGAACGTCGCCGCGAGTGGAAAAAGACCGAAGACCGCCTAGTCGAGCGCGAAACTTTGCTCGACAAAAAGCTTGACCAGCTCGACAAAAAATCTGAAAATTTACGCGCGCAGGAAGCTGAAATCGAGAGCTTAAAGAGTGAAATTCGCGAGATTCGCACCAAAGCCCAAGAGAAGCTCGAGAAGATTGCTGGTCTGACGAAGGCTGATGCGAAAGAGAAGCTTATGCAGATGACCGAAAAAGACATCAAGCACGACTTGGCTGAGTTGGTTATCAAGGAGCAGAAAGCTATCAAAGAAAACGCAGACGATACCGCAGAAGCGATTTTGCTGACCGCGATGGAGCGTATGTCTTCCGAGGTTACTGCTGACCGCACGGTTACAAGCTTGAAACTTCCGGATGACGATATGAAGGGTCGCATTATCGGTAAAGAGGGGCGCAATATTCAGGCCTTGCAACATGCTACTGGCGTCGACGTGCTTGTCGATGATACTCCAGGCATGGTTGTTTTGAGTAGCTTCGATCCGATTCGTCGTCAGGTTGCACGCTATGCGCTTGAGCGTCTCATGAAGGACGGTCGCATTAATCCGTCTTCGATTGAAGATGCGGTCGCCAAGGCCGAGCGCGAAATCGAGAAGGAAGTTATGCGCGCCGGCGAAGATGCCGCTCGCGAGGTCGGTATTGTTGGTATTCCGACCGAAATCTTGCACTTACTGGGCGAGCTAAAGTTCCGCACTAGCTACGGCCAGAACGTGCTTTTGCACTCGATTGAAATGGCCCACATTGCGGGCATGATTGCTAAGGAAATCGGCGCCGACGTCAACATCGCAAAGACCGCTGCTCTTATGCACGATATGGGCAAGGCCGTCACTCACAAGATTGAAGGCAAGCATGCCGATATTGGCGCAGAGCTCGCTAAGAAATATGGCATGAACGATCGTGTCGTGCACGCAATTGCGGCTCATCATGATGATATTGAGCCAACCACACCAGAGGCTATTATTATCAAGATTGTTGATGCAATTTCCGCTGCTCGTCCAGGCGCTCGCAATATCTCTGCTGAAAACTTCGCCGAACGTATGCGCGCGCTCGAAAATATCGCCACTGGCTTCCCGGGTGTCGACAAAGCCTATGCGATTTCCGCTGGTCGCGAGATTCGCGTCATTGTTGAGCCGAAGACGGTCGACGACCTATCGTCTCTGAAGCTGGCGCGCGATATTGCTGACAAAATTGAAGCAACGATGCAGTATCCTGGCGTCATTAAGGTTAATGTGATTCGCGAAACCCGCGCAATCGAATACGCTAAATAATCCAAATATAAAAATATGCGCCCGCAAAAGCGCATATTTTTTTATTGCGCTTGTGCTAAAATAAAAGTATGAGCGAGAAAAGCGCTAATCTTCAGGGTGGTCAAAATACTGAGGAAAATCAAGAGAATAAAACAGATTATAATTTTCGCGCCGAAAATATCAATCAGCGTGATGAGTCTGCGCTTTTTGCGCACGTTCGCGAAGACATGGAAAAGCAGGCGATTGAACAGCGCCAGGCGAAACAAGAACTCCGCAGCCAGTACAAGCAAGAGAAGAGTGAAGCCGCGCAACGGGCTCGCAGCGAAAAAGAAGCTGCCGCCAAAATGCGCGCCGCAGAAAAAACTCAGATTCGCGAGGCTCAGAAAGCCGTCCGCTTCACGCGCCGCCGCGAGCGCAATGCAAAAATCAAGGAATTCATTTTTGGCGGCTGGCACAAGTATGTCTTCTGGACTGTCATCTTTCTGGTTGTCGCAATCTCTGTAAAAGCAATCATGTCCATCAACTTCAAAGTCGCCGAAGAAAAACAAGCCGAATATACATCAGAAATCGCAAAAACCAGCAATGAATATCTCGAAATGTATAGAGAGTTTGAAAAGACTAATGATGCGGGCGCTATGGTGTCAAAATATGAGGAGGTGCTCAAAAATACAACTCCGAATCAAATCGAGTATCGCACGGCTGCGATTCAATACGCGAAAGTCTTGCAAATGGGCGGAAACTATAAAGAAGCAGTTGAACTGCTTAAGAGTATAGAAAAATATGCCGAATCGGACAGTGAACGGCGATGGATTTATATTGGTATATATGAAGCTAGCAGATTAGACGATGATTTGTCTGCCGAAACTGAAAGCTATGGTAAGAAAATTCAATCACTAAACAAGTCGATAAATGATGGAGACCCGTATGAAGAAGAGTAGTACACGCGCAATATTAACGGCCGCTATTCTCGCGTTGGCATTCGGGGGGCGCACGAGTGCTGAGCAGGTTGTCGCGAATCCTCATGCCGGCTACTGCAATAAAACCTCCGAAGTGGCATTCAAGTCGTGGACCGATGAGCAGCACGGCTGTTTTTCCAGTGGTCTTGGCTGGGTTTACTATAAATTTTCTGACGAATTTCAGGCTCTAACGCCAGATAAGAGAAAAGAAATTATAAAACATTTGTTCGTGGGGCCAGGCACCAGTACGGGTAATCTTACTGACGAATCGATGGTTGGCGGCGGCAATGGCGGCTGGTGGTCTGTAGCGGGTCTGAGCGATTGTTTTTCTAGCGCGCCTAGTCGCAAGAACCCTGACGGCTTCTACCGTTTTGGCATGATTCAATATAAAACCTCATCGTCATTCGAGGCGAGCGACTCCAACAGTGATGGCTGGAAGTCGTTTAGCACTCTCGTGTCCGGCGACGTTGCCGGTGCTATGCTTACTGGTAACCAGCCAAGAACTGCAACTAACGGTAGCTGGAGTACTGATCGTCAAGATGGTAGCGGAAACTTAGCCACCACTCATCTTAGCCAGGAAATTAGAATTTCGGGAACTGACACGGTAAATAATGCGACATATAATAAGTTCCTAGTGGCCACTGCTGTTAGTTTTACGGACGCTATAAACGACGAGGCTGCTGGCGGCATCAAGTCCGAGTATGATGAGATGTTAAATGAAACAGGGCTAAGCAATCACTGGGAACAAGATGGTGACGGCAAAGCGGTTATGTCGTTCTGTGGTTACGGCTCCGGTATAGGCGAACAAGATGCCTATTTCAAAGGCTCGGTCGCAATCAATATTGGCGGAACATCCGTAGTCACAAGTAGCGATCCTGATGCAAATCCTATTCCGTCTGGGAGCAAAGAATATCCGACCAATGTTTCGAACCAAACCATCACGCTCACCTATACTTCTCAGCCAGCCGGCTCGACAGCAAAGCCAAAATATTCGGTGTCGTACACGGTCGAAAAGCGCAACGCTGATGGCTCCTGGACGCAAGTTGGAACGGATTCCAAAAATGACATTACGGCTAGCAATACTACTACATTCTCATCCACTACGAGTGGCAGCCCGCTAAATATTACGCTTAACTATGGCGAAGAGTATAAAATTTGCGCCTATAATTCATACCACAGCAAGGCGACCTATCAGAATATCAATTATCCAGTCTACGGCAGTGTCCAAAAAGTTAGTGCCTGTGCTACGATTACGCGCCCACTTCTGACTTCCGAGCTCCACAGTATGGCCTTTGCTAAAATCGATGGTACTCAATACAACTCAAGCCAAGACGGAACTGGTTCGATTGACGCAAACCCGTCCACTGCCACCATTGATCCAATTTTGGTTGAGCCGGGTACTTCGCATACGGTTGAGTTATGGAACAATCTGACCCGTACTAACGCAGTTTTTGATACGACTTTTAATACTACCTATAACGGAGCAACATCGTCGGTGACCATGGCCAATCATGTAGGTAGCTACGATTTTACTCACCAGAATGAAACGGTTACTTTACAACCGCAAGAGGAACGAGATTATTCGACCGAGCTTACGCATCCGGCTCAAGTTAATAACAGACCAGAATCCATCGGTTCGCGCACTTCAAAGCTATCGTTTAAGATTCGTGGTAAAGATTTTGAATGTAACTCGGATTTTGGCAGTTACAAGAAATTTGGCGTCAAGGACGGTTATAACATGTCCATCGTCAAGGTAACGAACGGTCGCCAGACTGTCGGTACTACGAACTACGCTTACGATGGCGACGACAGCAATACGGTTTCTGTTTGGGCGAGACCTAACGATACTATTCAATTTACGCATCTCGTTTGTGCGGGCGCGACTTATACAGCCTACAAAAAGAACGACACTGCGACGGAAGGAAAAACCAAATATATCGCAAGCGCCGCTAGCGACTTGAATACCGGTAACTTCCTGTATGGTTCTTCGTTTACGGCAGCGAATACTCAAAATCTCGTCACGGATCCGATTGGTAATTTCTTGAACTCCGACAAGGAAAAATCTCCTCGCTATACCTTGAGTGTAAACTCGCCTTCAAGCTCCTCGACTGCGGTTACTGTTAATGATCTCGGCTCTACGATTAGCCAGAAAATGACCTGGTCGAATATTGCCTATGTTGGCGGTAATCTTGAGCGCAATGGCGGTAGCGACAAAGAGGCAACCGCAGAAGTAAAGATTCCATATAACTATGTCTTGAAACCATCCGTTTCGATTGGCGGCTCAGAAGACGAGCATGTTATGCCAGGCATGAATCTAAATATTTCCGGATCGTTGAATGTCGACGGTCGTCAAAACAAAGACATTAAAACGAGCGACGGCATTCTTTTGGGCGCTTACGCCACTAATACGCGCGCTACTGAAACTCGCTTGATTGTATTTTCTTCGGAAAACGGAATGACATCCAGCGGCGTAAAGTATGTTTCTGGTGATGCCGGCCTAAGCGACGGAACACTCTGTAGCGAGGCGGCTGGATCGGTTAACTGCTCGTCGCATTATCGTCTCAGTACTGAGAGCGGCGAGGTCTATGGTGGTGGCGATCATAGTAGTCTAATTAGCGGGACGCACACGGTTGCGCTCGACGGCATGAAGGTTGGTACGCATATTTGCGCCATTACCGCCAGTTATCCTGCCGATAGTCATGCGGCACCGACTGCTAATTTTCCAGACAACGCACCGGCTCTCGGTAGCAATATCCCTAGCGGTTCATACTGGGCGGTATCTGCGCCGGCCTGTGTTACGGTAGCAAAAAAGCCAACTGTAAGTGTCGAAGGTGGCGATCTCTTTGTAAAGGGCGACATTATTGCGTCACACACGAAGCGCGGTCCAAATCCGGACGAAAATTACTTTGGCTCATGGGCGGAATACGGTGTTATCTCGACCGGCTCTATCTATGGCTTTAGCTCTGGTGCTGCTACCGCATACGCTGCGGGTGGCTCGTTAGTTAGCATAAATGAATCTAGAACTGCTGCTGGCATGTCGAACGCAAAGAGTCCCGCCGAAGAGGGTGAGACGCGCTGTCTCTATAATACGCAAACTTTCGCAAACTTAAACTGTATCGAGACAGGAGATGGTGCGATTGGAAATGTAGATGGCACGGCAATTGCTTCGAAAGTATCGGCTTATGCTAGGGATGTAATCGCTCGCTTTACGCCAACCGACAAGACTAATAACGATCCATTTACCGGGAACATCAGCGGCTGTACCTTAGATGACGGATCTTATGTAAATGGCGACGGGAACAACAACTATAGTTGCCGCACGGACGGTATTGCAACCTTCTATCGTGATGGCGATACGACGCTTAATGGCATTAGTAGTTTGTCGATGCCTCGCGCTGATAATAAGACTCTCGTTATCTTTATTGATGGCACGCTTACACTAAACGGAGACATAAAAATCAGCAATGGTTCATATTCTAGCGTTATGGATGTTCCGAACGTTGTCGTAATCGCTCGCAATATCAAGATTTCGCAAAGCGTAAGTACGATTGATGCGTGGCTAATATCCGGCTACAATGATGCGGCGGCAGAGGATGGCGAGATCGATACGTGCTACGAATATGCCGCTGACAGCTTAAACTCGGAGCGGTGCGCGAAGTCGCTTATCGTGAATGGTATGACTTTGGCTAAAAAACTGAGCCTAAAGCGTACCGCCGGTGCCGGCACAGACGAAAATAGCCAATCATTTGGCGCAAATCACTACATTAAACGAGCGGAAATCTTTAATTTGCCAGCAACAAATTACTATTGGGGCTATGGCAGTGCTTCGAAGAGCAACGCTATGCGCACTAACTATATGCGCGAAATTCCATCGCGCTACTAAAATTGCGCGCCATTCCGCTTATGTGTTAAAATAAATTACAAGAGAACGCATGCATTTTTTGCAACGGAGGTAAAGTGCAAGGTCAAAATAACGAAAGCGGAAACGACTCCGCAGACTTGAATTTCAAGTCGTCCGATATTCAGCAGGGCGACGAAGGTCAGCTTTTTGTTAACGTCGAAGGCGCCGAAGAACGCGCCGCTGAAGAAGCTGAAGCAAAAGCAAAAATAGAGGCTGAGGAACGTGCCAAACAGGAGGCCGAGCAACGCACTCGCGCCGCCGAGGAGCATGCCCGCCAAGTCGCCGAACAAAAAGCCGAAAAAGCCCGCCTTGCCAAAGAAAAGAAACTCGCCAAAAAAGCCGCCGGCTCCAACGGCGCCAGCAAAAAGAAAAAAATCGCAATCGCCTCTGTTGCGGCTGTAGTCGTGTTGGCGGGCGTCGCAGCACTCGCTATATTCTCAACGCCAAAAGTTGATGGTGACTCCGATGCCGATCCTAGCGAGATGCATGTCGATACAGAACGCGATTTTACTGCAAGAGCCAGGATTTCTGCTAACGAAGAGATAATTAGCAAATATGAGAATGACCCGTATTTTGGAAAAGAAGAGGCCTATGCTGAATACGATAAAAATATCGAATCCGTCGGTGACGATAGGGAGGCAAAAACGGTCTGGAGGAATTTTAAAGTAGACTTTGCTTATAATTTTGTAAAAAACAAAAAAGAAGCGAAGGAGTTTTATGAGGAGATGTGTGCAATAGATAACATGACTGAGAAAGAGTCGAACTTGTGCATTAATCAAGAAAGGATTTTCTGGGATGACGAAAATGGGTCGAATTAGAAGATGTATATTCAGCTGCTTCTTAGTAGCGCTACTGATTCAGTTGGCGTCAATATATAACGCATATGCGGCGCTGCAATTTGATACGGGCGGCGGCGGTGGCGCTAGTGGCTGTAGTGGCGGTACTGCGTTCTCGGCAAACTTTCCAAGTACTCAATCGATATGTCATTATCAGAACAGCAATATATTTTCTGTTCCTGTTTGGGTTGAATATAAGTTTTCTAATAATTTCATAAAAGCGGCTAGAAATGGCGACAGAACAGTCTTTAGCGCCGCTGATTTGCAAAATATATATAACGGCTTTTTCTTGTCGCCTGGCAATAACCGAGATGGCGGGGTAAAAAAGCTGGGTGGTGTCGAAAGCTGCGTGACTAGCGGCGGAAGCGGTTTTTTCCGACTAGCAAACCTAGAGGCAAAGTATAATTTCTTTTATGACACTCAAGAAGGCAATGGGCATGCGCAAGAGGCGAAGTATTCTGATACGGCAAGCCTAAATGATATGGTTATATTCACGGTAGTTGCGCCGAAAGATGTTAACTACTATAACAACGTAGAATCTAAAAAAACTAATCCAAAGACTGCGGATGATTATTATGGGTCAATCTTGAGGTACGCCCCTATTGGAACAAATACTCTATACGGCTTTGATGGCGGTGCAGCTGGTCTTAATTCATGGCGTGTAGTTAACTACAATGACTATGTGAGTAGCTTTACGAGTAGCAACTTCACCAACAATGACAACTGGGGGCAATACGTATATTACGGCGGAATTGACGGAACGCATCTAATCGCATCTGCTGAAGGTAGAGGCGCCTTTACTTCGCCGACTGTGAGCTCGGGAGAGCCTTACGCGTATAAAAAATATAAGCAACATGGCGGCTCGTGGGATTTGAATACATTTAACGGTAGACCTGGTGGTACTGTAGATTTGTCATCTGGTGTCCGTTCTTTCTGCGCCTACCCAGAAAAAACTGAAAATACATACAGCGGGTCAACGAAAGTCTTCTACAAAAAGGGCGCCGCAGATGAGCAGTCATCAGCTAATACGAGTCATGCAGTCGTCAACATTGCCCCAGAAGACGATACGGTTACTGTTGTAAAACAATACACTATTGGACGCGAAGGCAGCGGTACTATTAATGCGAAGATTAAACGCGATTTAGACAATGATTGGATATCGTTCGCGCCGGGATCTAAAGACGAGACTGAGACCAAGTCGATTGAACCTGGCGGCACGGTCGAGTTTTGCGCCGAAATGAAATACTACAAGAAGGCCGTTAAAGAGACCGGCGATCCTAATTATACGGAAGAAGGCGAAGCAAACAAATCCTGTCTAACCTTCTATCGCCCATATTACGTAACGGACATCGATGGTGCTATCGAGTCCAAGGTCTATGAAACGTCATCGCAGTCTAGCGCTTATGTCGCGTCGCCAAACCCTGTCGAACACGTAGACTACAAAAGTCCTAGCCTTTCGAAAGAAGTAATTGTCGACGAGCCATATGCCAAGGTAAACTTTACGCCATACATCTGCCGCCACAACAGTAAGTACGCCGCACAAGAAATCCCTAGTGGCGCTACCTATTCAAATAACTTTAAGTTGACCTATTACGAGGATGGCGCCTGGACAGTCTCTGGCGCAACTCCAAGAGCTGTAAATATTTCCATTGGCAAAGTTAGCAGTATAGACGGGACCTGTGAACGTAGCGGTGGGCCAAGCTGGCATACATTCGCGTCAGACATCACAAGTTCGCATGAAACGGGCGAGTTGCAGCCGGGCGAAGCTAAAACCTACAAGGAGTCGATTACTTACCCAGAGCGAGTCGATAATGCTGGCAACTCAAAGGCCGGAAATAAATCTGTCGATCTCGAGATCACCGTCCGCCGCCGCGGCTTCAAATGTGTTGGTTTCGAAGGAGGCTACAGCTTCTTCGGCCCTAGCAAAGGCGCCAACATGGCTAAGATTACTATTGCGGATTCTACTAATACCAACCTTAACGATAATAACCCTAACAGGCGCCAGGCTAGCACGGATAATTATCCAGGTGGCGGAACGACGGATAACGCTGTTCTATTTACGAAACCTAATCGCAGAATTCGATTCGAGTATAATGCCTGCGCTGGCGGCGCCTATGCAGTGGCAAAGTCTAGCGAAGGCGACGGATGGGGCGACACGCAATTTATAATCTCGAATCCTAGTGATCCGAACGGTAATGGTTTGTTTGGTTTTCGTCCTGAATCTCAGCAGGATCTCGATGAGGGTAACAAGATTGTGCTTGAATATGGTAATACTGGAAATCTAAACAGAAACGGCTATCAGAAAAGAATCACGTCTAATCATGGTGCTACTCCAGCTGTATCTGCTCTAAATACCGCAATAGCCTCATTCCTGACGGACAAATATAGAGAGAACGAATATCCGATAAATAGCGGAAGTATGGTTTTGCCGAAATATACTCTCGCCGAAAAGCTTTGGTCTCCGGGTGGCAAATCTGATGGTTTGCCAATCGAATCCGACAATGTAGGTCAATCCATCAAGCGTCAGATTGAATGGAAAAACCTCGAAATGAATTATGGCTCGAAAACGACAGGAGAAAATTCAGTGGCGACTGCAGAGCTGCGCGTTCCGTACAACTACTATCTAAACCCTACTGTTGATATTAACTTTGGTAACGATTACTATGTGAGGCCGGGCCAGGTCATTGACAAGCTGGATATCGACCTCGGCGTCATGGATCGTAAAAACGAGCAAGTTGGTGAAACATACGCCACGAAAATTAAACCGACAACAATCCAGGTGAGCTGGTTTAAGATGACTGGCAGCGTAGATAGTGGAAGCGTTTCGAGCAGCGGCAAGCTTAAGCGCGGCGAAATCGCGGCGAGATCTATTTGCAACGAGGTTTCATCGCGTGCTAGTGAATGTACCGAGGTGGAAATTTTAAATGATGAAGTTAGAGACAAGACTAATGACAAAATTAATTTGAGCACAGAGACTAATAGGAAGAGTATTCCGTTCAATAATGTTAAACTGGGCGACACTGTTTGCTATGTTGCGTCCGTATATCCATACGACAGCCATGCTGTAATTAGAGCTGACGGCAAGCCGTACTTTAACGCCGAAAACGCCACTCAACCGGATGCAGCTTCGGCAATCGATGACACCGACCAGTCGCATGCTCTTCAAAAAGAAGCGGACAGCAATGACTATACCTATATCTCTGCGCCGATCTGTCGCAACATTGCAAAGCAACCAACCGTTAGTATCGAAGGTGGCGACTTGCTAGTCGGTAAAGCTATCAAGACCTCGAACTTCCGCTTCTATCCAAATCCAAACGATTTGACCAACGGTAGCACAATCGGCTCGTGGTCTGAATATGGTGCCTTGGTTGGCGGAAAAGAAGCAACTTTTGTGCGCAGAACTACAAACTTCGCCACGGGTGCTACGACTGCCTATGGAAAAGACACGACGGTAAGCACAATTAATCAAAGAAGTGTCGACGCTGGCTATGTGAAGAGTCTAAATTCTGGCACCGATACGGATGGTACTTTGTGTCTGTATAATACGCAGACAATTACAAATAACGAGTGTGCTAGCGGTAAGACTGGTATTGATCCTAGCACGGAGTCCGAGACGGTCTATGACAAGGTGGCCAAAAATGTCGCCCGTCTTGTAACTGCTCTCAAGACGAAATATCGTAATGCTTATTCTAAAGTCGCCACGAACGGCACTAATAACTATACGTTTAAGGGTTGCGCAATTGCGGAAGGAGAGACTGAGTATAGTGTAGTTGCTGGCGGAACGAACTATAGTTGTCGTCCAAACGACGGTGTTGCATATTTGCACTTTGGCAGCAGCGCAGACAGTGAAGCGATCAAGACGATTGACTCGCTTAGTATTACTTGGCCGGACAATAACTCTAATCGTACTTTGATTATTGACGCCAATAACAATAATTTGATCATTAAGAGCAACATTGTTTCCTATTACGAAACATATAGCAAGCTATCGAAGGTTCCGAACGTGATCATATTCGCTAAAAACGTATTTATTGATCCGTCCGTAGAAAGAATTGATGCTTGGATTATTTCCAGCAATGACTCTTCGGAAGGAGACGGATTGATTAATACCTGCTACGGAACGAGTGACGCAAATCAGGATAGTGACGACTGCAAATACCAGCTCGTGTTCAATGGTCCGGTTATCGCAAGGAATCTCGAATTGAGGCGCTCTTATGGCGCCGGCACCGGAGAAGATGAATCATTCGACAGCGATCGCTTCATTCAGCGCGCCGAAATCTTCAACATGAATCCACTGCCGTACTACTGGGGCTATAACCAGACGGTTATCGAGAGCACGCTAAAGACTACCTTCTCAAAGGAAATTCCGTCACGTCTGTAGGATTTTGTAATAAATAAAATGCTAATGTATAATAAAACTATGAGTAAAAGTGTGGGCAATCCGAAAAAGGGTTTCACGATTATGGAAGCCATGCTGTTCTTGGCGCTAACTGGCCTGGTTTTTGCTGGCGTCGTCGGCGGCACTAGAGGCAATATGGCACGTGAGCGCTATCGCGATTCTGTTCAGACTATCGCTACGGAGCTTCGTAATATCTATTCCCAGGTAGAAAATGTCGAAATTCCAGAGCATGACGATAATATCTGTGCGTCTTTCGAAGACGGTTCGACTCATTCAGCTGTTGCCAAACGCGGGCGTTCTGCTTGCGCGGTCTATGGCAAGCTCGCGCTAATCTATACCGAAGATGGCGTTTCGCATATTCAGTCGGCTACGGTTTTTGGTCGCGACTATTATGATCTGGAAGACAAAATTCGTGCAGCTCAAACCGATACCGAGATTACCGCTGTGCATAGCTTACTATGTCCTACCGGCTACAAGATAAATTCTATCGACTGTAGCTCAATCAACTGGGATGATAGTTCGATTGATCTGTCTAGTCTTAGCGATATCGACCAATATAAGGTTCTAAGTGCCGATGTTGGCGTATATGATACGGTCAGCGCAACGGTAAAAATGGGCTTCGAAATTGACGATTTTACGCCGCAATGGGGTGCAAGGATTATGACTCAGGGTTCCGATACGGAAGCATCGAGAGAAATGCGTGCCATGTTGCTGATTTTGCGCTCTCCACGCACTGGCGTTATTCATACTTATGTATATGAAAACGAAGCTAGCGATTCCGATATTCGCAATTTGGATTTGATCGGAAATTCGCGCGACAATCTTAATACTTACGGCATTCAGGGTAAGCTAACGAAGGCTAAAGAAGCCAGCACTTTCAAGAAAGATGATTTTCGCATTTGTGTTGATGCCAGCGTTGAAACCGTCTACGACGGAAGTCGCCGCATGATCAAGGTTGCCCGAGACGCTCATAACGAAACCGGTGTTGAACTTGTAAATCTCGATACTGCTTCGGAGGCTGACACATGCCACTAAAGAAAACAAAGATTGCACACGGCGACACTATTATGGAGGTCATGTTTGCTGTTTCTGTTTTTGCTACCGTTGCGTTGATTACTATGAATATGATGAATAGCGGCTTAAACTCCGCTCAGCGCACGCTAGAAATCACGATGGCGCGCACCGCGATGAATTCTCAATCAAACGCGATTACGTTCATTCATAACAGCTACATCTCTGAACTTGGCGCCGACGATTCGGGAAGTGCAATTACGTCTCGTTACGGAAAAATCTGGAAAGAAATTGTTAAGCATTCCATAGATCCGGATAGCTTCAATGATCCGGCTTTTGATATAAATAGCAGCGACAGTTGCGCGGAGGCGATCGACAATCAGCGCGGCATGTCTCTCGTTGAAGATACGGGAAAGAACAGTATTTTTGCTGTTAATTCTCGCGCGCTAATCCCTACGCTTTATGCTGACGGCAATACCGACAATACGATTGAAAAATACCTAGATAAGGACGATAACGAGATTTTAGCGATGGCCATCGTTGACGGTAACGTGAAGAAAGATGGCGTTGGCGGCGATGGCATTCACATCATTCGCCCGGCGCCGCTCTATCCGCGCATTACCTATAATGAGATTACGGGAGAAAATATCGAAGAAGACGACATGCTTCGCACTTCGGAAAATTCTATCTTTATTGAGCCGAATACAGTCGAGGGCATTTTCGACTCGGTCGTGAAAGCTGCTAATAATCATAGCTATGATTTCTACATTCGTACTTGCTGGGATGCGCCTGGCTCGACCACATATTCAACTATGACGACCGTAGTTCGTCTTTATGATCCGGAGTCAATCTAATGAAAAAGCAAAATCGAAAAATTCGAAAAGCCTTCACGATTATCGAGTTTATGCTCGCTATGTCGTTTTTGGCGGTGCTTCTGATTGCGATATCTACGCTTACTGTTCGCATTTTGCAAATCTATCAAAAGGGCTTGGCTCTTCGCGCTATCAATGAATCCGGTAAAGCGATTATTACGGATTTCGAGAGCGCAGTCGGTTCGTCGGTTGTTCGCAGTAACTACGCAAACCCGACCGTAACGGATCCTATGAGCACTGACGTAAGCAAGTCTGCAGTTAATGAGAAGAAATTCGAATACTTTAAGCCATTCTATCAAGAGCAAACCGTTGGCGATACTACCGTGAAAGAGCAACTATCTGGTATTTTCTGTACTTCCAGCTACGCCTACATCTGGAATACCGCCGCTACAATTAAGGCGGCTCGCGAAATGAGATATAGTGTCTCGCAGGAAGTCTTATATAATAACTACCTGGCAAATCCGGGCGATACGCTAGATGGCGAGACTACTTATCCAAGCAAGGGTATTGCTGTTCTAATTGATAAAGATGACGGAACTAAGGAAATGGCTTTCCCGAAACTTGCTCGTATTCCAAATAATGGCGACTATTGTACGCATGAGCTGCCAGAGGACTCGGGCTCTACTGATTACGATACGGAATCTCCATATGATAGCGATAATTCGGCGCTAGATAAAGGAAAAAAGATCGAAGTTAGCGAAGATGACTATACCGAGCTCTTGTATCAAGATGGCGACGACTCGGACCTTGCGGTATATGACCTTGTCGTTACCTCTGCCTATCAGAGTAATGCCACGAACCATATTCTGTACAATATTAGTCTCATTCTCGGTACAGTGAATGGCGGAATCAATATTAATAGTTCTGGCGACTACTGTACTGGCGACAAAGATGAAAGCATTAGTGATGAATTTACTAAGAGCGGCTTCGAATATTGTGCGATCAATAAATTCGATTTTACTGTGACGCAGACAGGTGAGAGTAGCATCAATAATTGATATAATAGAGTCAAGTAGGAGGAATATGAGCAATCAGCAAAAAACTAAAAAGGGCGCGGCCGCAATCATGGTCGTCATCATCATTACGATGGTGACCGGCGTTATTGCGCTTAGCTTCGTGCGCCTCATGCTCCTAAATGCGAGCAATACGAACGATTACAGCTTGTCCGATTCGGCCTACAACTCTGCGTTGGCTGGCGTCGAGGATGCAAAGGTCGCTCTCTTGAAATATCAAAAGTGCCGCAACAATAACGATTCTTCATCTGACTGTTCGGCTATTATTAACGCAATCGAAACGGACGAAGAAAGTCAGTCTTGCGATATTTTGAATACAATTCTTTACGGCGACGATGCAAGTAAGGGCACGGAGACTTATATTACCTCTGGCGATTACGGTCAAAACTCCATCATTGATCAGGCCTACACTTGTGTAAAGATGAGCATGGATAGTGACTACACTGACACGCTTAGCGAGAGTGACTCTTCGCGCCTTATTCCTGTACGCGTACGTGGCGGTGTCGGCCAGATCAAGAGTTTCAAAATTAGCTGGTTTAGCGACCAGAATGCCCAAGATGCACAATCGACATCTAGCTATCGGCTTTCGGTAGATCGCAGCAATAACTATTATAGGCCGGCTGGCGGCTATGGTCAGCAGACGGTTGGCACTGACTCTTATGACGAAGAAATTACCGGTGGCCGTTTTACGCAGGATGTTCGTAAACCGTCTGTCTTGCGTGTAGACTTCTATCAAAGCTCCGCAAGTTTTGACCTAAACAGTTTTTATGCGGGTAAGGAACTTGCGACCAATCGGTTCTCTATATTATTTAACCCAACCAAAGAAGGTTCCGGGCCTTATGTAAACCTAGTTCCGGAGGGGAGTGCTGCACATACATCAACAAAGTCGATGAATATTCCGGTTGACATTAAATGTGAAGATGTAGACGATACTGACGGCAGCGCTTATAAATGCTACTCGATTGTAAATATACCTAAAAATTTGAACGGCGACTCGAAGAATGATGATACGATGTTCATGCGCGTAAGCCTACCATATGCTGCTCCTAATACAGACTTCAATATAAAACTCTATAATGGTGATGCAGCCTCTGGCAACGAAGTCCTATTTAGCGGCGTTCAGGCAGTAATCGACTCGACTGGTCGCGCAGCTGATCAGTTCCGCCGCGTCGAGGCTCGCGTCAATCTAGCGAATCCAGATTTCCCATATCCTGAGTACGCACTTGCGCTAGAGGGTAATCTAGAAAAGAGCTTCTGGATTACAAAGAACTGTCTCTCTGCGAATGGTAGGGGTGAGGTAACAGCGTGTGCCAACTATAGCGACATTACGGTTACTTCGACACCAACGCCAGAAGGCGACTAATAGCAAAATATGCCCTACGGGGCATATTTTTATGCACAAAAAAATAGCCTTTCGGCCTCAGAAAAATGTGGTGCCCGCGACTGGAGTTGAACCAGCACGCCCGTAAAGGCACTAGCACCTGAAGCTAGCGCGTCTGCCAATTCCGCCACGCGGGCATATCATCATTTTACCGCACGCCGGCTAAAAGGTAAAATCTTTACGTTTAGCACAATCGTGGACTATGTTAAAATAACCATAACGACATAGTTGTTCAAAGGAGGTTTATGAATATTAGTGCGCCGGAAACACTCGATAGTGGCATTCTTCGCCCGATAATCGTATTTGCTGTTTGCGCGGTTCTCTTAATCGCTCTAGCTATCATCAACAATCGCAAAAAGAAATAATTTACCACAATGGCGAGCCGTAGTCTTCGCCATTTTTCTTGTTCTCGCGTATGATACAATACTAATATGAAAAGCTTCTATACTGACGGCAGCGCAAATCCTAATCCGGGCCCGGGCGGCTTTGCGGTAATTTGTGACGGTGTTCCAGTCGCGCTTGGCAAAGAAGCAAACTCTACGAATATCAGAATGGAAGCGCAGGCGCTAATTGCGGCCTACAAGCTCGCCGAAGCAGGCGATGAAATTTTGACCGATAGTGAATTCTGGGTAAATGTAGTAACGAAGTGGGCGCCAACCTGGCAGAAGAACGGCTGGACCAAGAAGAATGGCGCCATTAAAAATCTCGAACTCGTCCAAGAACTATATGCTTTGTTTGTCGAAAAACCAGGCGTAAAGCTTCAGTGGACGCGCGGTCATGTTGGCACTGACGGCAATGAGCTCGCCGATCAATGGGCGAACCGCGCCCGCGCTGGCGAAACGCTAGTGAATGCAAAGGGTAATGCATGAAAAAGACTATTGTAAAAATGCGTCTCGGGACGCGCGCCGAATTTGTAAACACGCTAGAGCGCATCAATCTGAGATTTAGTGAGCCGTACTGGCAGCACGATCGCATTTTTGTACCACGCGAGTATTCGCGCGAGTATTCTTTGCCGCGCATTTCGCTGCGCACGGTCGTCTATACGCCGGACGAGGACGCTATTTATTCGCTGGTCCTGCGTCGTCACATTAACAATCGCAATCTCGACTACTACAACTCCACGCTCGTGAGTGACTATACCGAGGCGGCCCATATGCTTTACCAGCTCGGCTATGAACTAAAAGCGGAGTTCAGCCGCCGCCGCCAAGAGCTTGCTATTAGCGAGACCGTCCGCGCCTACATCGACCAGATTGATAACGTAAATGGCTACTTTGCAAAATTCGAGTCCGATCTTGGCGACAATGATGATCCAGAAGCGGCGCACGACGATCTGGTCAAGACTTTTGCTGTGCTCGGCGTCGAGGGTGAGCCTATCCAAGAAACCTACGGCGAAATCTTCACAAAATCGAAAGCCCGCCAAATTTAATAATCAACAAAAATCCACCCGATCGGGTGGATTTATTTATAGACTATTTCTCGCTTTTCTTTGCGGTGGTCTTTTTTGCGGCAGTTTTCTTTGCAGCCGGCTTCTTTTCAGCGGCGGCCTTCTTGGTGGTCGTAGCTTTCTTTGCAGCTGGCTTCTTTTCTGCTGCTGGCTTTTCGGCCTTGGCGGCAGCCTTCTTGCCTTCGATCTTTACGCCATGTTCTTTAGCGAACTTAGCCAAGTTTGCCTTGCGGCGGCTAGCGGTATTTTTCTTGATAAGGCCTTTTTTAACAGCTTTGTCGTACTCAGACTGGACAATAGCCATTTTTTCGGCACTTGGGTCATTGCGGAAGTCTTTCAAGACGCTGCGGATGACTTTCTTGATGGCTGTATTCTTGCTGCGGCGCTTCTCGGCCTGGCGAGCAGCCTTCTTTGCGGATTTGATAATCGGCATTTAAAACTATTTCCTTAACTTTATTAATACAATTATCGTATATTATAGTCTAAAACTCTGAAAAAGTAAAGGGTAGCTACGCAGTTGTCCTTGCATTTTGTAAATTCTTATGCTAAACTAACGGCATATAAGGTCAAAAATAAAAATAAACAAGAAATATTAATATGCCAAATCCTCCAGCAAAGGCTGGGCAGGGCGGAAAAGCTCCTGCAGCGCCAGCCGCAAAACAAAAACCAAATAATAGCGCAATTGCGCAGGTCGTTGAACGTATTCGCACCAGCGATAACGTTTTGATCGCGCTTTCGAAGAACCCAAGCGTCGACGAATTGACTGCCGCTCTCGGCCTTACCTATATTCTCGACAAGATCGGCAAGCACGCGACCGCAATTTTCTCGGGCGAAATCCCGAATATTATCGAGTTTTTGGAGCCGGAAAAAACTTTCGAATCCGATACGAACAGTTTGCAGGATTTCATTATTGCTATTAATAAAGACAAGGCCGACCATCTTCGCTACAAGATTGACGGCGACTATGTCAAAGTCTTTATTACGCCATACAAAACTACCATTACCGAGGCGGATATGGAGTTTAGTCATGGCAACTACAACGTTGACCTTGTGATTGCCTTCAATGTTTCTGGTGAGGATGAACTTGATGGCGCCTTGACCGAGTATGGCCGCATTATGCACGATGCTAGCTCGATTAATATTTCTGCGCACGAACCGGGCAAATTCGGTGACCTTGAGTGGGGCGATACACATGCATCATCTGTTTCGGAGATGGTTGCACGCCTCGCGAACTTGATTAAAGTTCCTGATGTTGAACTTCTCGACAAGACCGTTGCTACCACTTTGCTTGCCGGTATTATCGCTTCTACGAACCGCTTCTCGAATGAGCGCACGACTGCTGAGACGATGGCGATTTCCGCCAAGTTGATGGCTGCCGGCGCCGATCAGCAACTAATTTCTTCAAACGTTCCGGTGGATATTTTGACTCAAGAGCCAGAACCAGAAGTCGACGAAGAGGCCGAAGCTGCCGCTAAAGCCGAAGCCGAAGCTGCCGCTAAAGCCGAGCAGGAAGCCAAAAGAGACGCCAAAGCCGCCGCGTTAGCCGTCGCTGACGCTGCTGCCGAAAAAGCCGAAGCGGGCGCCGAAGAAGAGGACGAAGATGTCGAAGAATCTGAGCCAGAAGAAGAATCGGAGCCAGCCAAGCCTGTCGATCCGACCGCACTAACGATTCACCACGGCGCAATTGATTACAAGCCAGAAGAAAAGAAAGAAGAGCCGACTCCAGAAGAGAAGATCGCCGCTGCTCGTAAGGCGGAGAAAGACGCCGCAATCAAGGCTGAGGCCGATCGCATTGCCGCCGAAACCGTAAAGAAGAACGAAGAAAAAGCCGCTGCCCGCAAAGCCGCGGAAGAAAAGGCGAAAGCCGAAGCTGCCGCTCGCAAGGCCGCTGAAGCTGAAAAGGCTGCCGCCGCCCGCAAGGCTATCGAAGAGAAGGTTGCTGCTGAAGTTGCTGCTCGTAACGCAAAGCCGAAAGCTGTCGAATCAAAACCAGAGCCGACCCCAGCACCGGCGCCGAAGCCAGAATCAGAACCGACTCCGGCCCCAATGCCAGAAATCGCTACGAGCCCAGCGGCTAGTATCGACGATCTTGACCGGGCACTTGCTGCCGCTATGGCCGCACAGAATAACGGTGTTTCGCCTGCTTCGGTTGCCCTAGATAAAACTCCGAGCACCGCTCAGGTTGTTCCGACCGACGCGCTAGCTGAGGCTGCCGCAAATGCTGCCCCACAGATGACTAGTGCTGGCAGCATGAATCACATTATCGCTGCTCCAAGGCCAGAAGAAATTTCCAATCCACTCGCAGACGCTGCAAGTAGTGCCGCCTCTGCAAATCCAAGCAAGGTAATCGATCTGCCAGAAGGCGGTATCCGTCCGCCAGAACCGCCAAAGGACTACTCGGCCGCTATGTCTGCCGCTCTCGCAACGGAAGAAGCCACGGTTCCGCCAGCCACAATTCAGCCGGCCGCTCCGGCACCTACCGTCGATATCTCGGGTGCTGAATATGTCGCACCATTGCCAATGCCGGATCCAGATTCTATTTTGCCGCCACCGCCATTGCCGTTTGAGCCAACCGCGGCGCCGGCTATGCCAAATATGCCAGACTTACAAACCGCAACACCGACCACGCTTGAAATTCCAGAAGTTCAACCAATCCAGCCGGCTAGCGAAAGTGCTGCCGCGCTTGCAGATAATCTCCAGGCCGCAAATGCTGCTTTGCCAACTATGCCAGCGGTCCAGCCGGCAACGCTCGAACCTGCGACTGTTGGAGTTCCGGCAATGCAAAACCAGGTCTATCCAGACCCAGGCGCCTTCAAGATTCCAGGCATGTAAAAAATACCTCCCGCAAGGGAGATATTTTTCTATTCGTCGCTACTTGAAACTTTATGAACGATCTTCGTGCGGCGGCCTTTGATTGTCTTAATCAGCTTTGTTCCGCCACGAATTGCTTTTCCGCCAGCTCTTCTCGCCAGGCGCACGGTTCGCTTTAGGTTATATTTTAACGGGTCAAGCACGAGCATAAAACCGCCGATATATTCTTCGACCGTGATGCCGAATCCACTCTTGAATTCGAGCAGACGATTATTATCTGAGAAATCGCCCGCTACGCCATAGAAATTGACGCGATTTTGGCCGGCTTTTAGACATTGTTCAATCTGCCAGTCCTGCATAAAAGTCATGCCGTTCAGCTTCTTGTGTTGCTGAATCGTGCCGGACGAAAATGTTTCCGTCTCGTCGTCGAAATTAAACACCATGCGCGACGATACTAACTGGTCGTCTTCCTTCGTGCGAACTTCCATAAAGCTCACCTGATCACCGAAAGCGTCCCAAATGTCCTCGTAATAATCCACGCCGCGTCCCCAACTTTCGACGCCATTCTTATGATTACTGTCATTTAGCGGCTTAATCCATTCTGCTAGCTCGGATTTTTCTTTCAAAACATGGATTTTGAGCATTGGTGAAACTTTGCGCAGCTTGTTGCGCACGTTCTTTTTGTACGACGCTTGCGCCTCGGTTATATTTTTAAAACCGGACAAATCTTTAACCGTCATCCAGCGAATTACTTTTGGATCTACTTCCACCGTACGGCCTTTGTATTTAAAGCCAAAATCGCTGAACATGTTCATTGTCTGGTTTTGGTCGAAGCTTTCCAAGGTCTCGCCCTTAATATCGCGGATGGAAAGCAAAAGCGCCGGGTAAACTTCTAGCGTCGCGCATTTTTTCTCTTTTGCAAAATCGCGCAGTTTCTCGATAAAGAATCGCATCGTTTTGATGTCGTATTTCTTCATGAGCGGACCCATCTGCAACAACGCGGCACCATCCTTCATCATGACCAAGCCGGCCGCTACGATTTTTGCACTATCGGTAGCTGCCAAGAAGTAAACGTTCCAGCCCATGCGGCTACGTACCGCGGCACGCTCGGCGCGCTGATAAAAACCGCCGCCTTTGATATTTTTGCGAAACTTTGCGAATTCTTCGCCTGAAATTTCTTTAAAATCCATTTTATTTCTTTACAATCCTTTTAATTCTGCGCAAAACTTTACCGGCAAGCATCTTGGCTGGCGCCAAAGTATAGGTAAAGCCACCAATATATTCTTCGGAAACACCGCGCAAGCCACCCTTGAAACGCAGTAGTGGATTGTCGAGCGAGAAATTACCTTCCATGCCGTAAAGATTCAAACGTTTTTGCTTGTGCTCGAGACAGTAATTAATCTGCCAGCCCTTAATCGCGGTCGAACCGTTAAAGTGCTTGTTCGCCTCGATGGTGCCGGCCAAAAATGCCACCATTTCGTTCGGATGCATAATGTCGACCTCGCTCGAAACTAGCTCGCCGTTATCTTTGCGGCGCGCCTCGCAGAAAATCGCGTCTTTGCCAAAGCAATCCCACAAATCTTCGAAGTATTTCAGCGGTCGCGTTGGTACGCCGTTGCGGTCGTTACTTTCCTGCAGGGCTTTAATCCACTCGCTAAGCTCCGACTTGTCTTCCAAAACACGCACGTCCAACTCGCGCTGAGTCTTGTGCCACTTCTTGCGCGTGCTGCTATTGAAGCTAATTTCGGCCTCGCGCATTGTCTCGAAACCGCTCAAATCTTTTGAGTACATCCAGCGGTTCGCCTTGTTTTCGATCTCGGTTGTAAAGCCTTGGTGCTTGAAACCAGCTTCTTCAAATGCCTTAAAAATCGCGCCACGGTCAAATTCATCGATTTTCGAGCCGTCAATTTCTCGCGTCGATAATAGCAATGGCGGGTAAACTTCGACTTGCCAGAAGCCTTTTTCTTTCGCAAAATTCTTTATCTCGCTAAGGAAAAACTTGACCAATTTTTTGTCGTCCCAATCCAAAATCGGACCCATCTGCACCCAAGCCTCATGGTTGCGTTCGACAATCAAAAATGCGCCAAGAATACTGCGTTTTTTATCTTTTGTTTGGGTAATACCCATCAAATAAGTTTTGAAACCCATGCGGTCGCGCAGGGCGGCTCGTTGAGCGGACTGAAAAAAGTTTCCATACGGATTTTTGCGCTCGAATTTCGTGAATTCGGCAGGACTGAGCTCAGTAAATTTCATATCTTTATAATAGCACAGCACCTAGTGCGCACCATAATACACGGTGCCGTCCGCGCAGTACCAACCAAAGCGCGCCATAATCGTGCGCCGCGCGCAATCCTTGAAGTCTAGATTTACGGTTTCGACCGGCTTGCCATTCTCGCTGACCGACAGTGTAATATGCGGTTTTGTAATCGTCTTGAACGCATCAATCTCTGCAACGCGCAAGCCTTCGTTGTCTTGATCAATCCCGTAGCCATCAACTACCAATTCGAATTCGCGACCAAGCCAATCTTCGTGCAAATCCGGACCGCCCGGGCGAAACTTTGTCGTCACATGCGGAAACTCAATTCGCCGCGCCAACTTTGGCGGGAACATTTCGTATAGTTCTTCCGCATCGACAAACAATCCGCAATAAATAATCTTCATATTTTTATTCTAACCAAAAAACCGCCACCAAGGGTGACGGAATTTGTTTTAGGCGCCAACGCGATCTTTCTTTTGAGTGCGTTTTGCGTTGTGTTCAACGTATTCAATAATCTTGCCGGCCACGTTGCGTCCGGTAACCTTTTCGATGCCGAATCCAGGCGAAGCGTTAACCTCCAAGACTAATGGTCCGCGGGCGGAGCGCATAATATCGACGCCAGCTACATTGAGGCCCATAGCGCGTGCAGCATTGACGGCCAATTTTTCTTCTTGTGGTGTCAATTTGATTGGCGTACCTTCGCCGCCCTTGTGCAGGTTCGAACGAAAATCGTCATCAAGGCTCTTGCGCTGCATTGAAGCAACTACCTTGCTGCCGACGACAAATGCGCGGATATCGGTACCGGCCGACTCCTTGATAAACTCTTGCAAAAGAATACTAACGCCATCATCGTAGGTCAAGAAGAATGCCTGCATGGTAGACTTGGCAGACTTCTTCGTCTCGGCCAAAATCACGCCATTGCCGTGCGTGCCGTTAGCGAGCTTAATAATCACCGGCATTTCGCCGAGCTGATCGAGCAAATCGTCAATATCGGCCGTGTTGCGCGAAACAACTGTCTTCGGAATATCGACGCCGTACTTTGCGAGCACCTGCATCGAGCGGAGCTTATCACGAGCACGCGTAATCGCAATTGACTTCGACAAAACATACTCGCCCTGCATCTCAAGCTGGCGCACGATTGCAGTACCATACTTAGTCATATTGGCGGAAATACGTGGAATAACTGCATCAAAATTTCCAAGGGCCTTACCCTTGTAGAAAACCTTATTCGAATGTGGCTCGGTCGAAATGTAGCAGTTCTTATACTTAATGACGCTAACTTCGTGTCCGCGCGCTTTGGCTTCCTCGACTAAACGCTTGGTGGAATAATTCGCGTTACCATTCGAGAGGATTGCGATTTTCATAAATACGCTCCATTATTGTTTCTAATGTTTGCCCGATATTGAGCACTGTATCTTATAATTATACCACTATCGCTCCAAAAAGTCAAGTCCAGCCCAGCAATAGAGCAGTGCAATATCATTACAAAGCGTATTATGCTACAAAAATCGCCAAACTAAAAGCATAACATTATGGCCGTCTAAGATGTTACAATGAAAGCATGAGCAAGAAGGCGACCGCATCTAGAATTAAACCCTTATTAATAACCTTATTTTGTGTTGCATTAGTAGGCTGCGCTACCTTCTGCGGATTTGCGTTCTTCTACAAACCAGAGGTCGAAAAACCGGCGCCGTACGTTTCGCCACTCCCAGAGTTGCCGCTTCCAGAAGTTACTGGCGGCGTCCGTGGCGAGCTCGGTATCGACAAAAACATCAATGAGTCTACTATTGATCAATATCTTGGCCGCGCCGACTCGGTTTACCGCGATATGCGCATGCTCGAAGATCCGGGTAATTACGAAGCGATTGGTGGCGACCGTTTCCTGTCGGGCTACGTTGAAGGTTTTGAGGTGGTGCCGTTGCCATATCTTGCACCGGTTAGTGGTTTGCCGGAGGCGGTTGGTGATACGTATAAGGGCGATACTTTGTTTAGTATTGATAGTGGGGGGAACTACGTCGCGAATTACGAAGAGTCGCTCGCTATCTTGCAAGATTTGTTCCCGAAAGATAAGAATATCTTCTTAATGTGTGGTGGTGGTGGCTATGCCGGAATGACCAAGGCTATGCTCGTGTCTCTGGGCTGGGACGCCAATAAAATTTGGAACGTCGGCGGCTACTGGTATTACGAAGGCGAGCACAATGTCGAGGTCAAGAAAACGAACGAGCAGGGCGAAACATACTACGATTTCGACCTCGTCAAATACCACGACATCAAATTTGACGATTTGACGCCGTTGACGACGGTCGCACGTCTCTAGCATCTTTTGCAAACTTGCGAAAACTAGGTGTATAATATCATACGATATGAGTACCATCAGAGAATTACAGGATCGCGCCTGGCAGAACAAAATTAATCACGGCTTTGACCTAGAGAACGTCAATCATGAATTTTGTTTGTTGTATGGCGAGGTTGCTGAGGCTTTTGATGCGTATAACAAAAAACAAGAGCATCTCGAAGAAGAGCTCGCCGACATTGGCATCTATCTTATGGGCTTGTCGCGCATGTTGAACGTCGATTTAGAAGACGCTATTGTGCGCAAAATGGCTAAAAATGAAAAACGCGTTTACAAGAACGTAAACGGTGTCTTTATCAAAGTAAACGAAGAGTAAAATATGAAAAAATTGTTGTATCTCACGAGCAACCCGTACAAATTCCGGGAGGCTCAAATTGTTCTAGCCGACGAATTCGGCTTTGATCTGGAAATTATGGATCCGGATTTTGAATTGTACGAAATCCAGGCAGCGACCTGCGCCGAAGTGGCGGCCTTTACGGCGCGCTATGGTGCGGACAAACTCGGCAAGGCTTGTCTCAAGTCTGATACCGGTCTCTACATCGAGGGTTTTGGTAATCTGCCCGGTCCGTACAATGCTTATTTCGACAAGCAGCTTGGCGCTGAAAACTTCGTGCGTATGTTCGCGAACGAGCCGAACCGCAAGGCGCGCATCGAGCACTGCTTTGCCTACTGTGCGCCAGGCGAAGAGCCGAAAGTTTTCAAGGGTGGCAGCACCGGCACGATTGCGAAGGAGTGTCGCGGCTCCGACGGGCGCTGGCATGATTTCTTCTTTGTGCCGGACGGCGAAACGCGCACGCTTGCTGAGATTGGCGACCAGGATGGCCCGGACGTAAAGCTTAGATTTTACGGTAACGCCATTCGTGAATTCACCGAATGGTTCAAGGCGCAATAAAAGCAAAAATCTCCCTTTATGGGAGATTTTTTGTTGAGCCGGACCATAAAAAACACCCCGAACGGAGTGTTTTGTAATCGAATATGGTCGGGGCGACCCGACTTGAACGGGCGACCTCGCAGTCCCGAACCGCGCGCGCTACCAACTGCGCCACGCCCCGACATAACTGCCTGGCGAGAAAAACTCGCTAGACAGATTATATCACAAGTTCTCTCTCTGATATAGCACGACTTGATAGTTTGCGCCGTTATCGTCGAGTTTCATGTCGGAATAAGTCACGACCTCCCAGCCTTCGCGCGGGAATTCCGCAACTTTGCCATTTTGATCTTTTGCAACAATGAGCATTTTGTTGTGCGATTCGGCGAATTTATCAAAATCGTCAATCTTGCCGAAATAAGTCTCTTTCAGCGGCAGATGCGCGCCCCAAGGATATTCCTGAACTTCATCCATAAAATAGACCTTATTAAGCGTGCCAGAGTAGAACGATAGGTCGAAATACATTTCCAAGTCGTTTGCAATAACTGGTGCTTCGCTATCGATTACGGCGATATTTTCATAAAATTCGCGTGCGGTCGGCTTGCCGTGGGTGTAGAAATTTAGATTGCCGTTTTTGTAGACGTTAGCTACGCCGAAAATCGCCACAACAAACATAACGGCGATTGCTCCGCCATAAATCAAAGCATACTTTTTGCGCTTTGCAACTTTTTTGAACTTATGCTTGGCGGAAAGTTCGTTAATCAGCGATACTATGCCTACGCTCGGCAGCAAAGTCATGCTTAGCATTGCGTAGATAATATAGCGCGGCATGAAAACTGGCTGGAGCGGTGGCATAGATAGCAAGAGAAGTATCCCGAGCGGAACAAAAGCTAGTAAACTTAGTAGCTTTACTTTTTTGTGCGTTTTTATAAAAATTGCAAGCACCGTAATCAAATCAATAATCGATAAAATCAAAAACCAATTTTCTGTCTTGTATGCTTGGAGATACAATCTTGCTTCAGTCCAAAAACCAGCTAACGTTTCGATGCTGGTTGCGCCAATCCAAAAGCCGCCTTCGACGGACTTGGTTTGGGCGTACAAGCTTGGCAGCCATGGCAAGAAAAGGACAACTGCTAAGACATAGGTCAAAATGATTTTTTTCGAAAAGATTTTCTTCTTATAGACAAAGCATAGATAAACAAGATGTGCGACCCAGGCAAGCGCCGTAAAATATTGCGTCCACATACCTAGCGCAATCAAAAATGCGTATAGTACCCACCACTTCTTCTCGCGATTATCGATGGCGAGTTGAAGGACATAAGTTGCGCTAAAAACAATGAAGGCGACTAATGTATACATGCGCATCTCCTGGCCGTAACGAATCAGCTCTGGCGAAAGCGCGAGCATGAGACTGCCAAAGATTGCGGCGCGTGCTCCGTATTTATACTTGAGCCAAAGAAATGCGGCAACGATTGCACAGGCGCCAAAAACCGCCGACATTCCGCGCATTGCAAAATCGGTATGCCCGAAAAAATGTGCCCAAATTTTCAGCAAAAAGTAATAGACTGGCGGATGTACGTCCGCGGAGGTAAAATGCCAGATTTTCCCAAAGTCAAAATGCGTCAAATAGGCGCTGTAGGATTCGTCATACCAAATCGATTGGCGAATATTAGCAAAACAGAGTATTAAATATAGCGCACCGATTAGCGCTGGCGCCAAGATGCAGATAATTCGACGGCGCTTTTGAAGAAAATCTTTCATATTCCAATTTTACCATAGTTATGGTATAATTAATCTCATCCGGGGTTTGGCGCAGTTGGTAGCGCGCGCGCTTTGGGAGCGCGAGGTCAGCAGTTCGAGCCTGCTAACCCCGACCACAAAAGAGCCTAAAGGGCTCATTTTTGTTTGTATTGACTATTTGAAGCAAATATGGTATAATTAGAACGATTGGCTTCGGCTAGTCGTATCTTACCACTTTTACTGTGTTCCATCTTTAAGGAGGGGTCGAAAGAATGGATGAAAAAGAAGCAATCGTTGCAGAAGCTGCGGGAGAAATCCAGATCACAGAAGAAGAATACCGTTACTTTACCGTACCGTACATTATGGCTCAGGGAGTAGTCGGCGCACAGCTGCAAAACAGTGCTATCACGCTCAATGAAATAGCAAACAGAGAGCGCGGATGCTCGATCGTCAGCAAAATCATCGGGCGTCATGGGCCCAAGAAGTACTCATCGGCTATCGGGAAACTTCAGAAAAAGGGACGTCCTTGCACGCTTGAGGGAGCTTCTACGCTCAACGATATAGCCGGGCTGCGAGTGATCGTAGCCTATGAGGACGACATTCAGACAGTGGTCGATGAGATTCTCGATTTGTACCCGGACGCGGAGGTCAAAAACTTCCTCCCCGAGGGCAAAAAGCTCTCTGGCTATCGCGGAATTCACGTGATTGTTATGGCGAAAATTGTCGTCGACAACGAAATCTTGTATATCCCTGTAGAAATTCAGGTCATGACACCCTTGATGAGCGATTGGTCGCTCAGGCAGCATGATGACTACAAGGGCTTGACGGCTGACAAGGAAATCGGAGCATTTTTCCGCAAACTGTCGAAACACTATGTGGAAATTGAAAAAATTCGCATGGCACTCCGCGAGTATGGCGTATTTCTCGTCAATAAAAACGATGAAGACTTCCACGTATACTATTCGGACTAATAGCTTCTCGCACATTATCCTATGCCTCGGGGTTTACCCGGGGCATTTTTATGCCGCAAAGATTTCGAGCGGAATCCTAGATTTACGCTCGAAATTCTAGCCCTATGCAAAAAGTCCATTAAAAATTGACGTTTTGCCTTCTTTGGAATATATGGCATAGTCGCTTCACGTCCCCTCGATTACGACATATTTTCTCAGGAAGACAAATCGTCAATTTTTGTTTGACAATCTCCATAAGAGCGGAATTGCCAGTAGAGATCTCGCCTCGAGAATTAAATCTCTATAGTCTCACCAATCTTTAGCGCGCGGAAATCCTTACCGCTTTCGGCGCAGATTTTTCCAAGCCAGTTATTTGAGATGTTCTTGCCGAGTTCTGACAATACAGCGTCATGGCAGGGGATGATAATCTTCGCGTCGCATTTGCTCGCATAATCACATGCTTCAAAAGTTTTCAGCCATGGTGCAGCATTTGCGAGCGCAATCGCCTCGCAGCTGCGTGGCGGCGTATCTAGGGAGTCTCCCAAATGAGCGAATATTCCGTCAACCAAAACGCCTATATTTTGGCACGGAATCTGGCCAGGAATAATTTCTGCGTGGCTGATACTAAAGAATTCGAGCTCAAATTCGCCAACGACTTCGCGGTCACCGTACTTGACTGCCTTTGCGTCAGGGAGCGCCTCGATGTTATCAAATGTAGTAAAAATTACAACACCAGGATTCGCCGCCCGCAAACGTTCGATAACTGCAGGCTGACAATGATCGCTATGTTTATGAGTAATAACGATGGCGTCAAGATTGCTCACAATCGGTACCTGCGCCTCAAATTCGACTGGGTCAATTGCAATGCTGCGCCCATTCTTTTCGACAAAGAATCCTGAATGCTCTAATTTCGTAATCTTCATATCTCTATTCTACAATATGTCTCAGGTGTTATACTAAATAGAGATGCGGGCAAAAGGCCCGCTCAAAAGTTTGATAGGAGTGAAAAGTGCCAGAGTACAAGAAAAGTGCGGGTAAGAAACCGCAGAAGCCGAATAAAGTTGCGAATATCCTACGTCTAGCAGTTTTTTGGTTTATTATTTTTGGAATTGCCGCGATTGCGTTCGGCAGTTTCAGCAATAATGTTATCTACGAAGAGAAAAGCTTGAGCGAGGTTCTCGCTTTGGCGAAAGATGAAAAAATTGATTCTATTACGGTTCGCGGCAACGAACTTATGGTAACCCCGCGCGAAGGAACTGATTTGAAATTGATTCGTTCCCGCAAGGAAAGCGGTAGCAGCTTGCAAGAGCAGGGCTTTGCAGAGCTCGTCGACAAGGGTGTTATAAAACTTTCCGTCGAGGAAGCGGCCGATATTTGGGGCAACATTCTTGACGCCGCGTTGGTTATTTTGCCGACCATTTTGATCATAGGCTTCTTGATTTACATGACTCGCCAGGCACAGAGTATGAACAATCAGTCGATGGGCTTCGGCAAAGCGAAAGCTCGTCTCTATGGCAACGAAAAGAAGAAAGTTCTCTTTGAAGATGTAGCGGGTAACGAAGCTGCCAAGCAGGACCTTTCCGAAATTGTCGATTTCTTGAAGAATCCGAAAAAGTACGAAAAACTCGGCGCAAAGATTCCGCGCGGCGTTTTGCTTGCTGGCGATCCGGGTACTGGTAAAACTTTGATGGCGCGCGCCGTTGCTGGCGAGGCCGGTGTTCCTTTCTTCTCGATCTCGGGTTCCGAATTCGCCGAAATGTTCGTCGGCGTCGGTGCTTCTCGCGTACGTGACTTGTTTAGCAAGGCAAAGAAAAATGCCCCAAGTATCATCTTTATTGATGAGATTGATGCAGTTGCACACAAACGCGATGCTCGTGGTGGCGCCGGCCGCGAAGATGAGCAGACACTCAATCAGATTTTGGTCGAGATGGATGGTTTCGAAAACGAAACTGGCGTGATTGTGATTGCTGCGACGAACCGCATCGATATGCTCGACAAAGCGCTTTTGCGCCCAGGCCGTTTCGATCGTCATGTTAATGTGACTTTGCCAGAGCGCAAGGACCGCATCGAAATCCTGAAAGTTCACTTCAAAAATAAGCCGACCGAGGACGACGTTGACCTAGATGCGCTCGCTGCCAAGACTGCCGGTAGTAGCGGCGCCGATCTTGCGAATATTGCTAACGAAGCCGCAATTGCCGCTGCTCGCAACAATCGCAAAGCAATTACGAACAAAGATCTTACTGAGGCATTTGAGCGCATTGCGATTGGTCCGGAGCGCAAGTCGAAAGTCATGAATGATCATGAGCGTAAACTTACCGCCTACCATGAAGCCGGTCATGCAATTGTTGGCCATGTCTTGCCGGATTCCGATCCAGTGCACAAGGTCACGATTATTCCGCGCGGACGCACTGGTGGCGTAACTTGGTTCTTGCCGCCAGAGGACCGCAGCTACAAGAACGTCTACGAGCTTAAAGATGTTCTTGCGCGCGCCATGGGCGGTCGCGTAGCTGAACGCTTGATGTTTGGCGAAGATGGCATTACGACTGGCGCCAGCTCCGACTTGCAGCATGTCGCTCAGCTCTCTCGCGAAATGGTTACAGAGGAGGGTATGGGCGCTAAACTCCGCGACCAGGTTTTCAATTCGGACGAAGTAAATTTCTTTGGCGACCGTGCTAAAATTTATTCTGAGAAGACATCCGAAATCATCGATGCCGAGATTGAAGCTCTCAATAAAGAAGCTGACGCTCGTGCTGAAGCGGTTCTGAAAGCCAACAAGAAACTTCTCGACAAGCTCGCCGAAGCGCTAATCGAGAAAGAAACACTCGAGGCAGAAGAAGTTAAAGACATTTTGAAGGGTTCGACCTTGCCGGACGCTGCAAAACTACACGAATAAAATAAAAAGAAGAAGGTTATGGCACGCAAAAAAATACATTTTCGTTCAGTCGTATCTCTAGCAAGCTCAAAGTTATCGGTTAAGATGGCCGCTATTGTGCTTGCCAGCTCGACTTTGTTGTCGGCATTGCTGGGCATTTATCGCGATTCGCGCTTGAATGATATGTATTACACGTCGTATCCAGCCGGCATTGACGCCTATACTGTAGCTTTTACGGTGCCGGATTTCCTCTTCTTTATTATTACGTCTGGCGCCTTGGCGGTTACTTTTGTGCCAATTTTTAACCAGCGCTTAGTAAGTGGCAATAAGAAATCTGCCTGGGAGCTAAGCACGAGCACGCTTAATCTTCTGGCCCTAATTAGCCTCGTGGCCTCGATCTTGATTATGATTTTTGCCGATCCGCTCGTGCACATGATTGCGCCGGGTTTGAATGAGCAGTCAATGTCATTGGCAATTAATATGATGCGCGTGATTGCGATTAATCCGTTCTTGTTCTCGATTTCGACGGTGATTTCTAGCATGCAACAGGCGGTCGGTCGCTTCATCTTCTATTCGTTGGCGCCGGCTCTCTATAATATCGGTATTATCGTTGGTATTCTAGGTTTTACGCACGGTATCAATATCTTTGGTGTTCAGATTTTCGAAGGCGGCATCATGGGCGTTGCGCTTGGTGTGGTCTTTGGTGCATTGTTGCAGCTGATTGTTGGCATTATCGGTCTGTTCGGCTTGGGCTTTGATTATGAGTTCAAGATTTACTGGAAGAATCAAGGCTTTCGTACGGTTTTTCGCCTCTTGCCGATTCGCTCCATCGATCAGGGCATCGATTATGTCATGAGTATGATTAATACGAACTTGGCTAGCCGTATGGGAGAGCAATCGATTCGCGCTTACCAGCAGGCAAGCTCGCTCCACTCGATGCCGGTAAACCTGGTCGGCGTAGCAATCTCGACTGCCTTCTTCCCGCAACTCAGTGAAGATGTGGCGCGCAATGATGAAAAAGCTTTTCGCAACACTTTTTGTACAGCCCTGCGCACAATTGTTTGTATCTCGTTGCCGATTGCGACGATTGCGTTTTTCGCGCGCGGCTATGTAGTTAGCTTCATCAAGCGCGGCGGCGACCCGAAGATTGCGAGTGTGCTCGGTTCGTTTGTTGTGGCGATTTTCTGTCAATCAGTCTTCCATATTGCGTCGCGCGGTTTTTACGCTAAGCACAATACAAAGACGCCTTTGACAATTTCGGCAATTGCCTTCGTGATTCAGGTAATTTGCGCGGTTGGCTTGAGTATGATTGGCTTCGGTCCTGAAGGGTTGGCCTACGCCACAAGCATCAGCGCCTTTTCGGAGGTAGCCATGCTCCTAATTGCACAGCATCGTGATATGGAGAACCGCCTGTTTGACAAAAAGTTCTGGAATTCGATGTTTAAGGTAATGATTGCATCGGCGATCGCTGGCATAATTAGTTGGTGCTTGACCAAGCTTTTGCCGCTTCGTGTTGGTGACAATACCTTCTTTGTGGTCTTCCCGAAGTTCGTAGTGATCGCCGGCGTGAGTATGCTTTCTTATGTCGGTATTTGCTATGCTTTCGGTATCGAAGAAATTAAGCCGATCATTCAGCGCTTTACGAAATTCTTGTTCCGCAATACGGCTACGCCAAGCAATAAGAAATAAAAACATCAAAAAAGACCTCCGCATGGAGGCCTTTTTGTTAGCTATTTGTCGCCGTCGATAGTGTCTTCAATTTTTTCGACAATTTCCTTGGCGGTGCCTTTGTCTTTTTTGAAGAACTTCTTGCCGGATTCTGCTGCCTTATCGGCAACCTCTTTTACTTTCTTGCCTGCATCTTCGCTAGCGTCTTTGACTTTTTTAGCGCCTTTTTTGCTAGCTTCCTTGATGTCTTGGCGAGTTTCCTTGCCGGACTTTGGTGCCATGACGATGCCGGCAATCGCGCCAGCTACCGCGCCAAGCGCAGCGCCGAGAAAGAACTTGCCGCCGTCATTCTTATCGCATTTGCAATCGCCCTTGCAGTCGCATTTTTTGTCGCTCATTTTTACTCCTTTTCTTCTTTAGTCTCGTTGCTGTCGGCCGCCGCCTCGGTTTCTACCTTGCGTTTGGTAGTTTTGCGACGAGTGCTACGGCGCGATTTACTATCCATGTAATTGTCGACGAAGTATCGCACGAGACCGCCCACGGTCGTAAAATCGCGGACGTTCTCGGCAATATCGCCAGCCGTTTCGGCAATATTCTGACCTTGCACTACAATCTTTTTCGCTTCTTTAGTGACGCGAATCAAGCAAATGAGCAAGATGATTCCGACCACGAGAAAGATGAAGAGTGTGATTGATAGAATAAATACTAAAATCCAGGCAGGCGTTTCCATATATTACTAATCCTGTTGAAGTTTCATGAATTCTTGGTAAGCAGCGTAGAAGTTGGCTGGATCGCCAGTGGTGAGCCACTTGCCCTTGCTGTTCGTAACGATAACATCGCCGGACTTAGCAAGCTTAGTAATTGCATCGACGGTCCAGAGCTCGTTGTCGAGACCGGTGTTGGCTGGCTCGAGATGTGCGAATACCTCTGGGGTCAAGAGATAGCGACCATAAGAAGTCAAGTTTGAAGGAGAATCTTCTGGCTTGGCTGGCTTTTCGACGATATGGCTCAAAGTGCGCTTCTTGTCGTCCTTAAGAGCGATCATGCCATACTTCTTCCAAACTTCTTTTGGCATTTCCTGTGCGGTAATAACTGCCTTAGCTTCTGGGTTGGCTGCATAGGTTTCGATCAAAGTCTTAACATCGCCTTCGCCAAAGATAAGGTCATCGCTATAAAGAGCCAAGAAAGCTTCGTCGTCCTTCAAATATGGCTTTGCGCTAGCAATTGGGGAACCGTTACCGTATGGCAATTCTGGATCCTGCTCGATAACCGTGATATCGGCAATGTCGAGAACTTCGCGAACGCTCTCAAAGCGATCAAGCTTGTTCTGAGAAGCGAGCTGCTTGTAAATCTTCTCGCATGGATTATTGAAGTAATCTTCATAGATTGGCTTACCTTCGTGAGTGGCAACGATGATAATTTCTTTGATACCACCGGCAACACATTCCTCGACAACATACTGCATGATTGGCTTAGGACCAAGTGGTAACATTGCTTTTGGAATCGTCTTGGTGATTGGCAGGAAGCGGCTCGCAAAACCTGCATCTGTGATTACTGCTTTCGTTGGCATTTTGTAGGACATTTTTCTTCTCCTTATCCCTTATTTACGCTAACTTCTTCTTAATTAACTCATTCACTGTAGCTGGGTTGGCTTTACCCTTGGACTTCTTCATGACCTGTCCAACTAGGAAGCCAATTGCCTTCATCTCGCCGTTTCGGATATCATCTGCGGCTTTCGCGCATTCTGGGGCTGACAATACTTCATCGATAATCGCTTCAAGCGCACCTTCATCGTTCTCTTGCAAAAGGTTCATTTCCTTTGCGAGTGCGTGCGGCGTCTTCGAAGTATTCTTTGTGTTATAGAGTGCCAAGAAAACTTCTTTACCGGCCGTCGATGAGAGCTCTTTCTTCTCGACCATTTCGGACAATTCAGTCAATTCTGCGCCAGTCGCTAGCTTAAAGTCTTTGTCGAGATTTTCTTCGGCGAGCAAAACGCTGGCAAACCAGTTCGCAACACGTGGCGCCAACTTGACGTCCTTGTCGCAAACTTCACTCAAGCGCTCAGCGAGAATCGGGTAATTGATGATTGCTTCGCGCGCGCTGTCATCCAAGTTCAAAACGCCGAACTTCGAGCGGTAATCCTGTGGCATCGCGCCCATCGAAGCCGCAATCTTGTCAACATATTCTTGCGTTAGAACTACTGGTGGCAAATCTGGATCTGGCATATAGCGATAATCCTGCGCCTCTTCCTTACCGCGTTGCGGGGAAGTCTTGCCAGTCGCATCGTTCCAGCCCAAAGTTTGCTGCTTAATTTCGCCGCCTTTCTCGAGTACGGAAATTTGGCGCTTGATTTCGTATTCAATTGCGCGTTCGACACTGCGGAACGAGTTGAGGTTCTTAGTCTCAGTACGAGTGCCGAGCTTATCGGTCTTCGAAACAGAAACGTTTACGTCGAAACGCATGTTGCCTTGATACAAATCGCCATTCGTGGCATTTGCGTACATCATCAAGCGATGCAATTCTTCGCAATACAAACGGGCCTGTGCCGCGGAATGCATGCCTGGTAAATCAGTCACGATTTCCAAAAGCGGGGTGCCGGCGCGGTTCAAATCGACCAAGGAATAATCGCCACAGTGTGTCGATTTCGCGGCGTCTTCCTCGAGATGCGCGTGATGAATTTTTACATCGCTACCATCTGGCAAATGGATTACGCCCGAGCCAACAATCGGCTGGTACATCTGTGTAATCTGATAGCCTTTTGGCAAATCTGGATAATAATAATGTTTACGATCGAAGCGGCTCGTCAAATTGATAGCACAATTCATGGCGAGACCAGCGCGGACGCATTTTTCAATCGCTGCTTTGTTCAAAACTGGTAGAACGCCCGGCAATGCGTAATCGACTGGGCTAACACAAGAGTTTGGCTCCTTGTCGACGGCGTCATTGCTGACTCCGCTAAAAAGCTTCGTCTGCGTGTTTAGCTGGACGTGGCATTCGATACCAATCGTTGCTTTATATTCACTCATTAGATAGCTCCTAAATCTTTTAATGCCTGCTTGTAGGTCGAGAGCGCATGCTGTGCCTGCGCGAAGCTTGGCGCAAATCCTGCCTCGTGGGCGATTTGATTGCGTAACTTATGTGCGTGCCAGACCGCATTGAGCTGAGAAAACCTATCTTTGCCGACTTTCTTGAGACGGTCGCCCATCGTTCTGCCAGGCGTGCCGATTTCGCAAAGTGCCTTGTCGAGCAACTTGTCGCCCTTGATAATCGCCAGCGAATAACTCGCCTCATTATCGCGTTGTAGGGAATTTTCAATACTCAAGAAATCAATTTGATAGCTTTCTTTGTCCAAGCGTGGCTTATGCTTGCTAGTGAGCGAAATTGTCACGAATAGCAAGACGCCAATCACGACAATCGCAATCAAAACTGGCAAAGAATTATTCATTAAGCCTGCTCCTCGACGCTCTTCGCGATATTAAGTAGCATTTGGTCGCTACGGCGAGCACCGATTAGCTGGGCACCCACTGGCAAACCGGCCTTAGTTTCGCCTGCTGGAACGGAAATTGCTGGCATACCGGTCAAGTTTGCTGGTACGGTCATCACATCCTCGAGATACATCTTGAGTGGATCGCCTGTATTTTCGCCAATCTTGAAAGCTGGATTTGGTGCAGTCGGGCAGAGCAAAGCGTCATATTTCTCGAGCGCCTCGTTATAACCGTTAATTAATAGCGTACGCGCTTTTTGCGCCTTCAGATAGTAGGCGTCGTAAAAGCCAGAGCTTAGCACGAAGTTACCAATCATGATGCGGCGCTTGTTTTCGGTCATAAAGCCTTCATCGCGCGTTTTCTTGTAAAGCTCGTCCAGGTCGGCAAACTCTTCGGCGCGGAAACCATAGCGGATGCCGTCATAGCGACTCAGGTTCGAGGCAACCTCTGCTGGCTGCACGATGTAGTAAATCGCCAGCGCATATTTTGCAATCGGAAGTTCAATTTCGTCGATTTCGAAGCCTGCTTTCTTGAGTCTATTCGCATAGTTTTTGACGATTTCTTTTACTTCTGTATC
>CAMMYO010000002.1 GCA_946527885.1 uncultured Candidatus Saccharibacteria bacterium
CCTGAATATAGCGCTGATAGACGCGCGCTTCATCCCAGGTCGGAGCGCCACTTACGATAGCGGTAAAGTTATACTTGTCGTTCTTGTGTTCCTCTTCGTACTGCTCGATTTTCGACTGGACTCCGTTCGGACCATAAATTTCCTCGTATAAAGTGTTTATTCGATCTATTGCGGCTTGTAAATCGAGGCCGTAATTTCTCTGGAATGCGGTTTCGTTTTGGTTAAAGTCGCCATTTGGGCTGCGGAATGTAAACTTATAGCCGTTAGAGTCAACAGTACCAAAGTATAGTGTGCCGTCAGGCTGAATATCGTTCTGGTAGTTATTTCTCACTTTCGTAACATCTTCGTCACTTAAGTCGAGGTCTCTGCCGCCCGGAACGTCTTTATACGGAGCTATTGTTTGATTATCGTTAGGCTCAACGCAAAGATAGTACTTACAATTAAACTCAGCGCTATTTCGTTGGCTTTCTATCTCGCTATGATAGGTTTGGATCGGCCCAATCAATGATTCGCGGTTGTCGTCCCCTGGAGAAGGCAAGTTAGCATAAGTACCAACCATACCAAAAGTAGCTAGCGAAGCATACGATTCATAAAGCTCGTCGTTTGCGGTCTTGCGTCTTTCGATATTATCTCTATATTCGAGAGCGCCCTGCAAATCGAGAGAGGTACTGCTGTTGATAGTACCACTAGATGAACCAGTGACACAGGCTTCGCCCGTAATATAGCCAGCATAGGCAATCATCTTAGCATCGTTCAAGAGCTGGATGCCCGAACCAATGATTGGGATGGCACTCACGAGACCGTTTGGGCTACCACCGGTAATACTGTCAGCAATATTCTGATCAGTAACACCAAGCGGAGATGGACGGCGCGAGCAGTATTTAATCCACATGCCGAGCCCGCTATTTTCTTTAATACGCCGCTTGCCATTCGAGTCGGTCTCGAGACTCTCTTGAATAATTTCGGTGTTTTCAACTTCGTCCGGATCGGAGCCAGCCGTGTTGAGGTCGGAAATAATGAGTGGATTACAGAAGGCATCCGTGACAGCACCAATTGAGTACTGCAATGGACAGTGGTTCTTGGTGTTCTTAATTGCAGACTCGACATTAATGGTTGTACTGACGGCACTAGCGGTCGGCAATAGATTTGTAATTGCCTTTGAGAGAACCGAGCCGAAGCTCTTTATGCCGCCACCTAAGCTAACGCCTACGTAAGCACTAACTGGCACGAGCTGGTTCGCAATACTACCAAAGAATGTATTAGTCGAGCGAAGATCGAATGGGCTATAGATTTCCCTTTCGTAGCGAGCATTGTCTGCAATTACGGCTTGGCTAGCGGACAGGAACGCCGGTAGGCTCGATGCACTAGCAGCTGAGCCGCCATCGAACTGCGATGCGCCACCCATCAGCTGGTTAAAGCCTGACACAAGCGAGTTTCCGAGGTCCTCCCCTACAAGTTTATCCAGTACCTCTGGTACATAAACCGCAATCAGCTGCGGCAAGAGGTAGCCGATGAGCTGCGAGACGAGATATGTGACCGCCAGGGTTGCAACTTGAGCCGCCACCTCAATAGCGACATCTTCGAGAACCGAGACAAGACAACCGATACCCAAGCTCGCAATACAGCCAACCACGTTAATAACATCTTTCGCAAAAGCCGCCATGTCGGTCGCTAGGCGCGTAAAGGCACATTTGCGGAAACTTGATACAGCGAGATTGACGTGCTTCGAAGCGCCCTCGAGAGATGAGAATAAGTTAAACTGTGATGCACTGCTATCGTGATATGTATCCATAGCGCGACCAGAATATGACGCCTGGAAAGCTTCCGAAGTGAGAGCGCTACCAGTCTTTTCCTCCATATTGTCCATCTTGTATGAAACGTTGTCTAGGTTGTCTGGATTATCGTCACCCTCCTGTGCACCAATTACTTCAGCCGAAGCGTAGCCGTCTTTCTTGGCGGCATAGTTTTCGGTATATTGTTGCACGAGCTGCTCAATATATTCTGCGAGCAAGCGCGAATCTCCTGCCTGCGACGCTTGCAAAGCCGCAAGGAATTGTTGCGATATGGACAATATCTTGAATGCGCTATCTTGGAACACAAGCTGGAAAAATGCCGTCATAATCGTAAATACCGAACAAACAATGTTGGCGACTTTACCCGCAACGGCAAGCCCCTTCGCGACACCGTTAGCCTTTTGGCCGACAGAACCAGCCGCTGCACTCTTCGACGAATCATCATCTGGTTTCAGAGGAGGAGAGTCGAAATCTTTATCTGCAGTGTCCATATTGACAAGCTTGTTACTACTACTACTCGCCGGTGGGTCAACGCCTTCTTGGTAAGAGATTGTGGCGCCATTTTCATTTTTAAGCTCGGCTTCCCTAAATTTAGCCGCAGTTCTCGAGCCTCGCGGAATATTTAACACGCTACGAAAACCCGCTACAGCAACGCGCGCGAATCTCTTCGCGATACCTTTATATTTGTAATAATTGTCTAGGCTTTCGGCGAGATACTGAGAAGTGGATTTACGCCAAGTGGCCGTTGCGGCGTTATAGGCGATATGAAAATCTACATTGTCGTTATAGTAGTCATCGAAAAAGAAGATATTATTACTCGGGTCGGCAGCATCCTCTTCAACTACGATTTTGGCAGTATCGCGGAAAGTCATCGTCTTGGCGGCCGTATCAATTTCAATCTTAGAACGCCTAAAACGCTCAATCTGACGTGAGCTAAACTGGAACTTCATTGTGCCCTGATGTTGCGAACTGTTGAGCTGATAATCACGATAAGTACTAGCGGCGCCCATCATTGACTTCATAAGACTGTCGCCGCGAATATTATTAACAACGCCAAGTGAATCATAGTTGTTCGTGAAAAGATTTACGATACTGTACGGCAAAACACCTTGAACGCCTGCGAAACCGACGCCACCGCCGAGCAAACTCGTCAATAGACTGATAAGCGGGCCAACACGCTTGGCTTTCTTGCCTTGAGACATGGCATTTTTGGCTTTATCTGCCGCGCCTTCGCCCTTGCCGGAAACATTGTTCGAAAAGTCGGATTTTACGTTGGATTCGGCTTTGTTTTGCCCTTCTTGGCTGCCATCAGCTTTGCTGCCTTGAGAGTCGCCAGATGCACTGCGCTCGCCATCGCGTAGCATATTGGCACTATCATTGCCACCATCATTATCTGATTTCGAAGAAGACGAATCGCCGTCGTTTGAGCTATTGCTCAAGAAATCTGGACGCATGTCATTATGGGCAGCGTTGAGCACAGCGCTGTTTGGATCCCCCTCAGAGGTATAGTGACCACCCTCGTACAACTCATCGTCGTCCATAATCTATATAAAATAATAGCATAATCGTTTATGGAGGCGCAATATGCTTGTGCTTTGCGAATAAAAATGTTTTAATTATAGTAAAGGCCATGAAAAGAAAAATCCGAAGAAGCAAAAACTACTCAGTAATCAAAACCATACTCGGCACTGCGACCATTACAGCATTGGTTTGTTTTGGCGTTTTCTGTGTCATTCGTTATCGCGAGGAGCAGCAAAAGATTAGCACAGAGAGCGAAACCGAGACACAAACACAAGTGCAGAACGTGACCGATCGCAAAGATTCAGATAGGCAAATTACCGAAACTACTACGACAGAAAATGAAGAATCGTCAACCGAAATTGAGGAAGATCCAAAAGTCGCGGCGGAAGCAGCGGCAACACCGAAAGAAGTTGCGAAAAATGATGACGGTTTGAAGATTGCAGAGCCGCAATTTTCGAGCTACGAAAACGACGACCATTCTGTAGATTTTTATGGCGAAGTGCCAAATATTTTAGACGAAGAAGCAACGTGTACTTTTGTATTTGAAAAGGATGGCGAAAGGGTCGAAAAAAGCGTTGGCCTGATGCCCGATTTTCATATGAGTCGTTGCGAAAAGCTCACGCTTGCTCAATCCGAGTTATCCGTAGGAGAATGGACAGTACAGCTAAAATACAAATCAACATATGCGGAGGGAGAAAGTGGAAAAGAAAAAGTTAAAATCAATTAGCATCATAGGAGCGACGGCGGCATTTACGGCGGTCTTTTGCATGCTTGCTTTCGGCCAGATTCCTAGCTCGGACGCTGCGATTCGAGCGACAGATTTTAAGGCTGGAAGAATTATCGACGATGAGGTTTTCTATAACTCAAAGTCGATGACGGTCGCGCAAATCCAGGCACACTTGGATAAATATTTACCAGAGTGCGATATGTGGGGAACGAAACCGGTTGGTAGTGGACGCTATATTAACGGTAAAGCCGTTAATGCAAATACGCGGCGCGTCGACTATGCACGTATGATGCGTGAAAATGGTAATTCAAATTATCACGATGCGCCATATGTTTGCGTAAATAAATATTACGAAAACCCAAATACGCACGAAAATTCCTACGACACCAAGGGTAAGGTAAAGTCCGGTATGATTTCGGCGGCGCAGATTATTTATAATGTTGCGCAAGATTACAGCATTAATCCACAAGTCTTGCTTGTAATGCTAAAGAAAGAGAGTTATGTCTGGGGCGATTCTTGGCCGCTACGCTGGGAATACAATACCGTAATGGGTTACGCCTGCCCTGACGGCGCACCATGCAATACGAAATATTATGGTTTTTATAATCAGGTAAAGATGGCGGCTTGGCAGCTAGATTACTACAAGAAACATATTAATTCATACAATTACCACCCGTACAGGAATAACAATATTCTCTACTCACCTGACAGATCCTGCGGTACGAAGACAGTATATCTCGAGAACTACGCCACCACATCGTTATATATATACACGCCATACACGCCAAATGATGCAGCGCTCGCTAATTACCCTGGCACCGCAACTTGCGGCTCTTACGGAAATCGCAACTTCTTTATGTATTTCGCGGAATGGTTCGGTAGTCCGCTTTACACAAAGAACACCCAACAAACAACTACCCCTGCGCCAGAAGATCCGATTACGACAGTTTCAAAGGATCCACAAGGCGCAAAAATGATTGCGAAGTATAAAACACTAAAGAATCAAGGAACCGATCTTGGCACTCTCCTAGAATCCAAGATTCATTACGACTCAAAGACCGGCATGCGCTGGATTACATTCGAAAAAGGCTTTATTGTCGGCACCGAAAAATACGGCTACTTCGAATCATTACTCGGATCAATTCGGTCAGTTTGGGCGGCAAGCGGCTACCAAAATGGCAAGTTCGGCGTGCCGATATCTAGCATTAATAACGATCCAAAAACAGGAATGTATTGGCAACAGTTCCAAAACGGCTATATTGTCGGCTCGAGCAAAACCGGTTATTACGAATCCATGAATGGTCCAATTCGTGAAGTCTGGGCAAAGAACGGTTACCAAAATGGCGTACTCGGAATGCCACTCGAGAATATTATGCACGACTCAAAGACCGGAATGTATTGGCAACAGTTCCAAAACGGCTATATTGTCGGCTCAGATGCGACTGGCTACTATAAGTCTATGAATGGTCCGATTCGCGACGTTTGGGCAAAGAACGGTTACCAAAATGGCGTACTCGGAATGCCGACTAGTGAAATCATTAGGAACAGTTCCGCAAAAACGCAAACTCAAGTATTTCAAAACGGGCAGATTGTTTATAGCGAGGAAACCGGCGAAGCAAAAATGATTCTCAAGAACGAGAACTGAAGTCGGTGAACGCAAGAATATAAGCGTAAATAGCCAAAATAATGAGCGGGAGCGTTTTCAGCTTCCGCTCGTTTCTGTTATAATATAGGAAATGAAGGTCGCAATTGTATGCGATTGGCTAACTACTGTTGGCGGCGCAGAAAAAGTATTACTCGCCATCCACGAAATGTATCCAGAAGCGCCAATCTATACTTCAAAATATGACAAACGCGGAATCGACTGGTTTAATGACGCTACAGTCAAAACTGGTTGGATGCAGTTGTTCCCAACTAAGCTACGTCGATTTTTGGCGCCTTTGCGACAAATCTATTTTAATCATCTCGACTTATCGGAATATGATCTTATTATCTCGGTGACTGGCGCCGAAGCTAAGAGTATCAAGAAAGGTAACGCCAAACATATTTGTTATTGTCATGTGCCAACCCAATACTATTGGCAAATGTATGATGATTATGTCGAACGACCTGGCTTCGGTAAACTCGACCCGTTGGCAAGAGTTGGCCTAAAGAGTCTCGTACGACCGTTACGAAAGGCAGATAAAAAAGCAGCCAATCACCCAGATTGTTTCGTAACAATCTCTAGCTATGCTGCCGAGCAAATTAAGAAATATTATGGACGCGATTCGTATGTCGTAGCGCCGCCGGTTGAAACCGAAAAGTTTACTTACAAAAATACAAAAAAGCGCAGTGGCTATATTAATTTTTCGCGCCAAGTCTCATGGAAACGCCAAGATCTAATCATTCAGGCTTGTATTGCCGAAAAGAAGCACGTGACGGTGATTGGCGATGGCGACGAACACGAGCGCCTAGTAGAGCTTGCAAATGGCTCGGAATACGTTCGATTTTTACCGCGAATGACAACCGAAGAGCTAAACAATGAATTACTGCACGCGAAAGCATTTATTTTCCCAAGCATGGAGCCGTTCGGGATTGCTCCGGTCGAAGCATTGGCGGCTGGCTGTCCGGTCATCGCATACAAGGAAGGCGGTGCGCGTGATTACATTCATGATCACGAAAATGGCATCTTCTTTAGCGAGCAGAGCGTGGATTCTTTGCGTCGAGCTATTCGCCGTTTTGAGAAGTTGGATTTTGATCGAAAAGCAATCGTAAAGAGCGCTAAAAAATTCGACACGGCAAGTTTTAAAGAAAAGTTGCAAAAAGTAATCGATGAAGAAATGGCTAAATAAGCTAGAGCGATATTTGCTATGGTTGCTGCCGGTCGTAGTATTTTTTGCATATTATCCGGTTTTGCGACTCGGCGAGAACGAGCAAATGAATTTCGAATTGTCGCTACCTTTGATATGGCTGGCGATTTTTGGCGGCTTGAGTATTTTGCGACTGCCACGCATTTGGCATTCTTTTAAGACTAGGCGGTTTTGTCTGCTGGCAGCTTTTCCTGTTTTCGCCACACTTTCAGCAATCTGGTCAGCCAACCATGTGCGGGGTGTATTAGTAGCCGGTGTCTTGGATTTAGTCTTTTTGGGCGGATTAAATATAGTCTCAATGAAGCTCGACCGACAAGAATGGTGGAAACTCGCAAAATTACACGTTTTCGCAGGTGTATGCGCAGGTATAATTTGCATAATTCAGTGTGTTTTGGACGTTGCCGGCGTCGGTAAGGAGTATACCTTGCTTTGTGCGGGCTGCGGTTTTGATGTTTTTGGCTTTCCGCATCCAAACGGTTTAGCGATCGAGCCGCAATTTATGGGAAATTTACTCATTGCGCCAGCGTTTCTATCCCTGTTATTTACATATAATGCAATAAAATCCAAGTACCGCAAGGGTCGCGTTCTTTGCTCTACTCTCTTGAGTTTTTTGATTATTATGTCGTTATATATCTGCTTTTCACGCGGCGCAATTTACGCATTTATACTCGCTTTGATATTTTTCGTGTTCTATCAACCGGTGTGGAAAAAACCATTGTTTATGCGCGTCATGATATTTTTCGGCATTTCTGGGCTCGCTTTTGTGGGCGCGATTCTTTTCCAAGGTGTTATGGCAGAGTTTTCCACAACTTCGGAGGGTTTTGCACAGGGTATCGCGCGATCAATTCATCAGATTAGCTTAGGAAAAATTGATTTACGCCAGAAAGACGAAACAGAGATGCCAACTGAGAAAACCGAAGAAAAAGAGGAGGCGATTTTTAATGGCTATATCGAAGAGTCGACCGATATCCGTCTGAATCTAAACGAGATGGCGCTAGAAACTTGGAAAGATGCGCCGGTTTTTGGTGTTGGTCTGGGCGGAGCCGGGGTGGCACTGAATCAAAAGTATAATTATTACGCGAAAGAAATAATCCAGAATCAGTTTTTGAGTATACTTTTGGAAACTGGGGTTGTTGGTAGTATCTGTCTATTATTAACGTTTACAGGGGTTATTATGTGCGCGAGAAGGCTTCGTGCAGGTATTGCTTTTTGGACTTGCGCAATCGCCTATATTATTACGATTAACTTCTTCTCGGGGCTGCCAAATGCGCTACATATTTACTTGATCTCGCCTATGCTTATGCGGTTGGGCGATAAGACCAAGTATGATAAACTATAATAATGAGCAACGGAAGGTCTATTGATGGGCTCCAGCGGAGGAGTTCCCCGAAAAATAGCAAAAACCGCACCACTACTAGTACGGTGATGACTCGCCGCAGCACGAAAAAACCTGTCACTGTTTCTCGGAGCACAATTCAGAAAGCCCGCCCAACCAACAAGCAACCTAATGCTACGGTTAGTAGGATTGGCGGTGCGCGCAAAAATACCCCTCAGAATATCCGCGAGAGGAGTTTTGACGACGATTTCGATATCGAATCAAACAATGCTGAAATTATTAGCGATATTGATCGCATTGACGAAATCAATAATCGCGAACTTGGTCTGAACGACCGTTCCGCAGTAAAAGATTTCTTATCTGAAGTGCGAGATACTGATCCAACCGATTTGTCTGAAGTACCACTAAAGGAGCGAAAGGCGCGCAAGATGAAGAAACAGAAGAAAAAAGGCAAGAAAAAGATTCTACGCTGGGTTATTTTGGTAATTGTTTTGCTTTTGATTGGCGGCGGCGTTGCAGCGTATTTCTATTTTGATTCGTTTGTTGCCGATGTTACGAATGGCGGCAACTTGATTACGATGATTTTCTCGGATCCAACACAGCCTCTCGAACAAGACGAAAATGGTCGCACAAACGTGCTAGTTTTCGGTACGGAAGGCTACGATATGGACGACCCGCAATGGTCCGGTGGCTTTTTGACCGACTCGATGATGTTGCTTAGTCTCGATCAGGAGACCGGCGACGTGAAGGCGATTAGCTTGCCGCGCGACCTCAAGGAGCGAACTTGCACGGCGACCGGAAAGCTCAATGAGGTATTTTGGTGTACTTATAGCAAGAATGATGGTTCCGCTGAGAGCGTTGCGCGATACGAAGAAGAAGGCGCGAAGGCGCTGGCTGATACTTTTGAGCGAATTCTTGGTGTAAAAATCCATTATTACTCACATTTGAACTGGATGGCGCTCATTCAGATTGTTGACGCTATTGGTGGTATTGATGTCGTATTTACTTATGGCGACCAGACTTGGGATGGTGACGAAGTTACGATTGAAACTTCCGATAAGCGTGGCTTGATGGATCGCAAAGGCAAAGAGGTTTTCTATAGCTATCCAAATGGCGAAGTAGTCCACTTGGATGGCGAACACGCGCTAGCGGTCGCACGTACACGTAACGCCTTCGGCGGTTACGGCGCGATGCGTGGTAACTTTAGCCGCGAGTATTTCCAGCAACGTATTATTGAGGCGATCGCGAAGAAGATTCGCAAGACCGATTTCGCATCAAATCTTGGTTCCGTACTAGCCCTTAAGAGCGCGGTTGGCGACAATCTGCGCACAAACTTCAAAGATACCGAAATCAAGACACTTTTGAAGTTGGCTAAGGATTTGGACTTTTCAGGTATCGAAACAATTCCGCTTTATGGCGACGAAACACATCGCGCTGTTATGACAACAGGCACCGTTAATGGCATTTCTTATGTTTTGCCAACCGCCGGCGCAGGACAATATTCACAAATTCATAATTACATCAAAGAGCAACTTTATGCTGATCCGGCTGCATCCGAAAGCGCATCTATTACCGTCTTGAATGGTAGTGGCGAGACGGGCGTAGCCGCAGAAGAAAAAGACAACCTCGCTACACGTGGATTTAGTGTAAAAGAAACCGCGAATGCGCCAGAAGATCAGTCCGGCTTTGATGGTTATCGAATTTATGCGAAGTCTGGCGATAAGAAGAATACGCTTGCGTCGCTCGAGAAGCTATACAACACCCAAGCAATTACCGAGCTTCCTGAGTCGCTCGCGTCTTATGATTGTGATTTCATTATAGTGATTGGCAACAAGGCGAAATAATATTCGCCTTTTGTCAAATTGGCAATTTAAAATTTTTATGTTTTAATATTGTTTGGATTTTAAAAAAGTTTTCCACAGGTGTGAAATAGTTAGACAACAAAATACCCCACTTTGCAAGTGAGGTATTTTTCTTTGCTCTACTCTGCCTTTTTGGCAATGTGGAGTCGGCGTTCGCGCCCTTCTCCAGTGCTAAAGGTTTCAATATCCGAGTAATCTTCGGCGAAGCGGTGAACGACGCGGCGATCAGCAGCATTCAGGTCGAGAACCTTCTCGTTGCCAGTGCGGCGAACCTCTTTAATCCAACGCTCGGCTTGATGCTCGATTTTATCTGCACGTTGGCGCTTGTAATCAGCAATATCAATATTCACACGAGTCGTTTCGGCGTTGCGAGCAACTAGAGTCATCATAACAATGTGCTGCAAAGCGCGAAGATTATTTGCATTCTTACCAATCAATAGTGAATTCATGCTGGTCGATGGAATTGAGAGTTGAATCACATCGTCTTCAATCGTCGAATATACCGCAACATTAATACCAAAGAACGACAACAAATCCTCCAAATACTTCGTAGCGAAGCGGATTGATTCATCTGTATTCATAATTACCTCCTTTTCTTTTTATCAGAAGCAGAAATACGGGTAATATGGAGGTTTTTATCCTCTTTTTTGTTTTTATTTGAGTTGCTATAATGCGATTTTTTAGCCTTAATCTTGGTAGTCTTCTCGGACGGCTCAACAATTTCAGCCTCTTTAGCCTCGACTTCTTTGAGCTCCTTAATGATTTTCTTGTCCGCAGCAACTTCGAGCTCAGTCAACTTGCGACTAAGGATGACTTTCTGCAAGAAGGTAGTAATAAGGTTGTTTAGCAAGTAGTAGAAGACGATGGCGCCCGGCAAATTAAAGGTAATAAACAACATCATGAGCGGCATCATGAAAGTCATCTGACCTTGAGCAACAGCATTAATTTCACTCTGATCAGTCTCTTTACCATCAGCAGCTTCCTTTAGCAAGTCGCGCATCGTGCGTTTCTTGCCGCTCTTGCGACTTGGGTCGTTTTGACGCGCAACAATAAACTGCGTAAAGGCAGACGCTAGTGCGAATATTGTGACAGAGATGGTGCTAAGGTTCGGCGTTGATAAGACCTGATTTGGACTAACAGACAAATCAATTACACCGAAGAGCGTTGGTTCGAAGGTATATTTTGCCTCTTCGCTATTCTCTTCGTAAGCTACGAAATAGTCTTTTTGCTTTTGAATAAGATCATCAATGCGATTCATAGAGCGCACAAAAGAATACGCAGAGTGCTCTACATTATACTCAATCGTGGTCTCTTTCGCGTTAGCGCAACGAGTGCCAGCGATTGGTGCATTATACTCACTATTAACAGCGCATGGGCGCACAGATACATTAATTGCAGTAAACAAAGCGATAAAGATAGGAAGCTGAATAAAAGTAGTAGCAAGCGAACGGAAAGGCTTGATATTATTGCGCTTGTAAAGATCCATCATCTGGAGCGACTCCATCTGACGATTACCGTTACAGCGCTTCTTGATCTCTGCTAGCTCTGGCTGAATCTTGCGCATTGCGCGAGTCTGATGGAGCTGGCGTTTCATGAGTGGCCACATGGCGCACTTTACAACAATCGTAAAGATAATAATAGCGAGACCAAAATCACCAACAACACTATAAATAACAAAAAGGATATTCACGATCGGACGCACGATAAACATATCCAGCAAATCAAACATTTTATCCTTCTCCCTTAATTAACTGTGTATTATATTACACTATCTCCGCCCCTTGAATCAAGCTACGAATCAGGTTTCGCAACTCCATAAACTCCATGGTGGCAACTTCTTTTGAATAGATAACAAAAATGCAGTCGACCGGAGCAGTGATATGTGGATGCTCGAGACGAATTGCTTCGTAAACACGACGGCGGATTCGATTGCGACCGACTGCGGATTTTAAGACTTTTTTGCTTACAACAACAGCGAAGCGTTGTTTTTTGCGCGAGTTTTCAGCAAAAACTAGGGAGATTTTAGACCCCCGAATAGTTTTGCCGTTTTGGTATGTATAGCGCACACCTCCACGAGAATGAAAACGATATTTGCGCGATAGCATTTAAAGGCCAATTAAGCTGTCAAGCGTGCGCGACCTTTAATACGACGGCGAGCAAGAACCTTGCGACCGTTTACGCTAGAATTGCGCTTGCGGAAGCCATGCTCTACTTTGCGTTGGCGCTTGTGTGGCTGAAAAGTTCGTTTTGGCATGAGTATTTTCCTGACTTTCTAATTATTGTTTAATTGAGTTAATTGTGTCAATTATAGCGTTTTTTTGCACATTTTTCAAGGGTTTTTCCACATATGCTTTTCCCCGTTAGCTATATTTCTGTGGAAAACTCGTATCTGTTAACATAAAAAACTATTAGAAAATATAATTATTTTTGTGGAAAACTGTGGAAAAGTCGTATAATTAGTTTCAAGAAGGAGGTTCAAGAGATGTCAGACAAGTGGCCGGCTATCTTAAATGCCGTAAAAGCCGAAGTTTCCGAAATGGCGTTCGAGTCATATTTTACGAACCTCAAGTATGTAAGCTGTGAAAACGATACGCTTACAATTTCTGCACCAAGCGTTTTTTTGCAGACGCAAATCGATAAAAAATATCGCGGGATTGTTATAGATGCTGCAAATAGCTGCGGTTTACCCTGCTCTGATCTAAATGTTATCGTTAAGAGTACCGAAAGCCAGAAGTCTACAGTTATAAAACGCGGCGCTTATGAAATTCGACCAGATAATGCACCGCAAACGATTTCGACTAGCTACACACCACCGAGCACTGCGCCGAGAATGGCTCCGAGTGGCAATATTACAACCTACGCCGGCGTCAAACGCTTTACGACTACTGATAATGGCCTCAATAAAAAGTATCGCCTCGATAATTATATTGTCGGCAGCAATAATGATGTTGCCGTAAATGCCGCGCTTTCCGTGATCGAGAATCCCGGAACACGCTACAACCCACTGTTTATATATGGTGGTCCTGGTCTTGGAAAAACACATTTAATCCAGGCGATTGGTAATGAAATTCTCGAGCGCAACCCACAGATGAAGGTGCTCTATGTTACGATTGAACAGTTCTACCACGATTTCGTCGAGGCAATGCGCAAGAAGATTGAGGGCTTTACTGAGAAATATCGCAATGTTGATGTTTTGATCGTTGACGACTTTCAAGGTATTGTCGGTAAGGAAAAATCCCAAGACGAATTCTTTCATACTTTTAATGAGCTCGATCAGCACAATAAACAAGTAATCGTAAGTAGTGATAGGCGCGCCGATCAAATTGCAACCGTCGACGAACGTCTCGCCTCGCGCCTAATGCAAGGCATTCCGATCGATATTCAGATGCCGGACTTTGAGGTTCGCTGCGCAATCATTAAGATGAAAGCCGATATCGCGCATCAAGATATTGATGATGCTTCGGTTGAATATATCGCTGGTCTTGGCTGTCGTAATATTCGCGAACTAGAAGGTGTTCTAAACCAAGTATTCTTGCGCGCAGATTTACGCAATAAAACAGTAGCTGAAGTCATTAAAGAAGATTTCGCCGATACAACTCAGCTTGCGCCGGCGCAACGACAGGCTTCTATTCAGCCAAAGAAACTGGTAGAAAAAGTCGCGAAGTACTACGGTTTGACTAGCGATGACCTGTTCGGCACATGCCGCGTTAAAAATATCAATACCGCGCGACAGATTAGCTGGTATTTGATGAGCGAAGAGTTGAAGATGAGTACGGTTAAGATCGGTTCGGAATTTAGCAAGGATCATACAACGATTATGAGTGGCCTAAAGAAGATACGTGGCTCCATAAAGACGGATTTTAGTCTACGTGAGCAAATTTCAGAGCTTCGGGAGCAGTTATATGCCTGAAAGCTGTGGAAAACTATCCATTTTATGTGGAAAAGTTGTGCAAAAGTGCGTAGAAAAGTCCGTGCAAAAAGCGTGCAAAAAAGTTGTGCAAAAGTTGAAACTGTGGAATAAAAATTCGACTTTCGCACAAATGAACGAGAAATCCACTAACTGTGAAAAACTTTTACCACGAATTATTAACAAGATTCTCACAATTAAAGAAGCGGTTTTGCATCTGTTAAGGGAGAGTTTTCCACTTTTTCCACATAGAACTACTATTACTACTACTGCTTTTATATATAAAGGAAATGACTTTTAATAATATTAAACGAAAGGAAGGATGCTAATGGAAGTTGAGATATTACAGGACAAGTTGGCGAAGGCATTAAATGCGGTAAGTCGCGTAGCAGCAAGCACGAAGGCTGGACTTCCGATTTTGGTGAATGTTCTTTTAAGAGCAGACGACAATCAACTCACTTTAACAGCGACCAATATGGAATTGGCGACAGTTGAGCATGTAGATGCAAAAGTTGCGAAGACTGGAACCATTACAGTACCAGCGAAGCTATTAGCGGAATTTGTTTCGAATCTTCCGAAGGAGCCGGTGACAATTAAAACCACTGGCGACAAGATGACGATTTCGGCCGGCAAATACAAATCCACGATTAATGGTATTTTGGCGGATGATTTCCCGGAGTTACCGAAGATAGATGTGGAAAAAGCGGTCGGTTTCAAGATTAATGTGGATATCTTTAAAGAGGCGCTCAATGAGGTGATTATTGCTGCTAGTAACGACACGACGCGCCCTGCTCTGACTGGTGTGTATTTTAATACTTTTGAACAGGCGCTTTATATTGCGGCGACTGACGGATATCGCTTGGCGGACAAGAGATTTGTCGAAGATGTGCAGAGCGAAATAAAGGCGATTGTGCCAGCTTCGACTTTGCAGGAAGTTCTGCGTTTGGTTTCGGATTCGGCGCAAGAAGTTGAGGTGCAGATCAGTGATTCGCTGATTTGCTTCAAGATGGGTGACGTGGAAGTAACTTCGAAATTAATTGACGCAAGTTTTCCGGATTATCGCCTGCTAATTCCGAAAAATACGGTTCTGAATTTGGAGCTAGATAAGGCGGAATTGCAACGCATGACGAAGGTGGCGGCGTTATTTGCACGCGCGAGCGGTGGATCGATTGTTTGCGAGGCGCTGGCTGATAGTAATACTTTCAGTGTTAGCGCGGTAGCGAGTGAGCTTGGCGAAAATACAGCTACGATGGAGGTAGAGGTTTCCGAAGATGAAAAAGTGGCGTTGAATTCGCGCTATCTATTGGATGCTTTGGGGGCAGCAAAAGATAACAAGATTCTATTCGGGATTTCGAGCAAGCTTGAACCGGTCGTGATTAGAAATGCACAGACTAACGACTATACGCATATAATTATGCCTTTGAAGAGCTAATGAATATTGTTGAGCGGGTAGATTTGCGAAATTTTCGTTGTCACGATGAGTTTTTACTGGATTGTCCACAGGCGACAACCTTAATCGTTGGCGAAAACGGGAGTGGAAAAACCTCGGTTTTGGAGGCGATTTATTTAGCGTTGCGTGGAAAATCCTTTAAAGGGGTGGATCGGGAGATTTTGCGGCGCGGTGCGGAGTTTTATCGGGCGGAAATTAGTTTGGCGGATTCGAAAAAAGTAATTATTCGCTATGACGGATCAAAAAAGAGTTTTGAAATTGATGGGAAGAAAAGTTTACGCTTGCCGAAGCGCGAGCGCTATCCGGTGGTTTTATTTGAGCCGGACGATTTGTACTTAGTCGGTTCTTCTCCGTCGCGTCGCAGGGATTATTTTGATGAGTTGTTTCAGCAGATTAGTGATTTGTATGGCGCGGCGCTTGCGAAGTATAAAAAGGCGCTCAAGCAAAGAAATGATCTTTTAAAGGAAGAAACGGTTTCGGCGGACGATTTGTTTTCTTGGAATGTGATGTGCGCGCATTATGGTGCAGAAGTTTTGCACAGGCGTGTGGAAAACTTGGCAAAGATTAATGAGTTGTTGACGGAAAATTATCGGAGTATAGCGAAAAACGAGGATACTTGCGCCCTGCACTACCTCGGCGAAGAAGTGGACGAAAATACATATATGCAGATTTTGGAGCGCAATTTTGAGCGGGATGTTTATTTGGGGCACTCGAGTTTTGGGCCGCATCGTGACGATTATGAGTTTGTATTTAATGATAAGAAGGCTGATGGTTCGGCATCGCGCGGTGAAATAAGAAGTATGATTTTGGCGCTAAAATTTATCGAGGCGCGAATTTTAGAAAAGGAGGTTGGTAAGCGACCGGTGGTTTTGTTGGATGATATCTTTTCTGAATTGGATGAGTCGAGGCAGCGTCATTTGGTAGATAATTTTAAGGATTATCAGATGATAATTACAAGTACGGCGGCGCCGGATATGATGGCGGTAAATAAAGAGCTGTAAAAATAGCCGCGGGGGCGGCTATTTTTGATTGGCGGATTTAAGAATTTCGAGCGGAGTATCTGGATTGTTCTTGGTCGTTAGAAGCGGTTGTGGTTGGCCGGTAACTTTCCAGCCGTCATTGCTCTTTTTGAGTAGGATGCGATAATGCTCGATTTCTTGATTGTAAAGATTGCGGCTGGATAGTTTTACGAGCGCATAATCATCATCTAGTTCTTCGGCTGACGAGAAACTAAAGCGCGAATCAGCTTCGACTAGTTCCATGGCGGCTTTGCGCGCGTCGCTTTCCGTGCTTGTGGAAAAGTCTGTGGAAAAGTCGGTGTCGCGGAAATTGATCTGCAGTGTTTCTACTTCTACGCCGTCAAAATTTTGGAGGCGAAACGCGGCAATGTCTAGGTATTCTGGGTCGTTGGCGAAGAGTGTGATGATCGGTTCAGATTCTGGGGTTTCGCGGGTATAAGTAATGGAATACATGGCATTGTTGATAGGGAGGAAAGCGACGACTGGATATTGCTTTTGAAATTTTTCGCCCTGCTCGTTTAAGACGCGACCAACGAAACCTTCGACAGTGGTAAACTGGATTTTGTGCTTGTTTATGTAATCTTCGCCCTGCTCATCCGATGCGGCTAGGACACCCATGATATAGTTGTTGTCTTCGGAAATCGTAATGTCTTCTTCGTAGTCCGTGAAATGATTGGATGATACTTTAAGATGGTATTTGCCTGGAAGTAGATAGGCGGTAGAATTGTTGCGAATCTTAGCGTCGTTTAGTGTGATAGTGGCATTATATGGTGCAAATTTAACTTGGGTGGCGATTTTGCCGTTTCTGGAAATTACTGTGACGATTGAGTAGATGATAGCGATGGCGATAAAAGCGATAATTGCGATTAACGCAACGAATTGACCGCGGGTGATTTTTGGTTTTTTGTGTGAGGTGGTTGCCACGATTAATCTCCTGAAATTCTTGTATTGATGCGTGCAGCTGCGCCCTGACCGTTCGTGTAGCTAGGGTTGCGATACCAGCGAACTGTGGAGCCGTTGCCATAGTCGGTAGCTTCGCGTCCGGCCATTGGGGCGCGTTCACCGTAAGACGCGGAGGCGATTTGCGAATTGAAGCCAGGAATTTCGCCAACATAAATGAAAGTGTGGCCATGCGAGAAGGCGACGTCGCCGGCCTGTAGGATGCTTGGGTCGACCGGTGTGTTTGGGTCCGAGTTTAGCAAGACCCAGCCATGCTGCTGCACCCATGGCTCTTGAGCGGAGGTATTACCTGGGCCTGGCGCGGTTTTGTTATAGTCTGGCTCGAGGCCGGAGTTTTGAACAAGAATCGTGACGAAGCCGCCACAGTCGACGCCTTCGAAGCCGCCAACATAACGCCCTTCGGCGACGGATTTATTAACGGCGTCAATATATTCTGGGCGACGCTCGGTAAAACCGGACGGATGATAGTCTGGCCAAGCGTAAGAAAGGACTAAATCTTGGAAGTCGCTGCTGACAGTACAGCCAAAGTTGCTAGCATTAGAATTGACTGCATCGAAAATGGTTTGCGCGAACAAGTCGGCGCCGGTACTAGTTGGGTGAACGAGATCACTGTAGAGATATTGGGTCGGATCATTCTTGATAGCTTCGTACCAGTCGGCAACAACAACGTTTGAATATTGCTTGGCGGCGTTTTTGAGAAGCTCATTGTTGCTCTCTGGGTAACCGTCGGTGGCGGTGCCGTTGTAGTTGGTAACAAATACAATAAGGCGATTGCTGCCGAGAATTGAGAGCGCGTTGTCGATGTCAGATTGAGAAAGGCGATCATTGTTAGTGCCGAGTGCGAAAACGACAACGTCTTTTAACTGCATGGATTGGGCGACTTGCAGACCTTCTGCCCAAGGGCGGCTAACGCGGGCGTCGATATCACTATCTGAAATACCTGAGAAAACGTTTTTGAGCGAAGAACTTGAGCCGACAGTAATGGAGTCGCCGATAATGGTAACATTTCCGCCGTCGTTACTGGTTGATGCGGTACCAACGATACCGTTGCCAGAAAACTCGTCAAACCATTTGCGCGCAGCGGCAACACGCTTGGCGGTCGCCTGATACATGCGGCCTTTATACGGGGCGTAATATTGAATTGGTGTGTCGCCGTTAATAGCGCGTTCGTAATGAACGAGGAAGATTTCGGCGGCTTCTTCTGGAGTTTGAGCGTTTTTGAGCTCGGTTTGCCACATGGTGTCATTTGGGTCAAAGGTGTAATCCATGATAATGCGAACGAGCGCGTCGAGCGCGTCTGGCGGAATATTATTCACTGAGCCGGCCGGCCAGTAGGCTGTACTGAGATATTCGCCATAACCTTCGGCGGTGATTTGAGCCCACATTGCGTCGCGCTGTGCGGTATGCATGAGCTGGAAAAGACCCCAATAATCATTAGCGCCGCGGCGAGTCGGTTCGAGACCGGATTCGATTTCGGCGTTACCGAGAATACCGGCCGCTTGGGCATCGTTGTAGCCTTTTTGAATCATATAGTTCCAGATTTTTTCAGCAACGGTATCGCCAGGAAGCATGGTCGCTCCGCCGCCGCAGGCATCAAGAATGCCGTCTGGGTTGTAATAATAGATACCGTTTTGATCGAAAAAGTCTAGCACGCTTTCGTCTGGAACAATAGCAAAAGTAGGCTGAATGACTAATAGCGCCGATAGGAAAGAGATGATGATATTGCGGAGAGTTTTCATACGTGATAATTTCTCCTATCAATGAAGATGCTGACTGGATCGATAATTGTCGCGTAAACTGGTGAGCCTGGTTGAGAATTGTCGATAGTGATGATTTGCGGCTCGGTTTCGGTTGCGCCAAAAGCGTAACGCTCTTCCGGATGATAATTAGCGAGCATGGTTGAATATTCGACATATTCGAGCATGAAGGCGATATCTTCTTTGGTCTGCCCTGTCATGCGTGCGAGTGTGCCTTCGTAGCTTGTATCGATTGGATGTGTTTCTTCGTAGTCGGCTTCGTAAGCCATGATTGGGTTGGCGCCGCCAGAGTTATCTTCCATAGTACCAAGAATGCGCATATCTTCGACGTAGCGCTGGTAGTACTTCATTTCGGAATCCCAGCGCGGGTTGCTACTCGAATTGAGACAGTTGGCGCCGGTGGCCCAATCTTCGTTGGCGATATCTTCGGCCGCGTTAATAACATCAAGGATATCGTTGACGACTGGCATGTTATTTAGGACGATGCCGCCGTCGGTTTGGAGTGCGCTCAAAATGTTGGCGTCTTTGACGCCCCAAGGCGATTCGCGATTGACGCAGAAGTTGATGAACTTGGCGAGTTCGGAGTTTTCTTTTACTTTGTGGCCGCCGTTTGAAATGTTATGGACGGATGCGGAGGCGCTACTGTTTGATTTGCCGGTAGCGGCAGTGACGGTAGTGCCGACTTTGTAGCCAAATGGATCGCCCTGCTTTGTGTCTGGGTCGGCCCAATCCCAGAAAACATAGTCGCTGCCATAACGATTATGAAGAACAGTGACATTGCGGATGTATTGTGAGCGGTCGTCGCGATCGATTTCGACACCGTTGTTTTCGGCTGAAGTAATGTCGTAGCCATATGAGCCACAGTTAATGCAGTCATGTTCGAGAATTTCTGGTGGAATAGTGCGATTGCCGTTGACGAGAATGTCGCGTGCGGCTTCGAGAGAGTCTTTGATTTCTGGCTCGTAATTCGTGTCGTAGCGGCTGCGAGAGCGGCTGGAGAACCAGCTGCTGTTGCGAATAAACTCAACTATGCTGCCCTGCGCGTCGGAAATACCTTTGCTTTTGCGATATTCGTAGAGATTAGCGAAGAATGAAAGTTCGGTCTTGAGCGCGTTGAGGCTGGAGCCGTTTTCGGCGCCGGCGACTGCGATAAGGCTGCGAAGCTCGCCATCATTGAGTGTGTATTTTTTGCCACTCCAAATGCTACCAGAGTTTGGGCTAGCAACGGCTGTGGTAGTAGTGCGACTGGTTTCGTCGGTATATTCTAGGTTTCGGCTAATGACGGCTTCGTAAGTTGCATCGTCTGGGTCTATATCGATGGTCGAGAAATCGGTAGCAGTAATTGGGACGCCATACATGTCGCAGACGGCTTCCTTCATAAATTCGCAAGGCTGATAGATAGAGTTATACATGAGATCTTCGCTATAGGCTGAGGCGGCTGGGGTTAGCGAGCGAACGGCGCGACCGAAAGTATTCGTAATACTAGAAATGAAAGTAGACGGAGTCTTAGTATAGGCTGCAAAAGTGAATTGAGATAATAGTGAGCCCAGGAAAGTATTTGTGCTAGTAGTATCGAATGGACTGCGATTATAGCGATCAAGTTCGGCTTCTTCGCGGAGTGCGACGATGGTTTCGTGATTTTGCGTATCTACGCGATCGCTTGATGATGGCATGAAGCCAGAGGCGTTAGTGGCTAACTGTGATTTTGAGGCGGAGTCACCTTGATCGAAGAGGTTGCCGGCTGGGATACCGGTGTATTTTTCGAAAACATCTTCGATGATAATACGAGCGAGGAAAGGAGTGACAGCGTTAATGAGTGCTGAAACAGCCCAAGTAATTGCAATGCCGCCGGCGGTTTGAACGACTGCGCCAATCACGAATTTTGCTAGTGCGCCGCCAGGAACGGCAATCGAAGCAAGCGAAACAATAGCGCTTGCTGCCATGGCGCCAGCACAGACAGTATTGGTTGCGCCGGTGCTGACGGCGATAGTGGTAGCAGCGCGCGTAATTGAGCCGATTGTGTAGTCGGCTGCATCGCTGACCTGCGTGATAGTATTACCGAGTTTGACTCTTGCGCCGGCTGATTGAATCGGGGCGCCATAGACGGTTTTTGTAATCGGGTTGCCGTTTTCGTCGGTCGATTCAACTTCTGATGTGGTTGGTGTGACGAGGAAGTTTAGGGTTTCATTGACGCCGGAAGTGCTACCCTCGCCTGCTTTAGCTTTACTAATTGGCTCCATGATGCTATGGAAATAAGCGATGGCGCGTGCGGTCTGAATGACGCTCGCGGTAATAGCGATCATGTTGGCGACGCGCAGGACCGTACAGACAGGGACTGCAACATCTGACACTTTACTCGCGACGCTATTGGCGATGGCGCGAGCTTTAGTTTCGGCGTCAGCTTTAATTTTGCCGGTTTCGGTTTTTTCGCCACTACCACGAATTTCGTCTTCGCCGGTTTCTTCGTTTTTCTCGTGGTGACCGGTCTCAATAGTGCCATCAACCGAGCCGACATGTTCGGTGACGGTTTCTTTAAAAGCTTCGGTATCTTGTTTAGAATCGCCGGTAGCTTTGTGATTATCGTAAATATCGCGAGGGATACGCTTGTTAGTGTAAAAACGGTCGGCGGCGTCATCGAAAAAGCCTGCCACGCGTCCGCGCTTGGCTTTCGTGTAGGCTTCACGGAAATTCATATCAGCGGCAAAATGCTGCTGGAAGTCGTTTGCGGTGATTGTTTCGCCGTTGTAGCGAAGAACGGTTGAGTGATTGGCGAGAATTTGATCGGTTTTGAAATTGCCCGCTGAGTCGATATAGCCAACTTCGATGCCGTTCTTGCTGAGGCGTTTTTTCATGTAAGGCGTGAAAGTGGTATAGCGTTTGGTAAAATTGCTAACCTTGACCTGGTTGCCGCCATCGAGCATGTATTTGAAAATGCGAGCGTTACGCATATGGTAAGAAGTAAACTGAACGTCGGTTGCCTGGGTATAGAGTGCGGAAATAAGCGGACCAAACATAGAAGAGGCGCCATAAAATAGACTGCCGCCACCAATAAGGAAACCGATTAGTAAGGCGATTGGGCCTTTGCGGGTTTTATCCTTTGATTTTTGATGCTGTCTGTTGCTGCCGGTGTATTGGCGGCCAGTTACGGAATTCCTGTGGGTGTTCCGATTGTCATCAAAAGGCTGTTTGAGGTTTGAGCTGGTTTGATTGGCTTCGTAATTGCGCAAGGAATTTGCAAGGCGATCAGAAATAAGCGGCGTATTGTCGTTATCTGTTTTACTGGCCGCTTGTTCGGCTTCGGAAAGTTGGCGCTTAATATCCGACGGGCGAATTATCGCCTCTTCCATCTGCATATATGGATCGTTTGGGCGACGATATCGTTGGTTTGGTGTGGAGACCATATCTTTTATTATTTTACAATATTTTACCTAAAAAGTCTAGATGTGGAGCTAGACGGTAATGCTATTTTTTAGCGTTCGGATTAGTGGTAATGAGCTCTTCTTCACGCTCGCTAGCAATAATCTGAATATGTACGTGGTTTTGGCCAGCAAAGAAGAGGCCTTGACCGACCGGGAAGTTGGCGAGACGTTTGCGCTCCTCGTCGGTGAGTTTAAAGACATCCGAAAGAACATCGACGGCCGAAGCGGACTGCTTGAGAAGTAGCTGCATAGAAGAGTTGCCAACAATAGCGCGGCCAAGCTTTGAGCTCATAAAGTCCTCAACATCCTGAGTAATCGTGGTGAGACCGAGATAATATTTACGAGCGCGCTTAGCGAGACTAAACAAGAAGTTAGCGGAATCTTCGTACTGCATAAGCTGCCAGGCCTCGTCAACCAAGAGGAGGCGCTTGCGCTGATCGGCGCGAACGATACTCCAAATGTGCGACAAGACAACGTACATAGCGACTGGGCGCAATTCGTCTTCAAGGTCGCGAATGTTAAAGACGACCATCTGGTTATTAATATCAATATTGGATTGCTGCGAGAAAATACCTGCAAAAGTACCAGTAGTATATTTGCGAAGGCGCTGAGCGAGAGCTGGACCCGAGCCGCCCATATGCAAAAGCGTGTCGAAAAGGTTGGAAATGGTTGGAGGTGGTGCGTTATGGGTAAGTGGGTCGCTGGTAATGCCGGCGCGCGCATAAGTATCGATGATAGCTTGATCGAGGTCGGCTTCTTCGACAGAAGTTAGGCCTTGTCCGCCGCCGAGCATGATGCGGAACAAACCATGCAGAGTGGCGATATTGGTGCGCAACGAGTCGTTGGCATCTTCGGAATCGACGAGCTTTGGTAAATCGAAAGGATTAATGCGGACGTCGGAGTTGAGGCTGAGGCGAATGTAGGTGCCACCGACAGCATCGCAAAGCTTTTGATACTCGTTTTCTGGGTCGATAATGAGGATTTCAGCGCCGACCATCATGGAGCGAAGCGCTTCAAGCTTCACGGTGAAGGATTTACCTGCACCAGACTTCGCGAAGACGACCATGTTGGCGTTTTCCAAAGTAAAGCGGTCGAAAATAACGAGACCGTTGTTGTGCATATTGATGCCGTAGAGAATACCTTTTTCCTGAGTCAAATCGGCCGAAGTGAATGGGAAGCTAGTAGAAATCGCGCCCGTGTTCATGTTGCGGCGAATTTGCAACTGGTCGGTACATTGCGGCATGGTACTGTTCATGCCCTGCTCCTGCTGGGAAGTAGCAACTTTTGTGAAGACCATTTGCTGACCGAAAATGTTTTCAATTTTGTGCTGTACGAATTGGAGTTCGTCGAGAGAATCGGCATAAACGGTAATATAGAGACCGTAGCGGAAGAATTTTTCGGCGCCGACCTGAAGTTGATCGCGGAGTTCCTCGGCGTCGTTAAGGGCGGCTTCGAGCTCTGGGTCACGAGTTTTGCCCTTTTCGTTATTGATATTCATGCTCGCTTCGAGCTGGGTAACCTTCTTGGTAAGGTTTTTCATAATGACGCTGGTGTCGGCCGGGTAAATATACATTGAGATGTCGAGTACTTCGTCGATATTGATGACAGTACTGAGCCAGCCCGTGTAAAGCGTGCGTGGGTAGCCATAAACGTAAATCGTGCGGCCATATTTGGTGCCGAGACGGAAAAAGTCGCGTTCGATTTCGATGCTTGATGGCGAAATAAGATCGCGTAAAGTGGTAATACCGGCCTCAAAGGCTTGCTGGACTTCGAGCTCTTCTTGGAGCTGAGCTTGCTGGGCGATGTCGCCGGCGTTTGTTTTCTTTGCCATATTATAGTTCCTCTCCTAGTTTACTCTTTCGTACGTATAGATGGGCGAGTTTGTTGAAGTCGCCGAGTGGCTGATGGACAGCAGTGTCTGGGTTGTTGAAGTTATAGTAAAGCTGGCTGAGTTCGCGAGTGTTAAGGCGAACGGCGTGGACACCCATTTGATAAAGGCCGGAAACGACAGTTTCGCAGTAGTTATTCATTTCACTGATAGCCTTGTCGTACTTTTCGCGAGAGATGCGAACAGTGGTTGGCTGTGCAGTGGCGCGAGAAATCATCTGAACGATGCTCTTGGTTTGCTCTGCTGCCTTGGCGTCTTCTGGAGAGCTGTAGTATGGAATGATAATAAAGAAAGATTTATCCATAATGTTCGCCTCCTGAGAGAGAACGTCGATAAAGTCGATGTAGTAATCCATAAGGCGACCGAGAAGCATGTTATCCTCGTTGCGGCGCATTTCGGAGAGGCTGTTGAGATATGGGCCAATATCGACGCGCTGAGAGCGGATTAAGATTTGGATTGGGAAATTGAGAGAGTTAAGGAAGTTTTGATAGGAATATTCGATACCCTCGCGCTCGTTGTTTGACATGAGGTCGAAGTTGATGGATTTACATGCAATAACGGAGCGGAAAGAGCCATCTTTCATGACAACCATGGAGTCGCGGAGCTCAGAAATCAGCAAAGTGCCCTGCGAGGAACGTGGGTCGTCCTTTTTTCTTGTAGTGGTTTCATCTGGCGTAGGCTGCGCTGCCGGCGCGGCGGCATTAGGAGCGGCTTGCGGAGCGGCTTGGGCTGGATTTATGGATTGATTTTGCTGATTTGGTTGCATAATAACTCCTTAATGTAATGAAATATACACTTCCCCATTGTTTTGTTGGCTTCCCTTGACGCGGTTAGCCTGCTTTGCGATAGTCTCGACGGAAAATACTTTGTTGTTGGCTAATTCAATCATGTCTGCATCTGGCTCTTCTTCGGACGCGTCTTCTTCCTCGACTTCGGTATTCTCGGTTGGTTGCTCGACTTTGGTGTCCGATTTCTGGTATTCGTTGCGGATAGCATTGAAATCTTCTACATTAACGCCGGCGCCGGATTTGCCTTGTGCCAGTGCGATGGCGTTACGGGCGGCGATTTGAGCATCGGTGAGTTTCTCGTCGTCTTCGATAGGGTCGATTTTGGCTTTGCGACTTTCGATTTCTTCAAGCGAAGGCATTGCGTAAGGGTTCATTGGCTCTGGCACGAAAACGGCTTTTACTGGCATATCGGCTTCGACGATGACGGAAGATTTCGGCTTGGCTGGTTCTGGAGCGACTTGAGACGGCTCTGGAGAGGTTTCGGCTGGTGCTTGATAATCGTCGATGTCGCCAGCGTCGGCCAATGAAGTGCCGGCTGATTTTTGTGGTTGCGGTTGTGGAATTGGTTGAGCTGCAGCAACCGGGATTTGTGGCTGTGGCATTGGAAGTGGCTGGACAGGCTGAGCTTGTGGTTGCGGCATTGGTTGAGTTTGCGGAATTGGTTGCGGCATCGGCATCGGCTGCGATTGTGGATTTTCGGCGATTGGCTGCGCGATAGTGTTGTTTTGTGGTACGTCGTAATATTGTGGCACCTGGAAATTGTTTGGAGGGAGATTCGGCACCTGGGTTTGCGGTGTTGGCGAGGCTAGTTCGGAGCCTTCGATATTTGGAGAAACTGGGACTGGCTCTGGTTTAACATGAGCTTCGATGGCAGCATTTTGCGATTGAGCTGCATTGTTAGTTTCGATGGCGGCACGCATTTGATCGACAAGCTGCTGGTGGCGATTCTCGGTGCTAGTTTGGATAGCTTGGTCGAGATTGGAGTTTTGCGGCAACTCAAAAATATCTTTCTGAGCTTGCGCTTCTGCGTAGACATCTTCTTGGAGCGAGGTTTGAGCGGCGCCATCTTTAATGGCGTAACCCTCAGTATCAATAAGATTGGCAAGGAAGGATAGACGATGTGAGGCCTCTTCTTGTGATAGACCGTTAGTACGATCCTCTTCGATTTGTTTTGGTGCGGCGATTTCGACCGTGGTTTCGGACATGCCTGGATACCACGGGCGAATATGGGTCTTTTTGTAGTAACTGTAGATTGCGCCAAAATAAGTTTCCATTGGCTGGTCGCGCTTGATAGGCAGCGCTAGAGCGCCAAAGAAAGCGACGAATGGTAAAACAATAATGCAAAGTAATGGAAAAATATTAAACAAAACAACGCCGAGGCCGATAAAAGCCGCGACGATCAAAAGATAAATAAACTGGCGAAAAGTAAATGGCCCAAGAAGTTTATCTTCGGCTTCGACATCCTGAGGAACTTTATATTGCGCCATATGTATATTTTACCATAATCATTATTATTTTTGCCTGTGCCCCGCCCTTAAAATCCGCCGTTTTGCGGGCGGATTTTAAGGTGTTGTTGGTGGCGTAGGCGTGAATGTAATTGTTCTTGGATCGACCCAGCCTGCGCCAGTATTGTTGTCTTCCGTATGTAGGCCGAGCAATTCGACGATAGAAGTATTCATCTCGCCTAAGCGCATACTCTGGTTCTTTTGACAGAGCGCATTGAGCTGACCATGAGCGTTGAGTGCATCGATAAATTCCTTGCTAAGAACCATCTTGCCATCGGCGGACATACACTTGTCGGCATGAATATCAACGGTAGGATCAATAGCGTGTTGGCGGCGTGCTTTTGCGTCGTTGTAAGCGAGCAAGAATGCGTTGAGAGACTTGATGGTATCGGATTTCTGTTTGGCAATTTGCTGCGGGGACATGTCGCGGACAAGCTCAAGAACCTGCTTATGGATGATGTCCTGGTGCACTTCGGACGCGAGATAATCGCGACGATTAGCAAATAGTTGTTCTCCATCAAATGTGTTATCTTTAATTTGGCTTTGCATTTGGCCGATATTGACATCGAAGTTACCAGTAGCCATGAGAATTTCATATTTGAGCTTCTCGCCCTCTGGACCGTCACACAAGGCGCTGCGCAAGTACTTGAGCTGGTGCGCGATTGGACTTTGCTCCTTAACGGACAAGACGCTGCCGTCGGGAGCATAAGTGGTAACGGTTGGGGCTGGCATGCGATAGACGAAAGTCTTAGCGCCAGTAGCCGGATCAACTTCTTCTTCGCCATACATATCGCGAACTTGCTGTTTGATACCATTCTTATCCATTTCGAGAACGAAGCTAGCGTTCTTTTCATCGTCTGCGAGCTGATCGATACAGACTTTGCGGAACATCTTAGCGTTTTCGCCAGTAACGGAGTCGACTGTTTCGCCTTGGGCGTTGGTGACGGTGACGATTTCGCCGTTAGAGTCGAGATGGCGGCGTTCGCTAAGGAATTCGTCAAAGGTGACGAAGGAGCGTAGGTTGAGATCGTTGCCGTTGTATTCGGCGTTACCGTTCATGCCGCGACGCATCATGAGGGCCTTACCGTAAAGGCCAAGGCGCCAGTCGTCTTTCTTGTACTGAACGAGCGTATCGGCGAGACGTTTCTGCATTTCGATATTCTCTTCCCCAGTAATCATTGGGGTAATTTCTGCAACTTTACGATCGAGCAAGTCCCAGTCGCCGCGTTTTGCAACGATGCGGAGCGCAGCTTCGAGCGCGTTGGCGTCTTTGTTGCGAGCTGCTTCAGTAAGCTGATTGAGAGGGCCAGGACCAGCCGGCATAGCGTCGAAGAGAGTCTCGTATTCGGCTTCTTCTTCGCGGTCAACCTTATTGCGAGCGCTAATAGCGGTAGCCATAGCAGAGCGCAAACTGTGGTGAGCATCCTGCGAGTTGAAGTTCTGATAATGGAAGGTGTCGAGAAGCTGATTCTGAATATTCTGCGACTCGACGCTGGTATCCTTGAAATCGCCATTTTTGTCGGTTTCGAGCGCAGTTCTGATGCGATCAGCGCGAGATTTGGCGTTAGCAAGAGAGACTTGGCGCTGGCGGACGGTTGCCATATGATCATCGACAACAAGATGGCCAAAGCGGTTATTGTTGGCGATAATTGCGTCGCGATGGCGTGCGCCAAATGCGTTTTCGTCGAGACCTTCATCGATATCGGTAGCGATTTGACGGCGTGCGATATCGTTTTCCATCTTGCGAATTTGCTGCTCTTGGTAAGCACGCAAACGGTAGCCGCGGTTGGAGCCGAAGCCATCAGTGCGCATACTGGCCATAGCGTTCGTAGTATAAGTATCGACATTGTTCGCGGTGAGGTTGCGCGTATCGAAGGCGCGGCGAGCGCGGCGATTTTCAAGATATTGCGCAAGACGAGTAGATACACCACGGTTTGGATTGGTGTTGGCGAGCTGGCGTTGGCGTGCGAGTTCGCGAGATTCGCCAGCGTAGCGCTGTAGTGAGCGAGTAGCAGGATTGGCGAGACGGAAGACCATGCCATTGATGCCACCAAGGACGGTGCCAGTCATGCGTAGTAATGGGAATGTCATAAATAGCGGTAAGACACGAACGGCGATACCGAGAATTACGGTGAGCCAGTTATCGGCAGAAGTAATAATTACGACACCAGCAAGCTGAGATGCGCCATAAAGGACCGAGAACATCGGATAGAAGATAAGCATGCGTACGAAGGTATCGTACCAGCGGCGGAACCATTTTTCGGTGTTCGGCAAGGTGTAGCAAATGATTGCGAGCGGCGAAATCATAGCCAAGAAATAGACCAAGGCTTGGCGGGCGGCCATAGTGATAATGGCGGAAACGACAGCAAGCACGCCAGCGAGAATGACTGGCAAAAGCATAACCATCAAGCCCATAACGCCACCGTTCATAGTGAGCGCGACTGTAATAACACCTGCACCGGTTACGCCAATACCAAGAATGGCGGCGGTAAGATCGGCGATAGAAATGGATTGTGCGAAATCGGAAATGTTGCCGTTCGCGAGTGCCGAAGCGAGAATATCGTTAAAGAGAGCGTATAGGCCAGAACCGGTGATAGTACTGAGATCCATGGCGACCATACAGATAGTAAGGCTAACGTTCGCGAGAATTGCCCCAACAATAAAGCGCGGCAATGCTCGTTTGACGCCGTAATTGCTAATTCCAATGCCGGAAATTTGCGAGAAAACGATAATTAAGAGGAAAATCACCAATACAGTGTTAGTGAAGCCGCGGAAATACTCCCAGACTTGTAAGAATGGCGAGTTGGCGTCACGAGAGATTGGTTTTATCTTGATGAGTTGCTCTAGAATATTGAAGGCGCCATCAATAATACCGGACAAAAAACCCGCGCCTGGACAGACTAACCAGCCGACATAGCCGGCGGCGTCGTAACAAGTTTCGCGGTTTTCATCTGAAAAGTCGGTAACTTCAGTGATTTCACTTAGATCAGTTGGCGATTCGCCTGTGTTAGTTTCTGGCTCAGCAAAAACTGGCGCTGCGCATGCGTATACGCTAAACAGCGTCGCAAAGATAATTAACACTAACCTCTTAAGGCGTTCTGCCATATGTTCTTAATTATATCACAGTTGAGCTTTTTAGTCAAGTGGTGACCATAGGATTGGCGAGCTTACGCTAGCTTGGCTACTCTTGACTGACCCACCGTGATTATTTGACCTTTATATATATAATGTATGTTATAATTTTATCAAACAATTGGAAAAATTTAAAATATGAGCTCAAACAATAAGAAAATATTTCAAAAGGTGCTAACAGCTGTCTTTGTTTGCGTCTTTGCGGCTAGCGCGCTAGTCGTGTCAAATGCATACGCCGAAGGCGATTGTATGTTTTTGAATCCGTGCGATATGGAAGGGATTGCGGAATCTGCAGTTACAGCTTTAACTGGTGCTGTTTACGTCGCGGGCGGCGTTGGCGTAATTATTTGTGGTATCATCTGGGCGACTGCGCTAGATAATGATGGTCGTGTAGCGATGGCGAAGCGGCGCATGACGGAAATTATTGTTGGCGTAGCGGTATTTGCTTTAATGGATGCAATTATTACTGTGCTTGGTCTAAGGAGCGATGGATAAAGTATGAGCGTCTTTTCGTATTTTGGTATTCAGTTAGGTACTCCGCTTAACTATGATGCTTTCAACGGCGGCAGCATTGAAGGCATTATGAATGGTATCTATGAAAACATCGGCAATATCATGGGTCAGGTTTTGACCGTTATGGGTATTGTTGGTTTGATTGGTATCGTATATGGCGCCTTGATGTATTCTATGGCAGGCGCAAGTCCAGATAAGGCCGGAAAAGGTAAGAAAGCGATTACGAACTCGATAATCGGTACGATTATTTGTGGTGTTGGTACTACGGTCTTGAGTGCCATTTATGGTATTATGCAGGCTGCTGATTTGAATACTGTTATTACGACGATAGTTGACGAGCTTGCTTTCTGGGTTGGCGCGGTTTCGATTACGATGATTGTTTACGGCGCATTGCTCTACGCGCTTGGTGGCACGAATCCTTCGAATACGGCAAAAGGAAAGCAAGCGATTACGATGGCTTGTATCGGTATGGCGATCGCAATGTTGGCTGAGGCGATTTTGCACTTCGTAACAAATGCGGTGGGCTTGTAATTAATAGGGGTAATATATGAAAAATGCATTAAAGAAAATCTTACTCGGGATGGCACTAATTTGCGGTAGTGTTGGCGTGTGCTTGACTTTGTCGCAAAATGTTGATGCCTGCCCTATTGATTCTAGGTTGTGCTTTAGCGAAGGATCGATTGATAACGTAAAAGATACATCGGCGAATCTTCGCAATACCGTGATGTCGTCAATCGAAATTTTAGCGGCACTTGTGGGCGCAGTTTCGATTATGGGCATTATGTATAACGCAATGATGTATTCTTTCTCTTTGGGCGATCCTGGAAAAGCAAGTAAGGCGAAGCAAGGTATCGTTTTTTCGATTACCGGTGCGGTTATCGCGGCTGGTGCCACGATTATTACGGGTCTCGTGGCGATGGTGGCGAATGTTGGAGATCTCTCGGAACTTCCGGCTGGTATTCTTACGCTTGCAAACTGGTTTGCGATTATGACCGGAAGCGGTATGTTGCTAGCGGCTGCATATGGCGGTTTCTTGATGGCGACCTCGGCCGGAAATCCGCAAAAAGTTCAGCTGGGCAAAAAGTGTATTATTGCGGGCATCACTGGTATTGTGATTACGGTGTTTGCTCATATATTGCTTGGTCTGTTTGTAGGTGCTATAGGTTAGTCTTGCAAAAGATAGTTCGTATATTATAAAATATAACCAGAATAACATTTTCTACTAAGAAGGAGAAAAGATGAAAAATATAAAAAGTATCTTGAAGGCCGGCGCTCTAGCGATTCTTGCTACCGTTATGATTGCGTCGCCTACGTTTGCGGATTGTCCAAATCTTCCGGGCACTCCAAGCAACTACCCTGATCTCTACTTCAACAGCGAACATGCTTCGCCTGGAAACGGGTTTGTTCAGTACTGCCAGCGCGCTCGCTTGACGGCCGAAGATGGCTCTGAGTCTACCTATTACATTTACGGTAAATCGACCGCAGCTTGTGCTCAGGCTGGTGTTGCTACTTCTGATGGCAATATTTGTACTGAAGCTACTAGCTTAACTTTGAACGAGATTGTCTCGCAGGTTATCAGCACGATTATTTATATCATTGGTATCGTTGCGGTTATCATGATTATTCTTGGCGGTATTCACTATGCTACTTCCCAGGGCGATCCTGCTAAGGTTAAGAAAGGTAAGGATACAATCCTTTACGGTATCATTGGTCTCGTAATCGCGATTCTTGCTTACGCAATTGTTAACTTCGTTCTCGAAGCTCTTAACAGATAATATCGTTTCTCTGCTCCGCTATCAGTTTGATAGCGGAGTTTTTGTTGGCAAAAAATCGGTTTGATGTTATATTATACATTAGATAAGGAGAATAAAATGAGTAAAATTAAAAATGCATTAGCGATTGCTGGAACTACTATTACTTGGGGCGCATTAAACGCTTTCAATAAGGTTTCTGCTATGAGCGCACACGACGCTGCAAATAGAGCAAAAGTTGGCGGCGGATTCGATGATTCGGAGACCGGTGATATTTCGGTTGATATTCGCAGCATCTTTAACTTTATTTTCGGCGTGATGGGTATTGTTGCTGTGATTGTAATTATCTTGGGTGGCTTCAATTTCATGACTTCGACTGGCGATCCTGGTAAGGTAAAGAAAGGCAAGGATACGATTTTGTGGGGTGTCGTTGGTTTGTTGGTTGTGCTCTTCTCGTTCGCAATTGTGAACTTCATCTTGAACGCAATTAGTGGAGAGTAGGATGAAGACGTCAAGTAAGATTGCAATTGCTTCTGGTTCGGTGTTTGCTAGTATTGCTGCCCTTTTGATCAGGGGTCATGCGTTTGCTGCGTATAGTATTGGAGATAAGGTGTGTCACACTGCTGGCTGTGCCGACGGCGACCCTACTGGTGCCGTAGCTGGCATAGTTGAGACGATTACGAATGCGATTATTGGCATAGTTGGTGTCTTGGCCGTACTGATGATTGTTTGGGGTGGCATTCAGATGATGACCTCTTCGGGCGATCCTGGTAAGGTAAAGAAAGGCAAGGACACGGTTATCTGGGGTCTTATCGGTATGGTAATTGCTATCTTTGCCTATACGATTAGAGATATGGTTTACAACGCAGTTACGGGTAATGCTGGCGGCATCGATGGCACACTTGCTTGGATTGGCACAGAAGTTGGCCAAGTTGTAACGCTAATATTCGGTATTATCGGTATCATTGCGGTCGGTGTTACGATTTGGGGTGGTATCCAGATGATGATCTCGACTGGTGACCCTGGCAAGATTAAGAAAGGCAAAGATACTTTGATTTGGGGTATTGTCGGTCTTTTGATTGCCCTATTCTCCTACACGATTGTTGGCTTCGTGCTAAATTCAATCTAGATATCTTGAAGATAAAAAATATGCGCCTGAGGGCGTATATTTTTTAGGTTTTCGTCACGACTTTATACTAATAAAGCGGCTGGTTTGATATGCGCAAAAGCCCCGTCTTGATGAACGGGGCTTTAAGACTAGTTGATAGTGATGCGCTTGGCTTCTTGAATCTTCTCTTTTTCGAAAGAGATGGTTAGGACGCCGTCTTTGAGGACTGCTTCAACGCCATCTTCCTTGACCTGAACCGGCAAGGCGATAGTGCGGCTGAATTCACCCCAGTAGCATTCCTGAATGTGCCACTGAGTAGCCTTATCGTCTTCGCCGCCGCTGAGGACGCCAGAGATGGTAAGGATGTTGTCTGAGATAGAAACATCGAGATCTTTGCGTTCGATACCGGCAGTGCGGGCTTTTACGATAAGTTTAGTTGCGGTTTCGTAAACATCAACAGCGAGCTGGCCTGGAAGATCGTCCTCTTCCCAAGCGTCATTTGGATCTTCTGCGACGTAAGTTTCTTCAACCGCAACAGCTGGAGTGTTGTCTGGGGTTTCCACCATTTCCTCTTCGGCAACTAAACCAGGATTGCCATCCTCTGACAAGAAGGCGGCAGTGAGCTCATCATCCAAGCTCATTTCGTCTTGTTTGCGAGACATAATATAAATTTCCTCCACTATTACACTCTTAAGCTTTATTATATGGGGATTTTTTCTTAAAATCAAGCAATAAGGAGGTAATGTTGTGAAAAATACAATAATCAGAAATTTGGGCGAAATGTTTTGTCCGCACACCTGTATTTCTTGCGGTAGGATTGGTGGAGTAATTTGTGATTGTTGTAAAAATAACATCATTAATCAAGAATGACGCTTTTGTTTAAACTGCGGGTCGTCATTAAGGGATGGTTTCTGCGCTGAATGCAGGGATTTGCCATTCGATAGGCAGTTTTGCGTCGGGGCGCGAATTGGTGCTTTGGAATTGCTGATTAACGACTACAAGTTTAAGGCGGTGCGAGCAGCGCGGTTTGACTTGGTTGATATGTTGAGCGCGCGGATTGATAGACTTCCAGGTATGAGGGTGGTGCCGATTCCGACGATTCCGCGACATGTACGGGAGCGTGGCTTCGATCATATTGGAAGCTTAGCGAAAGAATTGGCGCTCAGAATTGATGGAGTGTATTGCCCCGCGCTAACGAGAAACAAAAATACGACTCAGGTGGGAGCCGATAAGGAAAAGCGGATTGCGCAAGCGACCGAGGCGTTTAGTTGCGGCAAGAAAATGGAGCCAGGCGCGGATTATCTGCTGGTTGACGATATTTGGACAACTGGCAGTAGTATGAAATCCGCAGCGAGGCTCCTAAGAGCGAATGGAGCGAGAGCAGTTAGTATTGCTCTGCTGGCGCGTAGTGCCTAGTTCGAGACAGTGCCGATAGCGCCGATGACGAAGTTTACGATTGCATACGAGAAGACGGCGATGATAAGGCCGATGATGGCATACATAATAGTATTCTTTGCGTCGGTAACTTTCTTGCTGTCGCCGCCGGAAAGGATGTAGCGGATGCCGCCAAGAACTAGCATGATAACGGCAATAATACCAACGATGTAAAGAATCGTATTGGTGATGCGTGAAAATGCACCGTCAGTGCCGACGAGTTCGACAGGCATGCCTGCACCGCGAGCGGCATTGGCGCCGGCCTGGGCTGGGTTGGTGTTTAGAGTTGCTTCTTCGGTGGCGAATACCTTGTGTGCGGCTAGGCTAATGTTTGCACTAGCGAGAACAGCGGCAGCGGCCATCTGTGTGGTAAATTTGTTCACTTTTATTGCTCCCATTCGTTAGAAATATATTTTTATTATATCACAGATTGCGGAAAAATGCAATAGCAGTATAAAGCTTGGCAGTTTCGGACTATCTGTGGTAAAATATAGGTTATTGGAGGGTTACCCAAGTGGCTGAAGGGGACGGTTTGCTAAATCGTTAGACTGGCGAAAGCTGGTGCGAGAGTTCGAATCTCTCACCCTCCGCCAAAAGATACTCAAGGAATTGGGTATTTTTTGTTGCTTTTTATTTTGATTATGCTCGTGTATAATTAAACTATGGAAAAGAATAGTGAGACTTTTGTAGAGTGGGACGCTAAGGAGTTTATCGAATACAAGCGCGGCACTAGCTGGTATATCGTATTGGCGTTGGTAGTGCTATTGCTTGGCGCGTTTGCGGTCTGGCAGCAACAGTGGAGTTTCTTGGTTTTGATCGTGGTGGCGACAATTGCGCTTGTGATTTATATTATGCGTCCGCCGCGTACGTTGCACTATAAGCTGACGGCTGAGGGTATTGAGGAAGGTAAATATACTCTCAAATATGAAGATTACCGCTCGTTCGGTGTTCTAAACGAAAACAATCACTATTCTATTGTCTTGATTCCAAAAAAGCGCTTTTCTCCTCGTATTATGATTTACTTCCCAGAGGATTCGGGCGAAAAAATCGTGGACGTATTTGGCGAAAGATTGCCGATGGAGCCGGTAAAGCTTGATTTGGTTGATCAGTTGATTAGGCTTTTGCGAATTTAGCATAAGCGTGATATACTTGGAGCAAGGTTTATATAAAATTAAAAGGTGGGCTATATGGACAAGAGTAATGATGCTGCGCAGGATGAATTGCAGCAAGCGATTAATAATATAACGAATGGAGCTGGCGGCGGTGCGTCGAGCAGTGCTGATGTTGTAGCGGCGATTGAAAGCCAGGTTGCTGGTAACGCTGCGGCGGCAGGCGCTTTGCCTTTGCCTGAATTCCCTGCCCCGGAAGCGCCAAAAGTTGATGAGCCAAAGATTGAGATTGCGGCTGCGCCATTGGATGCTCGTCCAGAAGCTGCGGCAGTTGCAACGAAGGCGATTTATGGTGATCCGGATTTGGATAAGGTACGCTCGAACGCTTTGAGTGACATTCGCCCAATTTTGGAGAAAATTGATATTAGTGCCGAAAAGAAATTCATGGTTTACCGTGATATTATAGATGTCTTTGATGACAAAGCCTGCTTTGAGCCTGCCTATGCTGCGGCAAATAAGATTGCCGACGACAAGGAACGCGCAGAAGCATTGCTCTATATCATTGAGAAGATTGACGCCCTTGGCATTCAGATGCCGACTGCGAAATAATATAGCTGACTTTTGGAAATCCCCTGCTCGCTGGCGGGGGATTTTTGGTGGTTGGGGTTGCGGCGTTGATGTTTGGCTGATGTGGAGATTGTGGGTTTGCTTGGTGGAGAGCTGTGGAGATTGTGGGTTTGCTTGGTGGAGAGCTGTTTTTAATGTCTTTTTGAGCAAGAGTTTGTTGGGTAAACAATTTATTTACAGCCTGTCGAAAAAACAGATTGTCGGATGTAAACTATTTGTTTACTTTCGTTTCGTTTGTGTTTGGCGGTAAAGTGATTGTTTACGCTTGAGCAGTAAGGATGGCTGGGTAAAGTATGGGTTTACGCTGAAAATAGATTTGGTTTTAAAATTAGTAAACTTTTTGTTTACCGGGGTGTTTTTGTAGTTTTGGGCGTGAAAATATAAAGCTTAAAAAAGAGTCGAGGTGTGAGCTCGACTCTTAAAAGTTTTTATGTCTAATACTGATTGTGGGTGATGGAATTAGTACATTCCGCCCATGCCGGCGCCAGCGGCGGCATTGTTGTCTTTCTCTGGGAGATCGACGATAAGCGCGCCCATCGTAATAGTGGTCGCCGCAATGCTAACAGCATTTTGAACAGCTTCGCGTGTGACGCGGGCTGGATCGATGACGCCAGCCTTCTTGAGGTCGATGAGGCCCTTGTCTGGGGTCATAACGTTGATGCCCTGGCCGTCTTTGGCGGCTTCAACCTGAGCGAGCAAGGCCTGAGAATTGAGACCGGCATTTTCCATAATCTGGACAAATGGGGCTTTGAGGGCGTTCTTGAGGATGGTTTGTCCTGCATTGTCGTCCTTAATGCCCTTGCTGAGGTTGACTAGAGTGACGCCGCCGCCAGGAACGATGCCTTCGTCGAGAGCGGCTTTGGTTGCAGCAACCGCATCGTCGACGCGATATTTCTTCTCGTCGATTTCGGTTTCGGTGGCACCGCCGACCTTGATGATAGCGACGCGGCCTTCGAGAGCGGCTGCGCGTTTGTTGTATTCGCCGGTTTCGTAATCGGATTTGCTGGCTTCGGCCTGGGCTTTGATTTGAGCGATGCGAGCCTTGACTGCCTTGCTGTCACCATTGCCCTTGATGATAGTGGTTTCGTCCTTGGTGGCAATAATCTTATGGGCGGAACCGAGAACTTCGAGACCAGCGTCTTCGAGGCTCATGCCCTTGTCGCTAGAAATGACGGTTGCACCGGTAAGGATTGCGATATCTTCCATGATTTCCTTGCGGCGATCGCCAAAGGCTGGAGCTTTGAGAACGAGCGTATTGAAGACGCCCTTGAGCTTATTGAGAACGAGTACGCTGAGCGCTTCGCCTTCAACTTCTTCGGCGATAATAACGAGGTCTTTGCGACCGGTCTGAGCCATCTTCTCGAGGAATGGAACGATGTCTTGGACGCTAGAGATCTTCTTGTCAGTGATAAGGATTTCTGGCTTGTCGAAAACGGCTTCTTGGCGGTTTGCGTCGGTAACGAAGAATGCGGAAGCGAAGCCCTTGTCGTAGCTGTAGCCTTCGGTGATTTCGGATTGCATTTCAAGGCCTTGGCCCTGCTCGACGGTTACGACGCCGTCTTTGCCGATCTTGGCGATGACATCAGCGATGAGTTTACCGATTTCGGCGTCGCCAGCAGAAATCGTGGCAACTTCGGCAATCTTCTTATCGTCGCCGTCGATTTTCTCGGCGATCTGGTCGATACCCTTGACGATTTCAGCGCCAGCGGCTTCGATGCCCTTGCGGAGATCCATTGGGTTGTGACCTGCCGCGATAAGTTTATTAGCTTCAGCGATAATATTATAGGTCAAAACGGTAACAGTAGTAGTACCATCGCCGGCGGCTTTGTTGAGCTTCTGTGCGGCAGTCTTGATAAGTTTGGCGCCCATTTGGTAGCCGAGTGTTTCATCGTCATTGTTGCCGAGATCGACGGCTTCGGCAACGGTTACGCCATCATGCGTAATAGTTGGGGCTCCGTAGCTTTTTTCGATTACAACGTTGCGGCCTTTTGGACCGAAAGTGACTTTGACTGCGTCATATAGCGCCTTGGCGCCGCCGAGAACTTTCTCGCGAGCTTCGGCATCATAAAAAATCTTCTTTGCCATTCTCTACTCCTTATAGTGTTGCTAGTAAATCTTCTTCTTTGATAATCAGGTAATCGGTACCGTCGAGCTTGACGTCGGTTGCGGAATATTCTTGATAGAGGACGCGATCGCCAGCTTTGACATTTTTTACATCTGGACCGACGGCTTCAACTACGGCAGTATTAGACTTCTCTTTAGCTTCGCCAAGCAAGATGCCGGAAGCGGTTGCGGTAGTGGCAGCCTCTTTCTTCGCGACGATGCGGTCGGCGAGTGGTTTGATAGACATATGTAATTTTCCTCCTGAAAAATTAGTTCTGCAATCAGTGTAGCGCGGTAAATTAGCACTGTCAAGTGTCGAGTGCTAATTATGGTTTTTTCGGCGATATTTGATAGAATAAAGGTAGTGTTACTTTAAGGAGAATTATGGAAGAAGCAAATTCCAATCCAAATACTTATCCAAAAGAAGCATCAAATAAAGCGTGGATTATTTGTTCGGCAGTTTTGTTTGTAGCGGTGATTGTTTTGACGATTTTGTTCGCAACGAGTAGTTCGAATAATAAGACGGATACTGGCAATAATCGCGTCACTGAGCTCGAGTCATTGGTCGAGGAGCAGAAGTCGAAGATCGCAGAGCTTGAAAGCGGCACCGGCAGCGAACCGGCTAGCGATGATGTTGCGGCGCTCAAGCAGCAGATCGAAGAAAAAGATGCCAAGATTACGGAGCTAGAAAAACAGATTAAAGAAAGCAATGTTACGACTAGTGTAAAGCCAGTTAATATTAGTCAAGATGAGCTTGTAGCAGCAGCGAAAAAGGTTGCCAACGCAGATTCTTTTACCGAGATTCATATCGAGAATTATGACGGTTCGAAATATATTGTTGCGCATGGCGGTGTAACGCAAGGTTTTTCGGGTGCTTATCTATTTATGTATAAGGAAAACACATCGGACTCGCAGTGGAAGGAAGTTTATACGACGCAAGGGCTTTCGAGCTGCGATTCGTTTAGCAGCCTGCAAAAGGAAGTTTTGCACGGTATTGTTACGTGCGCAAAAGATGATGGAAGCACAACAAAGCTTTAATTGTTAAAGAAACGCCCTGCTCTTGCGGGGTGTTTTTTGATGCATATTAATTCTTTTTGCCTTGCCTGTCTGGTGGGGATATTTTTTGTCTGGAGAATGATAGAATAAAGATATGGGTATGAAAGAGAAAATTCCGTTTTATGACAAACTTGTATTGCCGTATCATTTCGGCAAAGCGGCGCTGTATGGCAGCCTGAGTGGCTTCCCGGCGAAGCGCATGACTGTGATCGGGGTGACTGGCACGAACGGCAAGACGACGACTTCTTTCATGATTTGGAAAATGCTGAACTCGGCTGGTCGGAAGGCCGGCTTGATGACGACGGTTGGTTGGGGTGTCGACGAAGTGCATGAGCAAGTCGAGCACATGACGACTGTCGACGTGAAGCCATTAAATGAGCGCATCAAGAAGATTGCGGATGCGGGCGCGGAGTTTTTGGTGCTTGAGTTGACTAGCCATGCGCTTTCGCAGTATCGCGATCTCGGTATTCCGGTAGACGTGGCGGTAATGACGAATGTGACGCACGAGCATTTGGATTATCACAAGACATTTGAGAACTATCGTGACGCGAAGCGCAAGTTGTTTAAGAAGGCGCGTTTTGGCGTGATTAATGCGGATGATCCGTCGGCGGAGTTTTTTGAGAGCGATATTGAGAAATATACGACTTACGGTGTTGAGTATGGTGAGTTGAAGGCTGAGAAGATTAAGCTGAAGGCAGATGGCGTTGAGTATGTCTGCTCGGATGGCCTGAAGATAAAAACTCAAGTGGCGGGTAAATTTAATGTTTACAATTCTCTGGCCTGTGTGGCGGTCGGTCGTCGTTTGGGCCTGAGTGATGAAGAAATTGCGACTGGTATCGCAGCGTTGGATTCGGTCGAAGGCCGTATGGTGCGCATCGATGAAGGACAGGATTTTGCGGTGATTATGGATTATGCACATACGCCGGACGCGTTTGAAAAGTTGTTGCCGGATATGAAAAAGGCTACCAGTGGCCGCTTGATTGTAATGTTTGGCTCGGCGGGTGGTCGTCGCGATCCTTCGAAGCGTAAACCAATGGGCGAGATTGCGGGCAAATTCGCAGATATCGTGGTTTTGACCGAGGAAGACGATCGCGATACTCCTGGGATGGAGATTTTGGAACAGATTGCGGAAGGAGCGCGTGAATCTGGCAAGAAGGACGATAAGGACTTGTTCTTGACGCTAGACCGACCATCGGCGATTTTGCAGGCTTGCAAGATGGCGAAGGCTGGCGATACGGTGATGTTCCTTGGCAAAGGAAACGAGAAGACGATTGAGCGAGCGGATGGCGCACACGCATACTATGAGCTCGATGAAATTAAGAAAGCTTTGAGCAAGGTCGTCAAGAAAAAATAATACTTATGCTTTGAAGGTTCTGTCATTCCCGATAATATTTGGGGATGACAGATTTTTATTTAGAAGAAAAAGTAATTCGTAAAATAATCGGGGTCAGTAGTAGAAAGTGACGCTCGATGCGTAGGCGTGCTTTAGCGGAGCGGCGGATTATTTTGGCTGGCCGCGAGAGGCGCTATTTTAGCGCAAGAGATATTGCGAAGATGGAGCCGGAGCAGTTTCGATGCGATTTTGTAAAAGAGATGCGGCGGTTGTCTCGAGATAGGACTTGCTCTGCTATAAAGATGATTGATAAGGAAGAGGATTTTTGGTGATGCCTGGAGCGCGAGCAAGAAAAAGTCGCCCGGCTGGGCGACGACGAAAGTGGGATTAGCTAAGGTCTGCGACGATTGCCTGAATCTTGGCGTAAATAAACTGCTCCATGGCTTCGCAGGCTGTTTCGAATTCCTCGTTGGTTTGGCCGTAGAAACAGTCGAAATCGTGGTTGCTCTGCTCTTCGAGCGAAGACGCGTCGATTTTAGTGACGATAGCGTCGAAGTATTGCCAGATGATATAAGTGTTGCGATAGTAGCCCAGTCGGTGAATGACGTCTTTACCGAAGATTTGCCAGCTTGTACCGGCGATCCCGTACGGCGTGCCATCCGAATGAAATGATGGATCATACTGATAGTTGTGGCGGGTTTCATTGCAGTCGCTGAAAGTCCAAGCTTTGGCGCTGTAATATAGCATGTCATCGAGGCTGAGACGTGCGATTACGGCAGCGTTTGAGCAGGTGCCGAGAGCGCAACAGGTTACAGCGAAAATGTTTGCCGGAGTGAAACGCTCGCGATCGGTAATGATATTTGGTCGCGGCGTAAGGCTATAGTCGACGAGATATCTCATAACTTATGCTCCTTTCGATGGGAATGTGCCTTGTTCTTACGAACACGTATATCTTATTATTATATCACAAAATAAGCATATGGTCAATGTATTTCGGTTGCGAAGGCATGAAAATAGGGCGCCCGAAGGCGCCCGTTGTTTTAGGATGCTCTGTCTCTAGAATAGGGTTTTGCCTGGTTGGTGGTTGGGCGGACTGCGCACATAGTTTTGCTCGCACCGGTGTGCGAAAGACGCGTGGATTCACTTAGTGAGTGCACCGTAGCGCGGTGCAGCGGATTTTGCCGGCGACCGGCAAGAAAGCTGGCAGCTTAGTGTGAGTTTTGGCAGTCATGTTTACCGTGCGCATAAATAGAGACAGAGCGAAAGAACCCTCAGAGGACGATGGATGCCGATGCATCGTCTTGAGTTGTTTTAAGTGTAGCATGCAGTATTTATGGTGGCAAGCATGAGTATGAAAAAAGACGCCCAGATGGGCGTCATAATGTTGGCAGGTGGCTCCACCTCCGCGAATTTCGCTAAGGACAGGCCCGCAAGGGGTGATGAAATTAACGAAACGAATGAGAATGAGCCGCGTTCGCTCGCCACTACTAACGGCTGGAGCCGGATGTGGATTTATATAAAGCGGAGGCGGAGTCACGAAAGAACACCCTGCGGGCGAAACAAATGGTCCGCTCGAGGGATCTGAGATAGTATAGAATAGATTAGTTTTTCGTGCAAGCGTAAACAAAAAGGAGGGCTTTTGCCCTCCTCTGCATCGCGCCTAGCTGCGGTGCAGCTTTTTGCGTATTGTGACGAAGATGCCACCTGCGACAATCGAGCTAGCAAGGATTGCAAGGCTGGCAATAATCGTATCACCGGTGTTTGGTGTGTTTGTCGGAGTGTTCGCTGGTGAATCGTCGTCGGTCGTACCGGCCGGGTTGCTTGGGTCGCTTGGATCGCTTGGATTATTTTCTGGCTGATTGGATTCTTCTTTGATGAGCGTGTGAGTGAAGGTGCAGATGATATTGTTACTGTTGGCAACATCTTCGCAGTTCTTCTCTGTTGTGTAGCGCTCAACAGCAACATCAGGAACGGAATAGTTGGTCCTGTCGATGAGTGGGAGATCGGAAATTGTAGTCTGGGTATCGATTGAGGCGAGATTGTGTGTTGTGCTCTCTGCTCCGTCTTTGCTGAGCGTATAGGTGACGCCAGTAGCTGGGCGAAGGTTGCGCTCGTTGTCGTTATCGACCCAAACGTGCTTGATGGTGATATTGAATTTTTCCTCAAGCTTATGAGTGAAGGTGCAGACGACGTCGTTACTGTTGGCAACATCTTCGCAGTTCTTCTCTGTTGTGTAGCGCTCAACAGCAACATCAGGAACGGAATATTTGGCTTTGTCGAGAAGTGGGAGATTTGCGAAGGTGTCTTGAGCGTCAATATTGCCAAGCGTAAGAGTATCAGTGGCTGCGCCGCTTTTATCGAGAGTGTACTCGACGCTACCTGGGCGAGAGCCGTAGGCGTTATCGGCGTCATTCCAAACATGCTTGACGGTAATATTGAAGTTTGCGGAGAGGGTGTGGGTGAAGGTCCAAGTTAGACCGTCATCGCTGACCTTGAGTGCAGTGGTGTAGTCGTCGATTGGATTGGCGGCAACTGAGAAATCGTCAATGAGGCCGACTGGAACATTCTCGAAGTAGAAGTCGTCCGTATTGCCGGTGACGGCTAGCTGATGGGTGTTGTCGATGGTATTGCCGTAAAGAAGATTGAAATCGACGGTTGGTGGGCGGAGATTGTAGCGGTTATCTTCGTCGTTCCAGATATTGACGACCTTGATTTTACTGAGAGTGAGAGCGCTTTTGAATGTATAAGTGTGCGTTCTCTTGTTATAGCTTTTGGTGGTAGTGTAATTCGGAATAGCATCAAGGTTGACGTCGTATTGGCCGTCGTAGTACTCGTGTAAATTATGATAATCAAGAGTGCTCTCGCCGTTGGCGATATTGATAGATGAGCTGTGATCGATAGTTTCGATATCGCGAGTGAGTTTTGGCGTGATGGTGCTTGGGCGAGTATTGTATTTGTTGTTGAAATCATCCCACTGTTTAACGACGTGGATGTCGAAGAGATGGTCGATTTGAACGCGCGTGGTATTAGAAGAGATGCCCTCGATTTGCGGAACTGGCATACCGGAGTTTTGATCGATGGCGTTCCATTCGGTGCGGAAGTTATTGTATGCAAAAGCGGTGCTTGGATTGTCGGCCGGGGCTTTCATGCGAAGGAGCGTGTATACGTAGCTATTGGCCGGAATGGTTGTCGGGTTGCCGTTAGCGTCAACGTATTTGAAAGCGATAGATTTGACGAGAGAAGGATCAGTGGTTCCTTCGATATACTCTTGCCAGCTGTTATCCGAGGTTAGCGAGCCAGGATCGGTGTTTGGTGAATAATAGGTTTTGATATGAATAGGATTGCCATTAGCGTCGTTTTGAGTTTCGACATAGCTGGTGTCGATGCCAAGGAATTCGCCTTGCCAGTGCTCATTGTTGCCGAAGGCAGCCTCAACAGTATCGTATACTACAACGTTGGTAGCCTTACTGTTACCAGTGCGGATGGCGAGCTTGTGATAATATTCGCTGCCGGCGGTGGCGTAGGAATCTTCTGTCGTGTAGGAGTTATTCTGGTCGGTTTGCGTCGTAGCTTTGATGGATTGCTCTGCTGCGACGGCAGTGAGAATCGAGAAGTCGGTATCTCTTGTGTAGAAGACATCCTCAATGCTTTCGTCTTCGTCGACGTCTGCATAGGCAGCATTGCCGAAGAAGGTGCCGTCGTCTGGCGTTGGATTCCAAACAATATTGGTTGTGCCGAGCTTATAGCTATCGTCGTTCGCGACAACAGTCTTTAGAAGATATTTATGGCCTGGGTCTGTTGCCTCGTTTTCGGCATAGACGTCGTATGGGATGCGAATCTTAATATTGAACGAAGAAATGCTGCCCGAATAATTTGCCAAGTGTGCAAAGAATGGTTTTTCGGAAAAATCGATGTGAGTACGGATGAGTTCTTGGCCGCTATTGCGCCAGTTCTTTATTATGCTGACTTGAGTATGTGTTTTGACATAGTTACTTAGGTCGGACTGAGTATTGAAGACTGTTGTGCCGTCTAAATTGTAGAGATACTTATAAGTTTGTTCGGCAGAGGCGCTATTAGCGATTTCTTCTGGGGTTGAAGCAACGGTAACTCCAGGCGGCAAAAGGATATATTGGGTCCAATCGGTAGTTAGATCTGCTTCTGTAAGATCTTGACGAAGGACGTCAAAATTTAGTTCCTTATCTGAAGATTGTTGAGTAATGTACGCGTTATCTTTGAGCATGCCCTCGTAGCCATCGGCAGAGGCATTATATGCAACCGATTGGCTGTCGAGAGTTGGGCCGCCCGTTGCAACATTTAGGATAGGTGCAACCGGGCGTATGTCGTAGCTATATTCATGGAAAGCACGCTGTTGGTAGTGTCCGTATGTGGCTTGGTCGTATGGTGCGAGGTTTTCCTGTGTTAGTTCGGAGGCGTATGATTCGAAAGGAACGACGTTTAAGGTTTGTCCATTGCGTTGCACTTCTGCATAGGAGAAGTTGTACAGTTTGCCGTATTGCGGCACGTTTTGGGAGTGATAGTTTGCTTCGGTGAAGATAGGATAATCTGCGATACCTTTGTCGAGGTTCTTGATTACGATTTTCCAAGCAACGCTATTGTCTGGTAGATTCCAGGTTGGTTGCATAGTGTAGTAACCATCTATCCATCTGCCGCATGGGTGGGCGTGGTTGCCGGTGACGTTGTTGAGTCTGCGATAATCAGATTCGCCGCTGAGTCGGTAGTAGACCTCCACGTCGTAGTTTGCGCAGGTAAAATCTTCTCCGTTGGCGGCAACGAGCTCGTATGGCGCCCTAATGCGAGCGAAGGAGTGTTCGTCGTCGTTAAATTTGGTGACGGTGCCAGTGGTTCGGTCTTCGTAGAAAGCGATATCGTCGCCAATTATTAAGTCGTACGGCTCGGAGCCAAGATTTAGAGCGCTAACATGAATGTCGTAGTAGAAGGAAGCACCAGCTTTTGTGCGGAGACTCTGATAGGTTGCATAATTGACGTCGCCATGAGCGTTTACGGTGTTAAGGGCTTTTGAAACACTAACAGAGTTACCTTCGTAGGTAAGCGCAAAATTACGAAGATCAATTTCTGCCGTGTCGCTATCAAGCAGTTCTTCCTGGTCGGATAGGAAATAAGTGCCGCGGGAATAAACAGTATTGTCGACTTTATTAGTCCCTAGTGTTTCGTTAAACTTATCTTTTGGAAATGCGACGTAGATTTCGTAACAGGTGTTGAAGACATAGACGCTGGAGTTTTTTTCAATTCTACAATAAGAAGTGGTCTTTGCTGGAGATGATGAGATGATGTAGTTGCCCTCATCATTCTTGGTCATTGGCTGCTTGTCTGAATTGAAGACAAGAGCGTCGTCGCTGAAAGTATCTTCCCAACGCCAGTCTTTTACGGGGATGTAGGTGCTTCTGCCTTGTGCATACACATAGTTTTCTGGGCCGGTTTCTGGCGTGTAGGGGGCTTCGTAAGGGGTAGTGGTTTGAGTGTCGGTTTTTTGTTTTACACTGGCGCCGTAATAGACATAATGAACCCAAGTGTAGTCGTTTGCGTTGGCGACATTGAAGCCATCGAGAGAGTCGAGTTTGCGCGGGATGGTATTGACGGTATAATTGCGTTTTTTCCATTCGACAGCGGTGTCTTTAGAGAGGTATATATTAATAGGATTGCTACTGACTGTATTATTGAGGGTAGCCACGCCTTCGTATGCCAATTCTTCATGGAAGGTTTCTCCGAAGAACGGAGCACCGTTGGCGCCGCCATTGATATGGAACTGCAAGGTTACCTGGAAGCTTCCTTGGAGGCTAGTGTTTTTTTCGATGGTCTTGAGGTTTCTAAAGAGGCAGTAGTTTTGATCGCTTGGGCATTCATATTCCCAATCGTAATCAATGGTAGAAGTGCCTTTTAGAGGTTTAGCGGAGACGTTATAGCTATCTAGCCAGAGGAATGCAGAGTCGGTCCATTCTTGGCCGAGAGCGTTGATTGTTGTGTATTGTCTTCTAGTTGAGTAACCTGGGCGAATAGGAAGCTCGAGCTTAATTTCGAGCTGTCTAGGATTGTACGTTTTATCGACGATGTTTGCCGAGTAGTTTGTCTGGATAGTGAATGTGCGGGAGCCGCCGTATGTTTGGTCGACCGGCACGCTCCAAGTTTGTTGCGTAAGTTCTGTGTTGCCATTGTTAACGGTACTATCGTAGAAGCTGAGGCTGAGATTCCAAACGTCGCTGCTAACTTCTGCGAGTGCGCTGGTTTTATTGTTGGCCTGAATGATAGCCGTAATAGAAAAACCGCTTAGAATTGCGATAAAAATAGCAGCAAAAAGCCGCCTTAAAAACTTTGACCTTCGTCGAATACTCATAAATACACTCCCTTTTGCTTAATTTTAACATAAAGGGAATGAGCAATACTACGGGAATATTAGCTTAGCCAGAGGCTAATGCAACGAATGTAGCCACCGCCTTTTTTGAGTTCAGATATTTCTGGAGTGAGGCATTTGAGTCCGCGAGTTTCGAGCGCAGCCTTGAGTTTTGGTGCGTGAGCGGACATAACGACGGTCTCCCCGGTGCTGACTAGATTGCAGGCAAAACCCTCGGTGCATTCCTTAGGATCGACATGGATTTTTTCTAGATCGGGAATGGCTTCGAGCTTTTTGAGTGAGTCTGCGTCAAAAGCGTCTGGGCAATAAGCAATTGTATGCTCATCAATAACACTGAGCGCCAAATCTAGATCGTAGAAAAAGCTATCGGCGTGATTGGTTTCTGGGTTGATGAACTCAGAGCCGTCTGGATTGGTTTTTGGCATGGCGTGAAGCTGCACGAGTTGGAGGCCGAGTGTTTCGGCGACGAATTGTTGCGCGGCCGGATCGGAACGGTAACCTGAGCCGGCAAATAGATAATCGCCACAAATAAGCGCATCGCCTTGGCCGGAAAATAATAGATTGTCGGGAACGCGAACGGTTTTAATGCCCTGCTCTTGTAAGATATGCTCGGCGTATGGCTCTTCAGCTTTGCGCGCGTTTGGCAAGTTTGACATTACGGCAATGCCGTTGCGAACGAGTGCCCAGTTGGCAGTATAGACGCCATCTTGGCAGTCGGCTGGTGGGTCGACTTTTATAATTTTGATGCCTGCTCGTTTGAAGCATTTGATGAGCGCAGCATGTTCGCGTTTGGCTTTTGCGCGATCGATTTTGGTTTCGGAGTAGTATGGGTTGATTTTGTGGTCGTCTGCAAAAAAGTCTGCGCCCGACACGAGTAGGGTTTGATTAATCATATATATTAGTTATGCTTTTGGTTCGTAATTTGAGATGCCGTCGACGATGAAGTCTGAGTTGAAATCCATTGTGGAGGCGGCGAGCGCGGCGGCGGCCATATAATTGACTGCTTCTTCGTCGGTTACGTATGTGGCCATATCGTAACTTTCGCCGCGATAAGTTACGTTAGTTTCGGTGCCGACCTTGTAGACCTTGGAACGATTGATACGCATGTCGGCATCGCGGCTGCGACCATAAGTCAGGGTTGCGGTCTTGGCCGGGAATTTTGCGAAGAGTTCATACTTTGGGTCTTCGCGATTTAAAATACTGTATACAGGCTCTTTATTAAATAGGATCGCTTTGGCGTCGTCGGTATTAATATCGGTGTTCATTACGCTCGATGCGGTGCCCTGTTCTTGCGAGTCGGTCAGAATGGCGGCATAAATCGGCATGCCATAGAAAAGATGATTAGCGATAGCATGAGCCTGCGTGGCGATTACGGCGTAGTCGGTGCCGCTGCGCCAAATTTGATAGAGCTGCTTGTAAAGATCAGAAGTGCTCTGCGGGTCGATAATTAGACCAACTTTTTGGTCGCGGGTCTTGATAATTTCTTGAAGATAATGCGCAACGATATCGCGACCCTTGTCACCAGTAATAGCGATAATTTTGAGGTCTTTTGCAGGATTACTATAGTAAGTAGCTAGAAGCTTAGCTTTGGCTTTTTGGAGTTTTGGTTTGAGTCCGGATTTTGTTGCGTTAGTAGCCATAAAATTAGTATATCATTTCAGAGACAAATGTGCTATAATATATTACATCACACGCAAGTGCGATGCTCGTTTAATCTTTAACGTGGTATAATCGCCCTTTCGGGTGATTAAAACCACACATGTGCCCGTAGCTCAGATGGATAGAGCGTCAGCTTGCGGAGCTGAAGGTCGTACGTTCGAATCGTATCGGGCATACCATAATTTGAGTTAAAAATGCCTATTAGGGCATTTTTTGTTGCTTGCTCGTCCATTAGGCGCGCTTCACTCGGAGAAATTACCAACCTACGGCTTTTTGTTGACGAATTATTCTTTAGAAAAAACTGCTGATCTAGACTATTTTTTATTGCAATTACTCTGAGCCTAACACTAAATAGACTTTTCTAGGCTAGTCTGTTTTTGGTACACTGGCCGTGAAAAAACATGAAAAACCCCCGCATGTGCGGGGGTGTGTGCCCGAGTGATCGGGCGGGAAATGGCCCTGTCCAGGGCGGTGAAGTTATAAAAGACGCAAAACTTTTTTCAAGCCGCAGCTCTACATCTGTTCCTCAGAGTCTACTTGCCTCACTTAGGAGGCTTTGGAGTCGGAGGCTGTGCTAAATGGATAGCCATTTGTTTGGCTGGAACGCCTGGCTATTTGTGCCTTGTGGCACGAATTTAGTTTTGCACCGTCCGGTGCGGGGTTAATGAACTCGAATGGCTTTGGGCCAGTAGCCTTCGGGTTGCGGACATCGCTATGGGTGGTGCATCGCTTGCCCATTAACGCGATGCGTGCGATATAATTAATTAAATCGCCGGCATAGAAAGGACCGTGAGCGGAGTTTGCTACGCGGCCTCCGACGATTTATTTATTATATCACACTGACGTATAAATGTCAACAGTTTTTGTAATTTTAGTACAGAATCAAAAATCTCCCCTGTTGCGGGGAGATTTGTACTAGTTATTGCAAGACATGATTTTGTCTTTATGAACGATGACCGTAGGGGCGTTCTCGTAGATGGTTGCAAGATTTGAGAGCATGCGATTAGCGTTTGCGACGAGTGTTTGACATGTTACGTTTTCGAGGACAATTAGCGTATCGTCTTCGTCGACGAGTGTGCCGAAATACTGCAATGGCGCTTCGATATTGCAAGTAATAACTCTTACCGCCTGATTGGCGAACTTATTCATATACATAATTTGATTGTAACACGAATGGAAATAGGTTGAATTTTATGATAAGATAAGAAACGGAAGCGTGGCCGAGTGGTTGAAGGCGCACGACTCGAAATCGTGTGGGCAGAAATGTCTCGGAGGTTCGAATCCTCTCGCTTCCGCCATAAAAATAACAACCCGATGGGTTGTATTTTTTAGGTCTTTTTGTTGCTTATGGAGAATGTAAAGAAAAAATTGACGTTTTGTCTTTTTGGAAAAGTGCGGTCTAGTTGGGAATATTTTTCGGTTTGGGCAAATCGTCAATTTTTGTTTGACAAACTGCATAAGGGCGAGATTTTGGGTTGGGATGGATGATATAATTAAGAGAAAAGGAGTGTATATGGCAAGTATTTTTTCGAAGATCATTGCGGGCGAGATTCCGTCATATAAGATTTATGAAGATGATAAGACTTATGCTTTTCTTGATATAAATCCAGAGACGAAAGGTCACACTTTGGTGGTGCCTAAGGTTGAGGTTGATAAGATCTATGAGTTGAGCGACGATGATTATTTTGCTCTTTGGGCAAGCGTGAAGAAGATTTCGCGGCATATCGAAGACGTGACGGGTCGCCGTGTAGTGATGAAGGTGATTGGCACGGATGTGCCGCATGCGCATGTTCATCTTATGCCGCTTGATGAGAGTTGGGAGTATGGCAAGACGCTTAGCTTGACCGAAGACGAGTTCAAGACTATAGCAGAAAAGTTAGCATTGTAATTGTCAATAGCATAAAAAGAAAGTCAAGCCTCTGTTGTCTTGACTTTTTTGGTCTCTTGTGATATAATAATGGTATATACGCTGCCTGTCTACTAGAGGAAAGGAGAGTACCTTGTTATGAGAATCGAGAGAACTTTTGGAGAGGGAGGTGCTTGCAAGGTAATTGATCTCTCTGCTATGACCAAGAAAATCGGAAAGGAAGATCTTGGTTCTGCCCTGATGTGGGCGCAGAAAGAAATCGATCGCCTTGGAGTCGTCCCGGAAATTACTCGTTTTTCAGAGTTCGGCAACGTTCCGGATGATCCGGATATCCATGTCTCTATGTTTATGATTGACGCAAATACGGCGCTTTGGCGCTGCTCTGCGACTTTCGAGAACAGAGAGAATGGATATTTGCAGCGGAGACCTGGTTCGCCGATGCGGGTTGATCGCATTACATACAAGCGCGTGATTAACTTCGCAGAACTCTACGAAAAAAATGCTGCTCGTGTCGAGCAGCTACTCCGAAATGGAGCTTACCTTGCTTTGCGCGATGTCAACCCTTTGAGGGCTAAAGCGCAGTTCCGCTAAGGTTGGTTTCCGTTTTTGAGGTTTGCCCTGGTTAATGACCGGGGCATTTTTTTATGATTCAAATTGTAAACTGGTTTGGCTTAGTGACCGACGTTGTCGAGGTAATCGCGAATGGCTTGGTTGTATTCTTCGCGAGTACCGGAGAATGGTGAGCCATCTGGCAAGTAATCGTGAATGATTTCTTGCTGAGCGGTGGTCATTTCTGCTGCCTGGTTGGCAGCTTTGCCGATAGCCTGAGCCTCTGTTTCTTCGATAGCTTTTTCGGTTTCTTGAACTTCAGCGGCTTCTTTTAGATTCTCAGAGTTTGACTCTGGAGTTTTTGGAGCGTTTTCCATGAAGGTTTGGTTCCTTTTTTATTTTTTGTGGTGTTTGTGTTTGTGGTGGATTGATGCGTGGTTTTGTGGTTTTTGTTTTGATCAATCTTGCTATCACTATAGCAAAAAACTTATGTTTTGTCAAGAGTGAAGAAATGCCCCTGCTCTTTCGAACAGGGGTAATTTTCAATGTCTGGGTGCCATGAGCTGTGCGCGTCGCGGTTGCGTATGCTGGATGTAGAGATAGGCGCCGTTGAGGCGATATTGCCAGACTTCGATGGGGCTGGTGCGTTTGAGATCCTGCCAGTTGGTGATGCGACTGTAAGAAACGTAGGTTTCGCCGTTTTGGGTCCAGGCGTGGCGATAAAGCGCGGACTTTCCATCAGGCTTACAAAAGATGCAAGTGAGTTCACCCATTGCTTGTGGCCGGCCGCCAAGAGCGGGGATTTCTCTTTCGGTTACAGGGATTTTGTAGGTTTTGATTTCCTGGAGCGCCCATTCGTAGGACTGGTTGCAGTCTTCGATGGTGGGCCCGGGTTGGATTGGCGGATTACTTTCGTCGGTAGAAAGATAGGGGATTTGTGGATGGGGAACGATGCGGCTGTTTGTTGTCATCGTGATTTTCATTCAGCTCACCTCCTTGGTGATTGGTCGGATTCAGACATCGAAAAAGAACACTGCTAGGCAGATATTTATATAATACCATAAAATGCTCTGATTGTCAATGCAAGAAAATACCACCCGTTCGAGGTGGTATTCCGCTCTGTCCTAATCCGTTAGGCGACGAGATTGAGCTCGTCTTTCATCTTGGCAAGGAGATCTTCCTTGGTTTCGAGCTGCTGGCGAGTTTCTTCGACAAGCTCCTTTGGTGCGCGCTCGACGTACTTTGGATTACGGAGACGTGCCTCAAGAGTGTTGATTTCGTTGCCGAGCTTGAGAATGTTTTCTTCAAGATTTGACTTGTACTTGGCGTGGATTTCGGCTGGAATCTGTAGATAGATGTTGTGGCCTGGAATTGCGAGGCGTAGGCCGGAAATCTCGCTAGCGGTGATTTTTGGTACGCTCGGTGCCTTGGTCAAATGCTGAATGAGAAGCTGATTCTCGTATACGAGTTGGTCGTCGACAAAGGTGATTGGATAGCGGCCGGAGCCTGGAAGTGCCTGGTAGTGACTGCGGACATTGGTGATGATATCGATAAGTTCGCGGTACTGGTCGGCTTTCTTGCTATCGACCGTGAGTGGCTTTGGCCAGCTTTGACAAATAATCGTTCCTTCGGTCCAGCTGAGGCTTTGCCAGATGGCTTCAGTAACGAATGGTGCGAATGGATGAAGCATGATGAGGAGTTGCTCGAGCGTTTGCTTGATGAGCGGAGTGTTCTTCCAGAGCTTCTCGCTTTCGATAAACCAGTCGGCGTAGCGGTTCCAGACGAGATCATAGATGAGGTCGCCGGCTTCAGCGAAGCGATAGTCTTCGATGAGCTTTTGGAGCTCTTTGCTGGTCTGATTAAGTTCGTCGCAAATCCAGTCTTCGCCGAGATTCTTGCAGCTTGGAGTTTCGTCACTTGGGTTATCGTCGACGATTTGCTGCGCGAGACGAGAGACGTTCCAGATCTTGTTGCAGAGATTGCGGCTTGCGATAACCTTGCTCTTGCTGAAGGCCTGATTGACGCCGGCGCTACGGCTAGCGATGAGGCCAAGACGGAGTGCGTCGGAGCCATATTGGCTAACAACATCGATCGGGTTGATAACATTACCTTTTGATTTGGACATCTTTTGGCCTTTTTCGTCGAGAACCATGCCGTGCATGTAGACATCCTTGAATGGGATATCGCCTTTCACGTAAAGGCTAAGCATGATCATGCGACCAACCCACTGGAATAGAAGGTCGGCGCCGGTCTCCATAACAGAGGTCGGGAAGAATTTTTGATCGTCGCTCGTTGTGATGTATGGCCATTGGCCCGAGCTAAACCAGGTGTCGAAAGTGTCTTCGTCGCGGCGATAGGTGTTGCCGTTGATTTCGATTTCGGTTTGATCGACGCGATTGTCGTAAATCCAGTCGGTCGGATCGTTGACGTTCTGGAAGGCAGGAATCGGAATGCCCCACGGAATTTGGCGAGAAATGTTCCAGTCGCGTAGATTCTCAAGATAATTGATGAGGGTCTTTTTCTTGCTGGCTGGGTGGAATTTGATTTTGCCCTCTTTGAGAACTTCGATAGCTTTCTTTGCGAGTGGTTTGACGTCGACGAACCATTGCTCGCGAAGGAGTGGCTCGATAACGGTGTCGCACTTGTAGCAGTGGCCGACATCGTGTAGGATTTCTTCTTCGCCGCGGCGGAGATTTAGGCTGTCGAGATCTTTGAGAACTTGCTTGCGGCAATCTTGAGTGGTCATGCCGGCGTATTTTTCGCCTGCTTCTTCGGTCATGAGGCCGTCGAAGCCGATAACGGTGATCATTGGAAGGTCGTGGCGCTGGCCGACTTCGTAGTCGTTTTGGTCGTGGGCCGGCGTGATCTTAACCGCACCAGTACCGTAGCTCATATCGGCGTGCTCGTCGGCAATAACTGGGATTTCACGATCGGTAAGAGGTAGCTTGACATTCTTTCCGATTATGTTCTTATAGCGTTCATCGTTAGGGTTGACAGCGACGGCAGTATCGCCAAGGAGAGTTTCTGGGCGAGTGGTGGCGATGATGATTTCTTCAATATCGTCAGTTGGCTCGACTAATGGATAGGCGATGCGCCAGAGTTTGCCCTTCTCTTCTTTGTGAGTAACCTCGATATCAGCAAAGGCGGTTTGGTGCTTGGTACAGAAGTTGACGAGCTTTTTGCCGCGGTAAATCAACTTGTCTTTGTAGAATTTTTCAAAAGTGTCGTAGACGGTTGAGACGACTTTTGGATCAAGTGTAAAGGTGAGACTTTCCCAGTCGCAGCTGGCGCCAAGTGCGCGGAGCTGAAGCTCCATGTTGCCGCGTTGCTCATGGACGAAGTTCCAGACCTGTTCGTAGAGTTCGTCGCGAGTATAGTCGAAGCGAGTTTTGTGCTTGCTTTCAAGGTAGCGCTCGTAGACAACCCAGGTTTCGAAGCCGGCGTGGTCGGCGCCAGGGATATACCAGGTATTGTCGCCCTTTAGGCGGTGGTAGCGAACTAGAATGTCTTCAAGAGCGATGGTAAGGCCATGGCCGATGTGAAGATTGCCGTTTGCGTTTGGCGGCGGCATTACAATGCAGTAGTTCTTGGCTTTGTTGTCTGTTTTTGGTCGGAAAGCACCGGATTTTTCCCAGAGTGCGTATACGTCCGTCTCGTATTCGTTTGGCTCGTAGGCTTTGCTAAATTTCATGTCAAAATTATAACACGTTTTTTAGGGTTTTAACAGGGGCGGATGCGCGATTTTGCGCCCTGCTCTGTTAGCGAGTTTTAATGTGCGACTTGGTTGCTTATGCAAAATGTCAAATATAAATTGACGTTTTGTCTTTTTTGAAAAAGATTTTGTAGTATTTTTATCTGTTATTGGCGATTTTGGCGGTTTGGCTTATGCATTTTGTGCATTTTTTGATTTGGGCTTAAAAAATAGGCATTTCTGCCCTGCTCTAAAGTGTTTATGCGTAAATTTTTAGTTTACGCAACCAAAATTTAGCAAACGTGAAATATTTTGCTTATGGAAAACAAAGATTTTTGTGTTTTTTCGAATTGTTCCCTAAATAATGCGTCTCGTCCAAAATGGAAGGTTCGCCCAAACTTATTGGTTGGTTTTAGTTTAGCATAAGCGGGATGCTAATGTAAATAGTTCATTTGTAGGTGTTATTTTTTTGTCAAGAGTGTGGAAAAATTTGTTTTTTGCTACAATTCTATTAATGGCATTTGTGAGAAAATTCAAAACGGCAAGCGGTGCGACTGGGGTGCAGGTGTGCTGGAAAGAACACTCGGAAGTCGTGCGCACGGAGCATATTGGATCCGCGACGACTGAAGAAGAGTTGCGTAAACTAATGGTTGACGCGCAAAAAGTGATTGATAGGGGAAAGCAATCGTTGTTCGATCTTGATTCTTTTAATGATGAAGACGTAAAATTCGATCTTATCGAAGGCGCGCCGGCAGGGAAGCGCAGAAAGAAATAGTTTACGCCCCAATGGGGGCGTATTTTTATCTGTCTATTTTAGCATCCTGAATTTTGGGATGGTATATTTTTGTCAAGTAAAGTTCGGTGATTTCACGCTTGCAATTTTAGTATCCTGGGCGTTTGGGGTGAAAAAATGGACAAATCGGGTGATTTGTCCAAAATTTTTCAATACCGTTTATGCTATTTTATATCGCTTTTGACGTTGAATTCGTCGAATCTGCCAATAATTTCACAATTTTTGCTAATTCTGCGTTCGGTAAATCCGTGGGAAGACTAATTGTGCGTACGCTCATCTTTTCGGCGATAGGCGTGTTTTGCGGATTAAAATGATATTTGCGATTATTGAGCGGGCCAGGGTAGAGCAGCGGCGCATACCAGCGGCGAATAAAAAATCCACTCGACATCAGAAGGTCGTAGGCTTGGGCGGCCTTAGTTGGGTCGCTAAATGAAATTGGATAAGCGAGCAATGGCTGAATTTCGTTGGTAACTGATTCGAAATTTTTTGATTTGAGATGTTTTTGATAGTACTTAACCGATGCAAGGCGGCGAGCGTAATTTTGTTTTAGAGTTTTGAGGTTTTTGAGAATAGTTTCATTCACGAAATCGTTAGTTGCCATTGACTGGGCTTGGTGTGCTTCTTGCTCAAAAGGGTAGACGGCCGGTTCGAGTATCTTTGTCTTAATAGCGAAAGTGCGCAGGGTAGGGCGGAAATTTTGCGGGGTGCGCTGAAGCATGGCGTTGATTGTGCGATAATGGCGAATTCTTTTGGCGAGCGATTTGTCTGGTGCCGAGAGCGAGCTAAGTTTCTGGGTAATGTTTAGGTATAGATCGGGATTTGTGGTTTTTAGGCGTGGATTTACGTAGATAGCGCCGCCGAACTTGGTACCTGGGATGATTTTTTCGACACCGAAAGAGTGAGCGGAAATATCTGCTAGAATTTCGCCTTTTTCATTTTTGGCAAAACGGAGCAGGGCGTGTGCCGAATCTTCGATTAGTAGAATCTCATTAGCGATTGCTGTTTTGGCGGCTTCGTCTGACAGAATGCCGAGTGTGTGCTGCATAACAATAGCGCGTGTTTTTGGACCGATGGTTTTTTGGGAAATTTCGCCGGTAGAAAGCGTGATTGGGTTGATGTCCTCGTAGACCGGTTTGTGACCGCCGACAATGATTGGGTTAATCGCAGTTATACAGGTGTAGGGCGTTGTGATAACTTCACCAGGGCCGACAGTTTCGGTAATCGCTTTGTAAACTTCGGCCATGCCGAAGCGTTGCTTGAGACACAAAAACCAGTCCTCTGCTTTTGTACCAGAGAACTTTGCGAGCGCCTCACGAACGGCGAGATTACTGTCGATAACACCTTCCATATAATATATAGTATAGCACTTTAGTATATTGCAGAGCGCGGGGAGATATCTAGAGAGTATGGGTCGGTGAATTTGTCGCCGGCTTGGATGGAGTAATAGGCGGCAGAAGCGACCATGGCGCCATTATCGGTGCTGAATTTTGGTTCTGGGAAGTAAACTTGGCGGGTTTTGGCGAAGGCTTTGGTTAGCTCGTCGCGGAGAAGCTGGTTAGCGGAAACGCCGCCGGCCAACAAAATTGATTTTGCCGGGTGGATTGTGCTGGCTTTTTGAAGCTTTTGAATAAGGATTTTAATGGCCGTGTACTGGAAACTGGCTGCGAAATCGGCAATTTGTTGTTCGTTAAGCTTGGTGGCAAGTTCGTGTGATGGAGTCGTGATTGGTAAATCGAGTTCTTTTTGGACGGCGCGGAGAACGGCAGTTTTGAGTCCGCTAAAAGAGAAATCAAGATCTGAAACTTGCGGAATTGGGAGTTTATACTTTTGCGCGTCGCCATTTTTGGCGGCTTTAGCGATGGCTGGACCGCCAGGGTAGGGTAGGCCAAGAATTTTGGCGACTTTGTCAAAACATTCGCCAATCGCGTCGTCGCGAGTGGTGCCAATAATTTCGAAATGGTCGTGGCGCTCCATATATATTATTTGTGTGTGACCGCCAGATACGACTGCGGCAAGGAGTGGGAATTCTGGTTGATGACCTGAAAGCCAGTTGGCGTAAATGTGAGATTTTAGATGGTGGGTAGGGTAAAAAGGAATGTTATTAATAATAGCGATAGTGCGGGCGGCAAGCGTACCGACAAGAAGGCTGCCGACGAGACCCGGTGTATGGGTGACGGCGATGACGTCGACGTCTTTGATAGTTAGCCCGGCGTCGGAGAGAGCCTGATTGATGACAGGATTTATCGCTTCGATGTGTGAGCGAGCGGCAATCTCTGGAATGACGCCGCCGTAAGCAGAATGAATATCGATTTGGGAAACAACTACGTTCGACAAAATATTGCTACCGTTTTCGACGATGGCGGCGGCAGTTTCGTCACAAGATGATTCGATTCCCAAAATTCGCATGATTTAAATATTATATCATATTTTGAGCGATTTTCAGGGGAGAGCAGGGGTTTGGTATTGCGCTATTGTTTATGCTATTATTAGCATAAGGTTTAATATCAGAAAGGTCAAAATTAATGGAAAACGTCGAGCAATTTATCGACCAGATAATTGCCGAGAAGGGATACACAAATCTCGAACCGGCAGTGCACATGCAACTAAAATCGGATTTAGTCCAACGTCTTTTGGATCAAATCGATACGGCGGCGATTTATGCTTTGCCGGAAGATAAGGCGGTTGAGTTGTCGCAAAAGCTCGATGATCCGAATTTTACTGACCAGATGGTGACTGAGTTTATGGCGAATAGTGGAATTGACTTGGCGAACATTGCCTTGAAAACGATGCTGCAGTTTAGGATGCTATATCTCGGCGATGCGGCCAAAAATGTTAACGTAAGTGCGGTGGCGGCATAAGGAGGAGTATGACGAATAACGAAGCAGGTGCTAATAAAGGCGAGCAGGTTGGTGGCGGCTCAAGCAAGTTTGACGCTTTGAGTGAAATGCCTCCATTTGATGCTAGTAGGGCAAAGCAGGCTTTAGCTGAGCGTTTGGGTGATAACGCTCCGGCCGTCGAGGCTGGCGCAGACGGCTTAAACGGTTGGGGGTCTGCTATTGAGCATTCGGATCAAACTATTAATAATCAAGAACAGGCAAATCGTATTGCTGCGCAGCGCGGTGAAGCTGGATTCCGTCAGGTTTTGGCGCAGGAGATGGCTCGTGCCGAGGAGGAAACGGCCGCAAAGCAGGCAGCTGAGGCGGCTGCTAAGCCGGCTGAGTGGACCGATGCCGAAAAGGCACAGTTTGACTACATGTCCGCAATGGAAGATCCGGCACATTTGCAGAAATTGGCTGGTATGTCGGTTGATGAATTGCGTGCTTCGAAGCCACTCGGTTATCGTGATGAGCTTGCGCGGCGCGCCGATGCAATGCCGAAGGCGGCGGACTTCGGTCATGATGGTACGATGGCTACGGTAGAAAAGATGCAGGAAGCCGCAAGGGCCGAAGCGGAACCACAGCGTGGCGCGGATGGCAAATATGATTTTGGAGATCCGGCGGTAGTTGATTATTTGCTGAAAAATAATCCACAAGTTATCGCAAAAGAGATGCCTTATGGAAATCAGTTCTTGAGAAACGCGATGGAACATGGTGCGTTGCCGCAGCAGCAGGTTGAGAGTAAGCCGGCTGAGTGGACCGATGCCGAAAAGGCACAGTTTGACTACATGTCCGCA
>CAMMYO010000003.1 GCA_946527885.1 uncultured Candidatus Saccharibacteria bacterium
CACGAATAGTGCTACCATAAAAGCATGAGCAAGAAGAAGTCTGTATACAAAAATAATCTTTTGCCGTGGCTAGTTTTATTGCCGGCGGTTGCCGTTTTTTCGTTTCGCGAAATCACTGGTGGGCATGCGATGGAATATCTCCTAAATTCCGGTATACTGCTTGCGCTGTTATTAATTAGTCTTCTTCCATCTTTTCGCAAATTTTGCGCCGAGTCTGCCCTAACTAGCTTATCTATTGCCACAATGCTCGGTTATTCCCTAGCAAACTCTCAAATACTTGGCGGTTCAGACGCCGCCAGTATCGCGATTTTTATCATTTGTGTAATTAGCGTACGTCTATTCTTTTTCCTGCAAAAGCAAACATTCGGCATCGGGCGAGCTTTATGCTTAGCGGGATGTTTTGCCGCTATAGTTCTAATAACGCATATTCTTCATAATGATGGCTTTTCGCCTGATGATTTTTCCGTCGGAAGCGTTCTTCTTTCATTCCTATTGCCGTTGATTGCTTCTCTACCGAGTCTCGAGAAACATAAAGCGTAGCACAAATCAACAATAGACTAAAGCTCGATGAGCTTCATGCAAGCGTCAACCAGCTCGCGCAGAGTATCTTCGTAGTTTTCATAAATACGAAAACCGGCCGCGTAAGGATGGCCGCCGCCACCAAAGTAGCCAGCCAACTGGTCGGCCACTGGGGTCGCGGTGCGGATTTTGCCGGTCAATTTGCCGTCTGGATAAGTCTTGATAGCGACCGCAATTTCGACGCCTTCGACGAGGCGCAATTCTTCAAGAATAAGCACATTTGGATTGTATTCGTCAGAAAATTCCTGGATATCTTCGAACGGAATATGGACTGTAGCTAGCTTGCCATCGAGATGATATTCGACGCGCTTGATGAGGTCGGCCTTGTAGTCGAGAATGCGGGCGGATTTCTTCGAGAAGTCGCGGCGGCGCTCCTCCATGTCGGCGATATTGGCGCCAGCATCAAGCATGTCGGCGCAAGCGCGGAAATCAGCAGAAGTTGTCGAGGCAGTCGTGAGACCAAGTGTATCGGACAAGATGCCATACATGAGATGCTCAGCACACTTGGCGTCGACAGCGATTTTTTGGTCCTGGAAAATTTTATACAGGAGCGCGCAACAAGACGAAAGCGGCTCAATGATGGATTCGTACGGAAATTCGAGGTCTGGCGCGGTTTCGTGATGATCGATGACGAAGGTCGGGGTTTGATAGAGGCAGTTGTGAATCGCAGTGTCGTCGAGAAGTTTCGAAAGTAGCACGGTCGAGGCAGTATCAACGATGATGAGCGCGTCGGCCTTATACGGGAACTCGTTAGTTACTCTGCCCCAGCCATCGAAATAGCGCATATATTTCGGCACGTCGACCGGACAGTAGAGCGTGACCTCCTTGTCGGCGAGGGCTTGCTCGAGCGCCAAAGCGGAACCCAGCGAATCACCGTCAGGATTTTCGGCCTGAATGACGCAGATATGATGCTTGTCTTTGATGAATTCGCTGAATTTGTCGTACATGAGGATATTATAACAGATTCGGGAAGACGCGATATGGAGATGGTTTTACAGCGAGAATGCCTCCCATTCTCCATCTATGTCGTATTCTGGCGTATCTTGAAGGTAGAAACTGTTATTCTTGACATTAATGATCCCGCCTTTAAGATTCAGGTTTGCATGATCGCGAATAAAGCGCTGTAGAGCTTCAGCCTTCTGACGCGTATGCTCATTGTCGGCCGTAAAGCCAGACTTTGTATCGTAAATACCGATCGAACCATCCTTGAAGCGGACAATATAGTCTGGATAGAATGCCGCGCGGCGTCCTTTTTGGTTCTTATCAAGGAACTGGTATGGGACGGCGAAATAGCGCTCCATCTTTTCACCGTTTTTATACCACCAATCGATTTGAGTACTTACATTTAGCATTTGCTCAAACTTTTCCTCGGTGCTAGGCGCATTTTTCTTGCGATAATATTGTGCCATTGCATTGTTTGGCGAGTGCGCAATCTCGTATTTTTCGCTAAATTCGTCTTGAGCGGGAATCATGAACGTTAATTCTTCCAACTCCCTATCGCGACGCTTCTTCATCTCGTCGCGATTAACGGAATCATAGATATCTAGAGCTCGATTGAAGATATCGGCAAAAATCCGCTGATTTTCCGCTGAGCAAGCGAGCATTTTTTGAACCAGTTCAATATCTATATTAGCCTTATGAAACCACGAGTAAAGCGCGCCACAAACAACAGATTTGGTACGCGCCCAGTTCTTGAACTGACCCGTATAACTTCGGAGAACCATATTGAAGATTCGCTCGATATTTGCCGCATCCATATTCACTTTCAGGGTCTCATATTCAGAAACTTCATAGCTATCCATGTTCTCAATGATTGCGTCAGCCACAATCGGCGCTTTTAGCTCATCGTCATAGATTTCGAGTTTGGCGTCGATTTTGTTGTAGCGATCTTCGCCCACAATCATCCTATCGTCAACATCGAAGACCTGATTGAGTACATTATCAAGAATCGGCTTAAAGTCAGCACGCAAGTTACCATAATCAGTGCGATGAATATAGACGCTCGGGAGCTCAATATTTTTGATTCCTTCGCGACGATAAGAAACTTGCATTTTGATCAGGTTTTTGGCGTCGGTGTCATTTTGATCGATTGTAATATCCGACAAATCCGTATAAACGTAAGCTCTGTTTAGCGCATCGTCAGAATAATGTTTTGCTTCAGGCATGCGCAAGATGCGACCAACCGTCTGAATGCGGAAGGTTTCCGACTTTGTATCGCGAAGCATTGCCATGACCTGAGCGCGCGGACAGTCCCATCCAAGCGCGATTGCTTGTTTAAAAATCAAAACATCTACCGGACTGTTCGGCTTCACGATATTCTCGAGATTTTGTTTATCATCAGATAGCCAAATCGCCATATTGCCATTAGAATAACGATAGTCCTTCTCGAGCAAGATACTTTCGATTATCTCCTTATCCTTCAAATCGAGATCGGACATTGCTTCCTTGTCGTTCGGGAGTTGAATTAAGAGCAGCGGATTAATATCAATTCCTTGTTCTTCGTAGCTTCTTGCAAGCTCGTTACGTTTATCGAGTGCGGCATTAATCACGACCTCGACTGCATTTTTAGCGTCATCGATATTCTTAGCGATTTGGTTATTGAGAAATATTTCTTTCTTGATTAGCTCGCTATCAATAACGTCACTGAATTCCACTTCCGTCATATGATAATCGCCACCCATCATTACCGCTTTTGGCGTAGCGGAGATCTCGAAGACCAAATCGGGCTTAATTACGTCGTGCACTATAGCCTGCGATTGTGGCCCATAAAACCCTCTATGACTTTCGTCGACTATTAGTATAATGCCTATCCCGGCATCGCGAGTAGCATCCAATACGTCTTGAAGGTTCTTTCCATCTTCGCCTCTTCGAACAGCCTTATTCGACCATTCGCCGTCCTTCTGTGTAAAGACCTTCTCCCAGTTCGTAAATAATATCGTGTTGTTTTTTAAGGCACCGGCGCTCATGGAGTCAACATTTATTAATCGATATTCCGTCTCCGACAGCCTATTTGACAGCTTCTTTAACGACTGCTCATGTAACTTGTTAGGCGCCGCCCAAATGATTACATATGGATGCAATTCAAAGAAGTCGGCAAGGTTCCGCAAAACTTCCGCCGCCATAATTGTCTTGCCGGAGCCAGTAGGGCTTTTTAGGACAACTTCCGAGACTTTATCGTTCTCTCGCTGCTCTTTTTTTACGAGAAAATCGCGAATATATTCAGTCACTTCATTGATGGCCTCTATCTGGAATTCTTTCAGTGTCATGCATCCTCCTTCTTTGTCTCGGCGACGATATTTGCATAAGTTTTTAATAGACCTTCCGGTATCGCTACGAATTCGATTTCGAAATCAGCGTCAAAATCATCATCAAACGCATCACGGCTATACGAGAAAACATAGAGTTTAGTCGGTAGATTATCGGGATTCTTATCTTTTATCTGCTCAATGATTTCTTCGAGCGCAAACGGCTCAAAAACCATTCCAACGAATCGCTCGCTATTTCGATACAGCACAAAATCTTCATTAGCATCTAGCTGACCAAATGAGTTTTCCTTAACTTGGATAATGTCTTCCAGATAGTTGACAATTTCGAGGCGATTAGCGTCGACGCTTTGCTTCTTTTCGACGTGGTTGATTTTGTAGTAGCGTAAATTCGCTGGAATTCCATCCGAATATTTACTTCCATCCTGACGCTTGCCAGTAATCACAGTCATTACGCGCGGATAAGTAATATCCTCCGCAATTCTCGTTGGATCTGGCCCCTTATCACCATTGTTCGTGCAAAGAATAAACCGACGATGACCACCGTCCTTTTTGTTAAGCTCAAGAATAGCTTGACCAGTCGTCCCCGAACCAGCAAAGAAATCTAACACTAGCGCATTTCTATTATTGACGGCTCCTAATAGTTTCTTCATTAAAAATAATGGCTTAGGATTATCAAATAAATCACTTTTAGAGACACTACGCAAATCGTCAATACCGTTACCCGCATATGACACTAAGTCTGATAATGTTTGAGTTAAGAAATCTCCTAATTTATACTTCCGGTTCGGTATAGTCTTTTCATCTTTTCCGAACAGAATATTTCCCTGGGCGATTAATTCATTCATCGTTTCTTCTTTGTTTCGCCAACCAGTCTTAGGGCAAGCGCAAGGCTTTTTCGTTAGCGGATGCATGATTGGATATTTATTCTTACTATCCTTTGGGGCAGCCAAAGAAACCGGACGAAAAACATCACCATTTTCATCTATATATCTATACGCTTTCTCTCCCTCAAGAAATGGTTGCTGTTTTAGCCATTTCCAAAAATCATCATTCGCGTCATCTAAGGAATAGACTTTACTAAAGTCTTTTTCGTTGATTTTTGCCCCTAACTTTATACTTTCTTTAATGCAATCGGGCAGCATCTTCTTTCCCACCTTATTATGAAGCTGTCTCGCCTTAGCGATCATTTGGCCAGCATTATCTTTTTCGGTTCGCAATTCTTTTGTAAACTGAAGATTCTTTCCGTAACAAAGAATATATTCAGTCACCGAAGATATCGTCTTCGAGTTTCCTTTCGGGTTTCTTTTGTCCCAGGTAATATTAGCAATAAAGCTATCAGGCATTATTTCATCCATCAATATTTTTAATGCAGCATATTCATGTTCGTCGATCGAGATAAAAATAACACCATCGTCTCTTAGTAGGTTCTTTGCTAGCTTTAATCTTGGCTCCATAAAGCTCAGCCACTTACTATGACGGAATACGTCATCAGGATCTACATAATCATCGTTATAAATAAAGTCTTTATTATTAGTGTTATATGGCGGATCGATATAAATCACATCCACCTTGCCGGCATGCGTATAGTTCAAAATCGACAACGCTTCAAAGTTGTCGCCTTCAATAATCAAATTCGTTGGTTCGCCCGGCGCATTCTCGATGCGTTTCTCTGTCACTTCCTGAAGATACGGCTGTTGAGTTTCAAAATCCTCAATCACCTGTTCTTTTTTATGCTCCCAGACTAGGCCATATTTCTTCGACTTTTTTAGCCGTTTAATTTCTGCCAAAAGTTCTTCGCGCGAATAATCGGCATACTTATCCGCCGGCACAGTTTGCTCATTACTCATTACGTAGGTTCCAATTACGTTTGATAGCGGCCGCCGCCAGGGTGCTCCGCAGTGATTGCGTGCTGAAACAAAAATTCCAGCCCCTACTCGCGTCGGCTGGAACCTACGATTTTCACATTTGAGCAAAAACTATAGACCGGCGCTCGTGAAGAGCTGGAATTCTTAGTTTTTGCTCTGCGAAAAAGATCGCATTTGTTCAAATGTGCAATAAAATTCAATCGTTGGTTCCACCTATAATTATAGCATCGGCAAGAGATTAAACAAACAAAAATACACCAATATGACACATATTTTTAATTCGTGCAAATATATTGCACTTACGCTTTAGCAAAACAGCAAATACTAGTATTCTACCCGCACGGGGCTAAGGTTTGTCCCGTTACGCAAGTAATCGAACTCGCCTCGCGGGGGCTTGATGAACGGTATTCTAGGCTCTACTAGAGTCCTCGAAGAAAGGAGTAACGATGCGCGTCCGCATTACGCTGTGGCGTGTGGAGATTACGTTTGGACTTTGTTTGAAGACGAAGCGTAAAAAAGTTGCTCAGCGCTAAGCCGGGCAACTAAACCACATTAACGCGTTTCCTAGAGGCGCGTCCTGTCATACATTATAACAAACATCACGGCAGAAACAACTTACGTTTTGCGCCGCCAAGAGATGTGATATAATAGTTCCATCCTTAGGGGCATAGCTCAGTTGGTAGAGCACTGGTCTCCAAAACCAGGTGTCGCGAGTTCGAGTCTTGCTGCCCCTGCCATTTTTTAGATAGCCTAAGGGCTATTTTTTGTTTATTCTTACCCTTGCGGAATTCCGAAAAAGATGTTAAAATTATATACATTCGCGCTCGCGCCCTCTCGAATCGCAAGCGTCGATGTATCTTACAATTCCATAAGGAGGACAAGTCTATGAATATGGAAACGCCTATCATCACCCGCCAGCTCGAAGCTGCAGTTGACTGCATTGCAAAGCACGGACACAAATATCCGCATGCAGCATACGAGCACTTTGGACTCATTAAGAGCCATCTCGAAAGAAGCTACCTGCGTTGCTTCAATGATAAGTTCGACGTCGGCGAGATGCAGACTGAAATCCACGATGCCATCACAAGCATCGCAGCAGAAGCACGTCCGCAGCTCGAAAAGCTCATTCATAACAACAAGGCGAAGGCGAGCCCCTACGCCGATGCAAAATACGTGTTGCACCTGCTCGACAGGTTGCACGCATCGCCCTGGGACGAGGAGAACGACATTGTTCTGATTCAGGCGAAATGGTGTCTCGAGAAGCTCATCAGATACAAGAAGACTCTCGAAACCAAGGGCGGTCATCACCTGCCGGTAATCCATGAACTCAGAAATGCTACGAACCATGCAAAAGCACTGATCGATTCCCTGAATAACAATCTCCGCACCCAGAGCAGCATCGACGACGCATACAATGTCATGCAGACTCAGTGCTATCTCATGGGCAAGCTGGTGGGCTCGGTACCGCCGTCTATGCTCGGTGTGTTTTGGGATCAGTTCGATCCCGGAATCTACGGCCACGACCAGAAGCTGGAGTCTCTCTACAAAGAAACCAGAGACCAGATTGAAGAAATGCACGACAAAAACTACTCTCTCGAAGAGTGGTATACTGCTGGTCTTGATCTGCTGGACGCCGCTACGCATTGCGAGCTGGGGCTGGCAAAATACAGCGATTACACCCCACTGCTGCGCAGAGCGTTCAAGTACTGCAAGAGAGGCATCGAATTCACAATGATTGAACTCGTCGCCATTATTCACGGAGACAACAGCAACAACAAGCTCTGGGCAACTCGCCTGCTGCGCAGAGCCACCGAACTGATGGATGAGTTCAGACAGAAGAGTCGTAGCATTGAACCCATGGCGCATATCACGCTCGATATGGTTGGAGCCATGGAGCTGTGCGGGGTTTACTGTTCCGCTTGATGTCCATATACCTCCTTTCGCAGAGCCCTGGACTTCGGTCCGGGGCTTTTTCATGCGCAATGCTATAATGGCAATATGTTTACAAAACTGGGGCAAAAATTGACAACCGGGCAGCAAGCTGCGCTCGACGCGATGCTGAATGGCCAGAATGTCTTTTTGACGGGCGACGCCGGCACTGGTAAATCCCACGTTTTGCAAGAATATCTCAAAAAAGTCAGCAAGCGCAAAAACGTTATTTGTTGCGCGCCGACCGGAATTGCGGCGCTGCGGCTGAAGAATGGTGCAACGATTCACCGCGCATTTCGTCTGCCGTTCCTGCAAGCTTATGACTACCACAAACACGCGCACCCGACTGACGAAATTCTAAACGCCGACGTAATTGTGATCGACGAAATTTCGATGTGCCGCGTCGATTTGTTTGACTACATCGCAGAAATCATTTTTGAAGCCAACGAAAAAACCGGCTACGAGCGCCAAGTGATTGTAGTGGGTGACTTTTTTCAGCTGCCGCCGGTTTTGCGTAGTGACGAGCGCGAAGTTTTGCGTTACAAGTATCCCGAAATTAGTGCTGGCTTTTGCTTTGCGGGTGTAAACTGGGAGCGATTCGGCTTCATGCCTTTTGTTTTGACCGAAGTAATTCGCCAATCGGAGCCGGAATATGTCGCCATGCTAAACCATGCACGCATTGGCAATCGTGAATGTTTACAGTATTTCAACGAACGCGCGATTTCAAATGGCGAGATTCCACATGACGCCATTTGCCTCGTGCCGACCAATGCGAAAGCTGCCGCAATTAACAAGATGCGCCTAGCCGAGCTCGATGGCGATGCGCAAGTTTTTGCTGCGCGCTTTGATGGCACCGTAAATGCCGGCGATAAATGCGCTGAAGATGAACTGATTTTGAAGCCGCAAGCGCGCGTAATTGCGCTCTGCAACGATCTCGAGTATAAAAATGGACAAACCGGCACCGTCAAGCGCCTCTATAACGACCATGTAACCGTCGCTTGGGATAACGGTCGCAGTTCAGACGTCGAATGGCACGATTGGAACATCATGCGCCCGCAATGGGATGGCGAAGTGATTAAGCATGAAATCGTAGGAACCTTCACGCAGCTGCCACTCCGGCTAGCCTACGCGATTACGATTCACAAAAGCCAGGGGCAAACTTATGCCAAAGCGAACATCGATCCGCTCTGCTTCGATATTGGCCAGCTCTATGTTGCCCTGTCACGCTGCGAAACAATCGAAGGGCTGAGTTTGATGAGGCGCGCCTACCCTGGCGCATTGCGCAGCTCTGAAGAAGTGGCGAATTTCTACGCACGGCTCGAAGCCTAGCGCTATTTGCTATACTTGATTTATGGAAAAGATTACGAAAGTCTTGCTTGTTCACGGCTTTAACGGAGTGCCGGAAATTTTTAAATCATTCAAGACCGAGCTTGAGTCGCTCGGCTACCAAGTCGCGATGCCGAATTTTCCAGTTCGCGAAGAAATATCTATCGAAAAATACTTTGCAATTCTTGAACAATATCCAGATTTCTTCGGTCCCGATTGCGCAGTTATCGCGCATTCTATCGGGAATGGCATGGTTTTAAAATATCTCACCACGAGCGGCAAGGGTCTTAATCGCTACATTTCTTTGGCGGGTTTTGCGAAGCCTTTCACGGTCGAAGGCAAAGATGTGCTGAACGAAAAAGTTAGTCTGATTAACCTGAGCGAGGACGAATTATCACACGCGCGCGAAGCAATCGCAGAAAGTTTTTGCATTTTTAGTAACGATGATCATATTGTGCCGTATCAGACTTTACAAGAGTATCCGAAACGTATTGGCGGTAACGGAATTCTAATCGAACACATTGGGCACATGGGACATAAGTCCGGCCTAACAACATTACCTGGCGTAGTCGAGCTCGCCACCGAACAAACCAGATTCGAGTTCAGTTGCGGCTGCATCGTAGTGGACGGCGACAAGATTTTAGTTGAAAAGGAAATCTCGCGCGAAGGCGACAGATTTTGGACCTTTCCGAAGGGTCATATGGAAGCTGGCGAAAGCGAGCTCCAGACCGCGTTGCGCGAAACCAAGGAAGAAGTCGGCCTCGATGTGGAGATTATCGACAAAGAACCAATCGAGAATAATTACTTCCTGCATGGCGGCAAAATTCTCAAGCAAGTCTCTTATTATCTCGCGAAACCAACTAACAATATTGATTTGAGTTTACAGGCCGAGGAGGTCGAGGAGGCGCGCTGGGCAACCCTAGACGAGGCGCGCGAGCTGGCGAATTTCGAATATATGCGAATCACGATTGATGAAGTAAAGCAAAGGCTTGAACGAAAAGAGTCGTAAAAATGGCAAAAAATCAAAAGAATAAGGCGACTATACTAATTCTAATCATATTTGGTCTAGCACTCGTGGCTTTCGTATCAGTCAAGGCGGTCCGTTATTCCGAGTCGGTCGCGAATGCATGCATTCCGTCTTGCTCCGTATGCGCCGACTGTAGCGGGCCGAGGCCGAGCTTCTTCCAATACCTGTTCAGTTTCTAGCCCAGAATTGCCTTTTCTCGAGAGAAATGATAAAATACTGACAATTCGTAGTACATTCGGGAACTCCGAGAAGCCAGCCTTCGCAATAGCGTAGGCAATGCAATGCCACATGCGGCTGTGTCTACGAATTAGTCCTTTCTATCGACGCTTGCGCGCTGCTTTTCCTCCTTCAGTAGAGTCAGGCAGATATGCGATATGCGCAACGTCAACGAAAAGCCGGCGAGCTTTCGCCGCGCGGCTACCCCGAGCTTCGGCTCGGGGTCTTTTTCATCTTTTGTTCAGTTACGGTTTGCTATAATATTAAGATATGTTTAAGCTACTTAGAAATATGCGCCGCAAAGATATTGCGCTGTGGCTATTGGCCGCCTTGTTGATTTGGGCGCAGGTCTGGCTCGAACTAAAAATGCCAGATTATATGTCTGATATTACCCGCATGGTTCAAACCGAAGGCAGCGAAATGTCTGATATTTTGCATAGCGGCGGATTAATGCTGCTCTGCGCATTCGGCAGTCTCGTTTCGGCGATAATCGTCGGCTATATCATCTCGCGCGTATCGGCAAGCTTTTCAATGCGCGTGCGCAAAAAGCTCTTCGATAAGGTCGAAGAATTAAGCATGAATGAAGTCGGAAAATTTTCGACCAGTAGCTTGATTACTCGTTCAACGAACGATATCACTCAGATTCAGATGCTCGTTTCGATGGGCGGACAGATGCTTGTGCGCGCACCACTGACGGCGGCGTGGGCGGTTATTAAAATCTCCAACAAGAGTTGGCAGTGGAGTACCGCGACAGCTGTGACGGTCGTGCTTTTATTGGCAACGATCACTACGATTATGTCGATCGTGATTCCGCGCTTTAAGCTGGTGCAAAAATTAACCGATAAAATCAACGGCCTGACGCGCGAGAATCTAACTGGCATTCGCGTCGTGCGCGCGTTCAATGCTGAGAAATACCAAGAAAAGAAATTCGACAAAACGAACAATTCTTTGACGCGGACGCAGATTTTCAACCAGCGCATGATGGCCGTAATGTCACCGATGATGTATCTCGGCATGCAAGGCTTGTCGCTGGCGATTTATGTAATTGGCGCGCTCCTGATTGTAAATACGCCGATGAGCGGCAAAATTCAGCTATTTGGCGACATGGCCGCGTTCTTTAGCTACGCAATGCAGGTTGTGATTTCGTTCCTAATGCTAGCGCTGATTTTCTCAATGATTCCGCGCGCGCAAGTTTCCGCTACGCGTATCAACGAGGTGCTTGCGGCCGATATTTCCATTATTGACGGCACTTTCAAGGGCGAAACCGAAGAGATTGGTACGCTCGAATTCCGCAACGTTTCGTTCAAATACCCAGACGCCGAAGATTATTTACTCAAAGATATCTCTTTCAGCGCCAAGCGCGGCGAAACCGTGGCCTTTATCGGTTCGACCGGCTCCGGCAAATCTACTCTCGTCAATCTGATTCCGCGCTTCTACGACGCAACCGATGGCGACATCTTCGTCGATGGCGTCAATGTGCGCGACTACAAACAAAGTGCGCTCCGCAACAAGATAGGCTATGTCTCGCAAAAAGCAATAATGTTTAACGGCACAATTACAAGCAACGTCGCTTACGGTGATAACGGTCGCGAAAAGCCAAGCGAAAAGCAGATTAAGAAAGCAATCGAAATTGCCCAAGCGAAACAATTTGTTGAGCGTAAAGAAAACGATTACAAAGCGCACGTCGCCCAGGGCGGTACGAATATTTCTGGCGGCCAAAAACAGCGCCTCGCAATCGCGAGAGCTATCGCGCGCGATCCGGAAATTTACATTTTCGACGATTCATTCTCAGCACTTGACTACAAGACCGATGCTGCATTGCGCAAAGCCCTAAAAGAGCATACGGGCGAAGCGACCAACTTGATTGTTGCTCAGCGCATCGGTACCATCATGCACGCCGATAAGATTCTAGTCCTAGACGAAGGCAAGTGCGTCGGTCAAGGTACGCACAAAGAATTATTGAAGAATTGCGAAGTTTACAAACAAATTGCGCTATCGCAGCTAACGAAGGAGGAGCTCAATGTTTAACGGTGGACCAGGCAGACGTGGCGGGCGCCCAGGAGACGAAAAAAGTAAAGACTTCGGTAAGTCGATGACCCGCTTGTTTAGCGAATTGAAAAATTTGCGCATTGCGGTTGTTTTGGCAATTCTTTTGGCGGTCGGCGGCTCAATTTTGTCGGTCGTTGCACCAGACAAACTCTCTGATTTGGCCGACGAGATTCGCAACGGCCTCATTCCGCAGAATATCGAGCAACTCGAGCCGGCTATGGGCACGATCGCGAAGAATATCGCTAGCGCTACACCGCAAGAATCTTGGGAAGAGGTTAAAATTGGCAATACGGTTATTTCACCAGAAGACCAGGTTGCCACCATGCAAACCATGAACGGCTTAGGCCAAGATGCGACACAGGAAGAAAAATACGCCGTTTTTGAAAAATTGCCAGAGTCAGTACAGAGCGCCATCGAGCCAAAGATGAACATGGACGCGATTCGCACGCTCACGATTGTTTTGATTATTATGTATCTTGCGAGCGCGTTATTCGAGCTGCTCGAAGGCTTCTTGATGGCTGACGCTTCGAACAAATTTGCGCAAGATTTACGCTCGCGTATTTCGCGCAAAATCAATCGCTTGCCGCTGAGCTACTTCGATCACAATCAGACTGGCGATATTCTATCGCGCGTCACGAACGATGTTGATACAGTCGCCATGAGTATGAGTCAATCGCTCTCGACGCTAATTAGCGAATCAGCACTTCTGATTGGTGCGGTCGTTATGATGGTTATTACGAATCTCACAATGGCAGCTACCGCAATCATCGCAAGCATTCTCGGCATGGCAGCTATGATGGTTATCCTGAAAAAATCGCAGAAATACTTTAGCATGCGCCAGCGCGAGCTCGGTAAACTCAACTCGCATATCGAGGAAGTCTATTCCAGTCTACTAATCGTGAAGGCCTATAACGGCAAAAAAGAGTCCGACAAAAAGTTCGACCGCCTCAACAAAGCCGTCTATAACGCTAACCAAAAAAGTCAGTTCCTATCTGGCATCATGCACCCGATTATGGCCTTCGTTGGCAACCTTGGCTACGTAGCGGTTTGTATTGTCGGCGCGCTCATGGTCATGGATGGCAAGATTAGCTTTGGTGTGATTATTGCGTTTATCTCGTATGTGCGACTTTTCACTTCTCCGCTCAACCGCATCGCGCAGTCAATGTCTAGCTTGCAGTCCGCAGCGGCAGCCGGCGACCGCGTATTCGAATTCATTGACGAAGCAGAGATGATCGACGAAAAGGATCTCACGATCAAGGTCGAGAAAGATAAGATTGCTGGCGACATTGTGTTTGATCATGTACGTTTTGGTTATGACGACAGCAAAAAGATCGTGATTAAGGATTTCTGCGCCGAAGCAAAGGCGGGACAAAAAATCGCCATCGTCGGCCCGACCGGCGCCGGCAAGACAACCATGGTAAATCTTTTGATGAAATTCTATGATATCAAAGATGGCGACATTCGCATTGATGGCGTTTCGACCAAGGACATGACGCGCGAAACCGTACACTCGCTCTTTACGATGGTGTTACAAGATACCTGGATGCTCGACGGCACGCTCCGCGAAAACATTGTCTACAACCGCAAGAATGTCAGCGACAAGCAGATTATGTCGATTTGCAAAACGGTCGGGCTTTCTCATTTCGTTAAAACTTTACCGAACGGGCTCGATACCGATTTGAGCGAGAATGATTCGATTTCGGCCGGTCAAAAACAGCTCATCACGATTGCGCGCGGTATGGTAGAAGATGCGCCGTTCCTTATTCTTGATGAGGCAACTTCGAACGTCGATACGCGCACCGAGGAATTAGTGCAGTCCGCAATGGATAAGTTGATGGAAGGTCGCACTTCGTTCATTATTGCGCACCGCCTCAGTACGATTCGTAATGCCGACTTGATTCTCGTTATGAACGAGGGTGATATTGTCGAGAGCGGCAATCACAAGGAATTAATGAAGAAAGGCGGTTTCTATGCCGAACTCTACAACTCGCAGTTTGCGCTCTAAAATTTTCTGGCGCTTGTATAAAGTGCCGTTCTGGAAAAAGGCACTCGTGTGCACCTTGGTTATTGTTGTAATTTTAACAACGGTTTTCGGTATTCTGACCTGGCGCGACATGAGTAAAGTTTTGATTTTTAATAAGGAGATGACCGCTCTTTCGGAAGCGAGCGAAAAAGACGACGATACAGAATTCCAGGAAATCCTTAATCGCACCAAGAGTAAAGATTCAGTTTACGCCGCAATGGAACAGGGCGTCAAAGCATACACTCGCGAAACTACCGAAGAGATTAATGACTTGACCTGGATGCTCGGCCCCGAAGGAATCATGACGGCAGTCGACAGCTTAACGCTGGCCAACGATGACGAAAACCTGAGCAACGGGCATGCTATTCTTGCGGAGGCGAATAAAGTTATTGCTGAAAAGCGTGCGGCGCGCGATAAGTTTTTTAGCGAGAGCGGCGCATTGAGCTACGTCGACGAAAGTATTCTCGGCGACGACGAGCGTAAACTTTACCTCGAATACACCTTTTACAGCGAAGAAAATGAAGCGCTCGAAGAAATCTACGACGACGTCTTGGACGCCATAGAACAAGCGGCCGCAATTTACGACGATGCCTTAAACTATTTGAGTGAAAACCGCGCGCACTGGAGCATCGAAGGCGAATCCATCTCCTTCGACGACGAATCATACTATAACGAATTTACCGATAGGACCGCAAAGGTCGGCGAGCTGCTCGAAGAATACGCCGAAAAGCACAAAGACGCGCTTGATGAAAGCGAAGAAATTACCGACTAAATACGTAGTCGAGCACTAGTTTGCAGCTCTCGGTTTCTCGCACGGTTTCCGATTCGGTTGCGCCGTAGTGGAAATATTTATAAACCCATTCGTCGTCGTTTTTGACATTTACTTTGACCTGCGAACCTTCAAGCGCTAGCACCTCGAGCAAAGCCTCGTCGCGATTCGTGGTCTTGCTTACATTGCCCGATTCGTCAGCAACAAACAAGTCCTTTTCCGCCACACCAAAATAGCGGTTTTCACCCTGCGCGCCGTCGCAATGTGCAGCGATCTGCAGAGTCTGCTCACTACCCACCAACGACGGGTTAAAACGTCGGAAAAATACCACAAATGCCGTGATCATCAGGGCAGCCACAACCACAGTCGCCACAATATGATACCAGCGAATATGCAAATCATTTGCATTTTCTAAATCATCTTTTTTTGCTCGATCAAAAACTCCATCTTCTGACATAACACATCCTCTTTTTTATTAGTGTAGCACATTTTTTATCTGTTTATTATGCTTGCGCTTGGGGCGATGCGTGCTATACTAAATATAGATGAAAATTTTGATGCTAGGCTGGGAGCTCCCCCCTCACAACAGCGGCGGCCTTGGGGTAGCTTGTTTACATCTTTCGAAGTCCTTGGCGAAAATGGGTGCGGACATTGATTTTGTCGTGCCTTACGAAGCCGAGCATCATCTGTCTCATATGCGCGTACTTTCTGCGCTAAAAATCGACCCGCTTTTCCGCTACGGTGGCGGCGCCTACGAGTCGAAACGAATTGAAGAAAAGCTGTTCGAACACAAAGAAACCAAGACTACAATGTCAATTCGCGACGTGCAGCATACTTATTGCGAGTTCGTCGAGCGCTATTTGATGGAGTTCAAGCCAGATTTGGTTCATGCTCACGACTGGTTGACTTACGAAGCAGGTATTTTGGCAAAGAAGAACTTTGGCATTCCATTAGTTGCGCATGTTCACGCAACCGAGTTCGATCGCGGCGGCGCGAATGGCGGCAATCCATTGATTCACGAAATCGAATATCAAGGTCTTGTTTGGGCCGATAGAATTATCGCAGTTAGCCAAGCGACCAAGAATATCATAATGGAGCGCTATAAGATTCCGGGCGATAAAATCGATGTGGCCTACAATGGCTTCGAAGCTCCGAACGATGATTATTTCTACGACAAGACAAACTACCAGTATCTCGAGAACATGAAGAAGAAAGGCTACACGATTGTTTCGACGGTCGGTCGCTTTACTCTACAAAAAGGCCTTTATCACATGATGAGAGCTGCCGCCCGCGCAATCAGCATGCATCCAAAAATGATTTTCCTCTTCGCTGGTGATGGCGAGCAAAAAGAAACCCTCATGCGTATGTCTGCCGATTTGGGTATTTCAAAGAACGTGATCTTTACTGGCTTTATTCGCGGCAAACAGCTACGCGACATCTACAGCGTATCCGACGTGTTCGTAATGTCATCAATCTCTGAGCCATTCGGTCTAACCGCTCTCGAAGCAGCACATCACGGCAATGCACTAGTCATCACAAAACAGTCTGGCGTAGGAGAAGTTTTGCGCTCGATCGTACGTTACGATTATTGGGATGAAGACAAGCTCGCAGGCGCTCTAGTCAACATTGCTGAAAGCCCTGCCCTAACCGAAACATTGCGCGACGGCATCAAGCGTGAGTATGGTCGTATCTCTTGGGACGACGTTGCGAAAAAGTGCGTGCAAGTGTATGATGAAGTTAAGAAAAATAAACGAAATAGTTTTTAATAAAGAGGTAATACTAAGATGAGGTCAATCGTTCTGTATTTGCATATGCATCAGCCGTATCGGTTGAAGCATTATAATATCTTTGCGGTTGGCCACGATCACGATTACTGGACGGAGAAAGATTGGTACGCCGGCACCAACAACGAGCGCATTTTCAAGAAAGTAGCCGAAAAATCCTATCGCCCAATGTTGGCTCGCCTAGAAAAATGCATCAATACCTACGCGGGCTTTAAGTTTTCTTTGTCGATTACCGGCACTTTCATTGAGCAGGCCGAAGAATGGGCGCCAGATGTCATCGAAACATTGCAACGCCTCGTAAAATCTGGTCGCGTTGAAATTGTCGCCGAGACTTATTACCATTCACTTGCGTTTTTCTATGATCGCGAAGAGTTTGAGGCGCAAGTCGTTAAGCATCAGGATAAAATCCGCGAATTATTTGGCGTCGAAACGCATGTTTTTCGCAATACCGAGCTAAGCTACAACGATGATCTAGCTAAGTGGGCTGACGGTTTCGGAATGAAGGGTATCTTGGCTGAAGGCTGGGATAAGATTCTTGAATGGCGCAGTCCGAATTTCGTTTATCGCCCAGAAGGCTGCAAGAACATCAAGCTTTTGATGAAAAATTATCGCCTTTCCGATGACGTCGCGTTCCGTTTCTCTGACAAACACTGGAAAGAATGGCCGCTTACGGTCGACAAATATATCCAGTGGCTCGAAGCCGCAACTTTGCGCGGTCCGCTAATTAATCTTTTCATGGACTTCGAGACTTTCGGTGAAAACATTTGGGAAGACACTGGTATCTTTGAATTCTTCGAACACCTAGTTTACCGCTGGGATCGCGACAAAGATAATAACTTCTTGACCGTTTCCGAGGCCTGCGATAGCGCCGAACCGGCTGGCGAAATTTCGATGCCATGGACCGTTACATGGGCAGACACTGAGCGCGATTTAAGTGCATGGCTCGGCAATTCAATGCAGCATGAAGCTATGAATGCGGTTTATGGCCTCAAGGACGAGGTTCTAAAGAGCGGTAAGCAAAAATTAATTGACGATTGGCGCCGCTTGCAGACTTCCGACCATCCGTACTATATGTGCACAAAGTACTTCAATGATGGCGACGTCCACGCATACTTCTCGCCTTACGATTCACCATACGATGCGTTCCTTTACTACATGAATGCCTTGCGCGACATGCGAGAGCGACTCGAAGAGTTGAACGAAAAGACAGTAAAAGCTACTAAGAAATAAAAAATACTCCAGATAAATCTGGAGTATTTTTGCGTGCCGCGTTTTTAGAATAATTTCGCGAGACATTCCGCCGTAAATACGACATCTTCGGCAGTCGAGCCGCGCGACAAATCCGAAACCGGATGTTTGAAGCCAAGTAGAATCGGACCAGCTACTTGCGCGCCAGCGAATTGCTCGAGCGACTTATACAAAATGTTGCCCGCGTTTATGTCTGGAGCAATCAAAACATTCGCCTGGCCGGCGACTGGCGAATCTGGCATTTTCTTCGCCGCGATTCGCGGGTTGACTGCAGCGTCTAGTTGCATTTCGCCATCAATCAAAATGCCTGGGTAGCGCTCACGAATTAAAGAGATTGTCGTACGAGCATTATCCATCGTCTCGTCGCGACCGCCGGAACCAGCAGTCGAGAATGACAACATAGCAATGCGCGGAGTTTCAGGAAGAATTTTAGCTGCCGCCTCAGAAATTAGACGAACGATTTCAGCCAACTGTTGCGCGTCCGGATGCTTGCAAGTCGCACCGTCGCCCAAAATTAACTGGCGACCATCTGGAAATTTTGCTACGAACAAGCTCGAGAACAGTGGTTTCTCGGCAAAAACCGGTTCCGCCACACCAAGGCCATCGCGCGCCGACAAAATCACATCGCGCGAAGAATAGTCAATTCCAGCCAATAGCGCATCGGCAGAGCCATCTACGACGCGCGCGCAAGCTTCAAGCAATGACAGCTCTTCAACAATCGGTTCACAAGTTTTCGCTTCGGCTAGTTGCGCGGTGGCGATTTTGATATATTCGTTATTTGCTTCGGGAAATATTATCTTCTTCATCTGTATCTAGTGTAACATCTTCGAGAAGGAATTGCGGCGCTTGCGGACGAGCCGACGAAACAATATCTTCGCGATAATTGTCTAGTTCGGCCGTAACCGAGATCTGCTCAATAGCATCTTCGGACAGCTTGTCGCCGATCAATTCAAGCGTAATTGCGCGCGTTTCGCCAGATACATAGCTCGCCGCGAACGGAATAACTAAGTCTTTACCATTGCGAGCGTAATCGCCCTTCACTTCTACTCCTTCGGCAACGCGAACGCGGATTTCAAAATTGTCAAAGCTACGACGATTGCGCACGATGTCCTCTAGCGTCTCAGCTAGATTCTCGGCGTTGGCCGCATATTGTGCATCACTAATTTCGGCTACCGCTACTGGCGCCATCATGCCCATCTCATACTGAACGGCAAAGATTTGCGCATTCGGTTTTTGTGCTTTAATCTTAGCGTAAAGCGATTTTTCCGCTCCACTCTCGTCCGTATTATAGCCATCAGTAATAAAGACCGCCTTTAGATTTGAAGAATCGTTGTTATTGATCAAAGTCAAAAGCTCGGCATACGCATTACTATAGTTTGCGCTATGATGACGAGCGATTCCGCCAAGCTTAATCTTGAACGTTTCAAGGTTCGAAGTAAAGGATAGGTCAGTGCGCGCTTCTTCGTTGAAATCAATCAATGCAACGCGGCCATCGTTATTAATAATTCGCTGCGCCGATTCGACCACAGACGTCTTGAGCGTCTCCCAAGAATCCTTCGTATAAGAATCCGAGCTATCAATAACAAATACAACATCTTCGCTCGCATCGGTATAAATTGCCTTGCTAGAAAGATCCAATTGCAAAGCTGCACGACTTGAGCTGCGAGGAATGTATGTACTATCGATTTGCCAATCGATACCATCAGTAGTAGAAGCGAGTGCTACGTCTTCTGCTAGCACTTCATCCTCGGCATAACCATCAAAATCACCCTGCAACAGATTGGCGGCCGCAAAAGTCATACAGAACGCAACCACACCGACTAGCGCGAAACGCACAACCGGATTCGTGCGACGGCGAAGCGCGAACAAGATAGCTGCAAAAGCGATGACTGCCGAGACGGAAGTAGTGACTGTCTTGACAACTGCGTTACTCTTACCTGGCGTGCTCGTGCCAAGGAAAGTGTATGGCGTATCTTCGGTACTCAGAGTGCGAAAATCGACGCTATCCTGCGAATGCGGCTCCGCTAGGAAGTAATAATCTTCGCTCGGCTCGGCAGATTCCAGATTGACCGTCACGGAATAATTATCAGAAGAATCGTACTCGTTTTGCCATGACAAATTGATAGTCGCAGAGCTATTTGCAGGAATCGAATCAATCTGGATGCGGTCGGTGCCGATCGGGGTCTGTCCATTCGTCAAGTTCATCGTCATGCCGTCGAAATTGTGCTGAATCACTACGTTATTAATGGCGAAGTTCTGCTCATTCGTAACCGTCACCGTAAATTCTACTGTTTCCGCAAAGAGATATGCCTCGGTCGGATCGTCGTGATTTGCAAGCTCGATATCTACCGTTGGAGCAAACTCACCATTGTAGCGCTCCCACTCGCCTTCAATTACGATATCTTCGGTCGACATTTCAAAATTGTCGTCATGATACCAGCCAAGGAAACGCCAGCCTTCCGGTGCGGTCGGTACTGGCTCCAGACTTACTGGCTGAGTTTCGTAATATTGCGCAGTAGTCGGCAAGGTGTAACCTTCCGGCGCGAGATTTGTTTTGAGCGCATAACTAACCGTATGCTGCGGCATAGTTTCAAGAGCCGGACTCAAGGTCAAATTAAAGTTCGGCATCGATAGGTAGCGATGGTTGGTGTCGTAGTAGTTGTAAGCGTAATTCCCCGACGGAGTAGTCCATCCAGAGATACGCTTGTAAACACCGTCAATAACGCAAATTCGCCCCACGCCATAGCTGAGGTCAATTGGTGTTGCCACATATACTTGTTCCGTCGTTACGTCTTCGCTTTGCGCACACCCGCTCGGCCAGTTCCAGGTCAGCGTTTTCGAGTTTGTCGCATTTGCAAAATATCCGGTCAGCTCAACTCCGCCTTCCGGTATTTCGATTGAATCCCCAGCCGCGTTCCCCTCCGCATCGAACCAGCCATAAAAGGCAATATTCGAGTTATTAGTCGGGATTGCTGGCGCGACCGTAATAGTATCGCCAACGTCGTAAGACTTTGACTCTGGCACCATAATCGGATCATAGTAGCCAGCGAATGCATCGAGGTTAATGACTCTATAGGAAAGCTCGGCCGTCTGCTTCAAAGTGACTTCGACAGAAATCGAGCAATCCGCACACAGATTCTTAGCGACTATCCTGTTATTGGTTTCCGACTGGATATTGTGCCATGCGGTAATATTCTCGCAATCAACCGAATTTTCTGGACATTCCGGCTCAAGCGTTCGCGCACTGGCATAACGATAACCTTCTGGGATTGGATCGATTATTGTAATCTGATTTTGATCGGCGTCAAAAGTAGCATCCGCAGTCAAATCCATATCGTTATAACCGACGCGCATGACGGAAGAATCTGTAAATTCATAACGATAGGTAAGCTCATATGATTGCTCGATCGATTCTTCATCGCCTAAAGCCATAGAGTTTGGATGGAAAATCAAGAGAACAGCAAGGGTCAAAACACTAACTATCAAGCAGCTGCCTGCGATAGCCCTAAGGAGTGCAGATTTTCGAACTCTTGCAAACATAGCACCTCACGGAACTAACGATGTTTATGTTAGTGTATTTTTATTTTGACCTTTTATACTTTTAGTATAAGCATAAATGCAATATAAATCAAGAGTTTTCGATATAATCATCGAGAGCATGTAGCAACTCGCTTGCGCCGAAATATTCAACGAATGAAGCATTAATCGTTTCGAGCTGCTCACTATATTTCGAAAGATCAGAATCAAAAGCCGCGCGTTTTTCAGCATAGCTCTGCTCAGTACAAACATTAACACAGACCATCAATTCATTAACCGTACGGCGAATGCTAGTGATAGCCTCAAGATATTCGCTGCGCAAGCCTTTAGTTTGCTCTAGCGAGAGTTTTTCGAGCGCTTCATTATAACTCAACATGTCGCGGTCGAGTTTTTCCAAATCAGCATAGTTAATATCTGTAATTTTAAACTCACGCATCTCGAAAAGCAAAGTGCGCGCCGCAATGTTAATATCTCGCAGTTCATCCGCTTGTTGGCTATTGAGTGCATTGGCATAATTATCAATGCGCGCCATTAGCTCGGCTTGATGCTTATTGAAATATCGATTGTTTCGCAGAGCGGAATACTGAACACCAAAATCCTGTCGCGCTCGTTCGAAACGCGCCTGATCGCCGCCGCGCATCGCACTATCCGCTATACCAATTTGCACAATCAGCTCATTTACCGCCTCGGTCGACATTTCGCGTTGGTGCGTAATATTTGCTTGGCGCAGATAGAAAACCTCCGCACCTGCACCTACGGCCACTAGCAAAATCAATAGAAAGATGCAAAACTTTCGCTTCATCTTACACTCCGATCGATTACGCTTTTGAGTAAATCCGCATACACGGCTCGCCCTTGCGGATTTAGGTGAATATGGTCCGCATACATGAGCGACCAGTCAGCATGTGAAACGGTCCACCAGTCGGCGACAAAAACATTATCGTGCGTTTCAGCAAAATGTTTGATGGCAGCATTTTGTGTTTCGCGCGGTTGTTGCGGCCCGGCATAACCGGTCACGAAAATGTATTTTTTATCCGAACCGCCCGCATTCAGAATTCCTTCGAAAATTGCGTCAGACATCGTGCGCTCATTGGTCGCCAGGCTTATAACAATCACGTCAGGCAAACGCCCTTGCGTCGAATATTCCGACAGTAAACGCGAGGCAGATTCGATGCCACGCGATTCCCTTGCATCAACATAAGACAACTCGATCGTATGTTCGATTTCATCTTTTGCACCCAAAGTTACCGAATCTCCAATTACGAGCACTTTTGCCGAGTCTGGATTAAGCGCCGCCAAGTACGGGCGCTCGACAACATTGCTAGTCGAGTCGGTCGCCAATTCAAACTCGCGCGTCACAATACGCTCTGTTTCTGAAAACAGACTTCGATACGAAATGTAATCTGGCGCAGTCGCAATTTGTGACTCCTCGATCTTGGCCGTATTTAGCTGTTGCGTAATACTAGATTCTTCCGGCGCACGATATAGCAAAAATGCGCAAGGCACCGAAATCGCGAGCAGGACAAGTGCACGCGAGCTCCAAATCAGGACCTGATGCTTGAAATTTTCGCTCGAAGTTTTTGGCAAAATTATATCTTTCGCGCGGCGCATCGATGGCGCAAAAATGCGCTTCACTAATATCGTCAACAAAATACTGAGCGCAATACAAAGAAGCGGCGCCAAGCATTCTGGCGACGATTCTGGCAGCATGTGTGGCAAGACGAGATATAGCGGCCAATGAAACAGATAAATACCAAACGAAAGCGATCCAATATAATCAGCCATTTGCAATAGCCGACTCTTTTTGCGACGCGAGTGGCGATTACGCTGCAGCTTGATAATGCAAGCCAACATCACGATAGTCAGAAAGCTCGTAAACGGCATCACGAAATAGAAGCTCACTGCGTCGGAATAGTTTACCTTTGAAGCCAAAATCGTAATCGTCGTTAAACTCAAAATCAAACCGATGGCTGGAGCGGCTTTCGGCGTACGCGGAGTGCGCGGCATCATAAAATTAAACACCGCATAGGCGCCGCCCAAGAAAAACGCCATCAAGTGCGTATCGGGCGCGAAATACGCGCGATCCGCTTGGCCAAATGCGCCACCATAAAGCGCCATCAAAACTCCAGACAGCATCGCACATGCTAGCAAACCGATACCAAGAGCTCGAACGGCATATTTGCGTTTTCGCGCGAGATTAGAAAAGAGCAGCACCGCAAATGGCGCAATCACACAAAGTTGAATCTCTAAACCCAAAAACCAAGTCTGCTCAAATAAATTCGGCGTAAAGGTTTCTTCGTACGCCCCGCCCTGCAACAGCTCGATAATATTCGTCGAAAAGGTGCCGGCAGCCAGCGCATCCAGCGGCATTCCAACAATCAAGTCAGGATGCAAAAAGTAACTTAGCAAAATCGTAAACGCGATACAGGCAAATAGCGAAGGATAAATGCGTGTCAGGCGTCGTTTCAGATATTTCCAAATCTGAATCTTATCGCGCGTCTCGTACTCCGTGATGAGTTTCGAAAAAATCAGAAAGCCAGAAATTGCAAAAAAGATTTCTACCGCGATAAAGCCGCCCGGCAGAATATCACGGAATAGATGGTAGACAACAACCAAAATAATCGCAAAGAAACGTAACGCATTGAGTCCTGCCAGCCATTCCATAAGATTATTATACCGAGCAAAAATGAGTTTTTAAAACATAAGCTTAATACGGCATGAGCGACTGATACCACAGCTGAAGCTCTTCCAAAACATACGAGTCGCCACCATTGGCCGCCAGCTCTTGAATCGCTTTGATGTAGCTATTTTGACGCGCCTTAATGCGGCTCATACGATATTTTTCCCATTCCGCGCGTTCGGATTCAGTGAGTGATTGTTCATAATTGCGCGCCTTGTAGTGTAACAGAAGCTCCGGCAATCGTTTGTCTTGAAAATCTGGATGAAAATCCGCCAATTTATTCGCATTCGCCCGGCGGACAGCCAAGCAAATCGTGCGGTCGGGCTGGTCCAAAAATCCATCATACAGCGCCGACTCCACATCAACTGCAGGTGGAAATTCTGGGCGAGATTCATGTTCGTCGCGCATACGTTCCGCAAAATCTGGATGCTTCTGCAAAATAGCAAGATTCTGCTCGACGGTCGCTTGGTCGAGTTTGATTTTACTCCAACCATCACCCTGCGCCAACACGCCAAGCGGCGCCACGGCCGGACAATGATTATATTTCAGCTCCTTTACGACTGGATAGAACTTCGCGTCTTTATCCGCCAACAGCTCCTCGAGATTATAGCGCAAATCAAAAACCAAAACGCCACTCTGCGTAGGTGCGATTGGAAACGCGACCGAAGTTTTATTAAACTCAGAAGAATATTTGCCACAGGAGTAAACAAAAGGCACTGGCCTGTCGAGATTAACCAACTGCTGGACCGCTCGCTTGTCGCGCATTTTTAGCAAATAATTGTATAGTTGCGGTTGTTTTTCTCTAATCAAGCGAGTCACAGATATCAAAGCTTCCACATCAGACAAGGCGTCGTGCGCATGCTCGTGCGAGATGCTGTTTTCTTTCGTCATGAGCTCGAGGCGGTTAGTCGCCTTACCCTCCGGCGTAACTGGCCAATTAATCCCTTCTGGGCGCAAAGCGCGCGTCATCCTCACAACGTCAAGCAAATCCCATCGACTACGACCATCTTTCCATTGCCACTCATAGGGATCATAAAAATTGCGCCAAAAAGTGTGTCGCATAAATTCATCATCGAAACGAACGGAATTATAGCCGACCGCAATCGTGCCGGGCGTAAAGATTTCTTCATCAACATATTTGCAAAATTCCGCCTCGGTCAGACCATCCATCAAAGTAGACTGCGGCGTGATTTTCGTCACCATAATTGCCTGCGGACTCGGTAAAGTATCTTCCGAAAGTTTCACTAGAATATTGACCGGGTCGGAAATCGGCTCCAGCTCAAGATTTGTACGCCATCCCGCAAACTGCATTAGACGATCCTCGCGCGGGCTCAATCCAGATGTTTCCAAGTCGTAAAAGAAAAATGACTGCTCCATGTTCTTATCTTAGCATGTTTCGCGCAAAGAAAATCCCCGGCCATTTCTGACCGGGGGTTGGGTTACGCAGTTTTTTCCGCTTCGATAATCTGATTCCGCAGAGCCAAGAAGAACTTATCTTCGCTGTTCCCTACGGCGAGAAAACGAATGAAGCTGTCGTAGATGCAGTTAATTGTTTCTTCGGCTGCCGCAGCGAGACCTTCGGCGTCTTCAGATTCAGGAAAAGAGAGCTTTTCTCCGCAGCAAAGGAGGCGCGTCGCTGTAGTGCCACCTTCACTCTCGCAGAAGGATTTCAGCTCCTGATACGACTCGGCCAACGGCGACGAATTCGGGTATTGCAAGAATGCTCCGAACGCCGGCATTTCGTTTTCGCGCGAGCTAATTCTCGCCGATTCATAGGAACCGAGCTCGAACTTGAATTCCCTCAGCCGGCTCGCGGCTTGCGCGGTGCGCAAGATGAGGCCTGAGACATGCCCGTCACCAATATACTTGTCGTTAGTTCTAATAGCGTCAATGACGATTGTTGGGTTCAACAGCGAGAGAGCTACAGTCATGCCGCAAATCAGAGCTTCAGGGATCAGTGCGAGATCGTCGAACGAAATGGACTTCCGGTTTTTGCTCCAGGTAAGACCACTCCAGAAAAAGCGCTCTCTCAAGTCGAGCTTAAGTGCCTCCGCGACTGCGATCTGAATATCAACATTCGCCTGATTGGTAACGCTGGACAGGTCTCGACAGAGAACCTTTACTGTATCGAAGGTATTGATACCCACATCAGCAATAGCCCCATTGGTATAGTCAACGGCCAATTCCTGAAATGTTCTCAACAATGCGCCCCAGAGGTTTCTGTCGTACCTGTTGCTCGGAAGGTGTGCGACATTGCACTTCCATCCATCAAGGTCTTTTTGCAATCTGATGCATTCTCGGCGGAATTCGCCCATCAGTTGCAGAAGCAGAGCGAGGTCCTTTGTGGTCGGGGATACTTCTGACATGTTAATCATCCTTTCCATATCCAGATTTTTGCGTAACGTTAAGGTTCAGTACGTTATTGCCGTACTCCGTTAGTATGCCATAATTTTCGAAAATCGCAAAGCATAAGGATTTAACTTAGCAGCAAAAGAAAAGCCCCCGCGGGGCGGGGGTTCGACGAAAGCAATTGCATTTGATTAGGAAATTCGCGAGCATCGCGTCATAGTGATGTGCTTCTTAGACTTAATCACGGGCGGATGCTTAACGTAATAGCCTTGCATACTAGCGCGATAGCGCTCTTCGGGACTAAGACTAGCCGCAACCGTGTGGTTAGACTTTGCGACAACAGTCGCACGGCGACGCTTTCTGACATACTCGGTCTTCGTACCATACTTCATACACTGAACAAAGAAGTAAGCCGAACGACGCTGAATATAGTAAGGAAACTCGCCAGTTTTACGGATCGATGCCGTCAGCCGAATAGCTTCAAGAATCTGAACAACATGCATGGAGCTATAAAGCATAGTCCACCAAATCGCACCAGCGAGCATGATTGCAAACACGGCAAGAACCAGTCCATTGAAGTCAGCCAGGTAAGTGCCATCAATGTTCATTGCCAGCTGGTAGATTCCCAAGAAGTGTTCCTTCACAACGATCGCCACCAGGCCAAGCGTGAGTACACTAGCCATAAAGCCATCGGTCGTGGTCGAGCTGAAAAGAATTGCATAGTCGCCGTCACCACTTTCGCGATAACCGGCATAATTCTCCATCCAGCGCTTTTTCTTCAGATTGGGCTTCAGGTCGCCGAGATGTCTAATTTCTCTGTGTCCGGCAACAATCCGCGTACTGAAGACACCATAGATGATGGCAGCAGCCACCGTGATGATTGCGGCAACGATAACCGCAGTGGAGACAGCATAGCTGTCTAGCTCGTGGGTGAAATTGTAATCGTAAGCGTTCATTTTCGTTCTCTCCTTTTATATCTGTAGGTGGATGGTTAGATCTTTACAGACATTAGAGTCTGCATTTCCGCCGATCTATCTAAGTCGACAAGCAGGAACGCAGACTCTACAAAGAGAACTTTGCAATTGCCTTTGAATGTACCTAGCGCCTAAAGAGACACGCTATGCCTTTATTATATCACACAATATCAAAAAAGTCAATAGAGCATAAGCTTATTGACTTTATTTGAATCCTATTCTGCGCCGTAGACTTCAGTATAGAGATCGGTGAGCTCTTGCGATGCTTCTACCTCTGGAACCGGGTCGATAAGCATCACAATAAACTTGAGCGGACTGCCGGCTGGGATATTGCCCTGTTCGTTGTCGCCATAGCCGAGCGTGGAAGGAATCGTGATTTCGCGAACGCCGCCAATCTTCATACCAACAATACCATCGAGCCAGCCCTGAATCATATCTTGCGTGCCGTCTAGTGGAGCCTTCAATGAAGTCGGGTCGTTTGCGTCATTGAATGACGAATCGAAGACCGTACCGCCTTGCAACCAACCAACATAGTATGCTGCATAATCGACGAAGCTCGAATCTGTTACTTCAGCGCCTTCACCTTCCTTGAGGTCAGTCCAAGTCAATTCAGATTGAGCATCAGCACCGTTGTACGCAACAACGCGCGGGCGATAAGAATTGAATTCGTCGAAATATTTTGTCGACAATTCGGCGGCTTGAGCCTGAACCTGTGCCGTATATTCTGCGTAAACTTCTTGCAAGCGCTGCTCTTTCGCCTCAAGCTCAGCGTTCTTTGCGCTTTGATTATTAAAATTCAAAACCATTGTCGCGTAAAGCATGAAAGTTGCCGCGAGCATAAATAGAGCAATTACGCCGATAACTATGCGCTGACCGACTGTCGTTTTGCGCTCTTCGTTCTTAATCATATACCTCCGTCCCCACCGTTATTTTACCTGTTCTAACTTTTCCATTATAACTTGAATTTCGGTTTTTGCTAGTGTTCTATCTGGATGCGAGAATTCAATGTGGAAACTAATCTTTTTCTGAGTTTCGCCTTCAGCGCGGAAGATCGAGGTAGCCTTGAGGCGATAAATCAGCTGTTCCGCCTCGAGCGTGGCGCGGAGCTGCTGCTCGATTTCGCCATAAGGGCGCTCAATTGGTAACTCGAGCGTAATATCACGCATTACGAACGGATATTGGCTAATGCGGAAATTTTTGCGCGTGACGGCCTGCTGCGATTCTAGAACACGACCAAGATCGAGCTCGAAAGCCGCAGTGTTGAGTGGTAGCTTGAATTCGCGCGCAACTTTAGCTTTCAATTCGCCCAAGTCGCCAATGCGAACACCGTCAACTATGATTGAAGCAGAGCGCTTTGGCTCATAGTAGGCGTTAGTCTTGTCCGCTACGGCAACAAACGGCGCAATCTCGAACTCAATACCGAGCGAAGCAAGTAGTTGCTCGAGATACTTCTTGGCGAGATAGTAATTACTACCGCCCTTACCAACGCAAATGAGTGCTAGACTATGCGAGCCGTTTGGAACGTTTTGCTCGTCGAGGCCATTCGTGCGTGGATAGGTTTGGTTCATTTCGAATAGTGCGAACTTTTCGTAACCACCGCGCATGTTGGCGTAGGATTTATCGAGCAAAGACGGAACAATCGTCTGGCGAATATACTGCAAATCTGGCGAAATTGAGTTCACGATGCGATAGGCATTATCTGGATTTTGACCAACCTTGCGCATAAGGTCACCATGAACGAACGAATAAGTAAGCACTTCGTTGGCGCCACGCGAAGCAGCAAAATCACGAATGTGGCGGCGGAGCGCAAAGCAAGGATCAGCGTCGGCCGTGCCGTGAAGCGGTAGAATCGGCGAAATATTATCGTAGCCGTTCAAGCGGCCGATTTCTTCGATGATATCTTCAGCAATATGAATATCGGTGCGCCATTGCGGAGCGGTACAGACGATAGAATCGTCCTTTTGCTCGACAGTAAACTCAACATTTTGCAGAGTCTTTACGATTTCGTCGATTGAATAATTCGTACCAAGCAAGCCATTAATGCGCGCGACCGAAACTGTAACTTTTTCAGCTTTTGGAGCAGTTTTTTGACTATCGAAAACCGCGACTGGGCGCATCAGGCCGTCCACCTCGTTCGCAAACTCGAGCGCGACCGGCAAGGTCTGCGCTGACGGCTGGCCTTTCGTAAAGCGCGTAATAGCTTCCGAGAAAATACCGTGATTCATCTGAGTTTTGCGCAAATTAAACAAGCTAAAGGTAGCAGACTCAACTATGACGCGCTTAGTATTCTCGTCGATTTCGGTGTCTTTACCGCCCATGGCGCCAGCGAGCGCAACAGGAGTATCGTTGCTTGCGATAACAATATCACTCTCAACCAGCTCAACTTCTTTACCGTCGAGAAGGACAAGTTTTTCACCTTTCTTAGCTAGACGAACGCCAATCTTTGGCGTTTTGGTGCCACCAACTGCGATGAATTTATCATAATCGAAAGTATGAGTTGGCTGACCGCTGAGCAGCATGAGATAGTTCGAAGCATCAACAATCGGATCGATTGGGCGCATACCAGAACGCGCAAGTAAAGTGTCGCGAAAGGACAAATACTTATGCTCAGCCTTGCCATGAGGTTCCATTACGAGCGCAACGTAGCGCGGGCAAAGTTGCGAGTCGGAAATTTCAATATCGACCTGGATATCTTTCGAATTTTCGAAACTGGCCTTGGTTGCCAAATACCAATCTGGCGTCTTGAAAGGCTTGCCAAGAATGCCAGCCACCTCGCGCGCGAAACCAATGATACCGAAGGTATCCGGGCGGTGCGTGAGCGACTTGTTTTCGATATCGAGAATAATGTCATCTAGTTCGAAAAGCTGCGCAAAATCGTCGCCGGCCTTGGTTGTAGCAGGATTGAGCTCGACGATGCCAGTATGGTCATCGCCCAAATCCAGCTCGTCGGCGCCGGCCATCATGCCATAAGAATCGTACTTCTTGAGCATTTTGCGCATGCCAATAACAAACGGGGCGTCCTCGTGAACGCTAGCCGGCACAATCGCGCCCGGCGCAATCCAAGCCGCAAACATACCTTTGCGAACATTTGGCGCGCCACACATGACTTGCACGTAACCATTTTCGTCACGCTCAACTTTGTCAGCGCGGCCGCCGTCATCGATTTTGCAAAGGTGAAGATGCGTACCTTCGATCGCTTCGCAATATTTAACCTCGACAGCGTAAATTTTGTCATATTTATGAGTCTGATCAATTGCGTCCTCCACTTCAACGAGTCGAGAGCCAATCAATTTAACAAGCTCATCATTGTCGATATCGATATCGACGTACTTTTTAATCCAATTTAGCGAAATTAGCATGAGAACTCCTTCAAGAAATCAAGTTTGGCAGATTCAAAGAAGCGGACATCACTAAGCTGATAGCGCAACATAACGAGACGATCGATGCCGCCACCCCAAGCAAAACCTTGATATTTAGTCGGGTCGATTCCGGCCTGCTTGAGCACATTCGGATGAATCATGCCACAACCGAGCATCTCAAGGAAGTCGCCCTTTTTGCCGCCAATACAAGCCGGCTTCTCAATCTTGAACTCTAGCGAAGGCTCAGTAAATGGGAAGTAGCCTGGCTGAGTTGCGATATTGAGTTTTTGACCATAATATTTCTCGAAGAATTCGCGCAAAATTCCAAGCATGTTGCCCAAAGTGCAATCTTTAGAAACATAGACACCTTCACACTGATAGAAAGTATGCTCATGCGTAGCATCCAAATCCTCGTTGCGATAAACGCGGCCCGGGATTGCGACAGCGATATTTTCGCCCTGATCGAGTTTATATTTGAAGCGTTGCAAAACGCGATTCTGCATAGTACTAGTGTGAGCTGGCGGGATATAACCCTCTTCGGTGCGGAAAGTATCAAAGTTATCGCGTGCGGGGTGGCCCGGTGCGAAGTTCAAGCTATCGAACATATGAAACTCGTCATCGAGCTGGCGCGACTCGACAACATCAAAACCCATCGAACGATAGATATCGGCAACGCGATCCAACTCGGTCATGAGCGGATGCTTGCTCCCACTATCGGCGGCCAAAAACTCCGGCATTTCGCCATTGATGTCGCACGGCGCCGTAATATCGAGCGCCTCAACATCGACCTCGGCGGCCGCTTCTTCGGCGGCAGCAATCTCGGCCATGAGCTTCTGCTTCTCTAGGTTTAGCTTCTTGCCAAAATCCGCGCGTTGCTCAGCAGGTATATCTTTGATTTTAGAATACTCTATATTCAGCTGTTTAAGCTGCGCCTTGAGCTCGGCGATTTTTGATTCGGCATTACTCGACATAATACCTATAATATTACTACTTAAGGAAGAAAATCACAACAAGAGAGAGCGCTGCTAATAAGATAAGGACGCCCCAGAACCATGAAGCATGGCTAGTTTGATGAGTATGGTTCAATAATTCCGAATCTTTTTCAAGATCAACATCTTCTTGCTTTGATGTCGAATCCATTTTTTCGCGCAAGTCTTGCGAAATGCGATCCTGCAATCTTGAACGTTGTTCGTCGTTTTGAACTAATACTCCCACTTTTCCTCCTTGTTGTTAAAACTTTCTCTATTGTAACAGATTGTGCTATATTTAAGTTATATATTTTCTAATCAGGAGGTTAATATTTCCATGGCAACCGCAAAAGCCAAAGCTGCGAAGAAGTCCGCTCCTGCCAAGAGCAAGAAAGCCGCTTCTTCCGCAAAGACCGTCGACGCTGTCGAAGCCAAAAAAACCAAAAAAGAAAATAAGGTAACCGTAATCACTTCAAAGGGCTGCGATGCAAAAAAGCAGAAATTGTTTGCGCGCAAGTTCGATGCAAGCGAGAATATTTTGACTATTTTTAAAGATACTAGAATCATCGGCGCTTTAATTGGCGAGATTATCGGTACCGCACTTATCACGACTATCGCTTTGACGCTCGGTCTCTACAATCCGCTTTACTGGATTTTCGCATACACCGCAATCACGCTTGCTGTATTTAAACTTTCTGGCGCCCATTTGAACCCAGTTATTACCGCTGGCATGATGGCGACTCGCCGCGTTTCCGCTATTCGTGGCGTTCTATATATCATTGCGCAAATCGTCGGCGCCTGGCTCGGCTATGTTTTGATTAGCGCTTTCTATAACGTTGGTACACAGTCTGGCAACATCGATCCAGCAAACGTTTCATTGCCAGCACTCGCCATTGCTAATGACGTTAAGGCTACGACCGAAGGCTTCAGCTTCTTCTGGCCATTCACCTTTGTCGAATTGCTCGGCTCTTTCATCGTTGCGTTCTTCTTTGCACGCGCTTTGAACTACAAAAAGAAGGCTTTGCCATTCGCAATCGTCGTTGCATCCGGTAGCTTCATGGCTATGTTGCTCGCAGTTGTTATCAATAACAACTTCTTCTATCTGAACGAAACTAGCTTTGTCTTCAACCCAGCAGTCAGCATGATGCTCAAGTTGTTCCCAAGCACCGCTGAAAACTTTGGCGAATTGATGAGCTTGCTCTGGCCAATGGTCGTCACACACGTGCTCTTCCCAGTTTTGGGTGGCGTAATCGGCTTCCTCGCTTCAGATATTGCCGCAAATCTTAGCGATCAAGAACTTGCCAACTAATTAACAATTAGTCTGCGAATCCCCATCGAAAGGTGGGGATTTTTTGATGGCGTATTGACTTTCTAAAGCGTTTATGCTATAATAGTGTTATATGCTGGCTGATTCGCAGCCATCCGCCCTTTGGAGAGAGGAGCTATTATGAATATGTGCCATATCCTTACAGCTATCATGGCGTTCACTTTCGCTTGTCGATGTGCTTCAGCCGATGCGATTAAAGCTGGCGGCCAGAAGGAAAAGTATGTCGTATTCTGCGAAAATACAGAGCAGTATTATGCAGTCGACGATAAAACTATCAATCTGGACGCCCTGCTTCAGGACAAAGGCCTAGTCCGAGAGAGTTCGCGTGGAGTATTCGATGACGGGACGCCATACTATTGCACTAACCGGAATCCGGACGAAGGCGCCTTCATTGAGTGCGATGCAAGCGGTAGCTTTCGAGTCGTAGGAACCTTCAGCGGCGACAGTAAAGACACGTCAGTCAAGGCAACTTATCCAGACTATGAGCGCTACAGCGATGTAGTTGCTTGCGGAGTCAAAATCACAGATATGCCGATGACGGAGATATGGATATTAGTCAAAACATTCTACTTTATGAATACGCTTCAGCCGGAATTACAGACAGCATGATCCTCGACTTCTCAGCCCGCTTCGGCGGGCTATTTTCTTGGAATTATAAAGTATTAAATTGACATAATGTAAAATATGCTTGACATTTTGACGCGTCGGACATACAATGAGTACAGTAAGTTTAACAAAAGGAATAATATGGATCTAATATCAGTTGCATGTTTTATGTTTGGTTTTGCGATTGCAATTGCAATTCTTGTGTTCGCTATGCGTCATATGAACTCTGATAAAAAGCTATGCACGAAGTATGACGAGCGCCAGCTACGCGCCCGCGGCAATGCGTTCAAATACGGTTTCTACGCAATGTTAATTGCCTGTGCCATCTTCATGATGCTGGAGCAAATGGAATTCTTAGCCGTATTGGGCTCTACTAGCTACTTCATCTTGCTGATCATAGGCGTAATTACACAGTTTAGTTATGCGATTTTTAAAGACGCATACATTGGAATCAATACTAAAGCTTCAAAGTTTATTGTTTTCATGGCGCTAATTGGGCTTTTCAATCTTGGTATAGGAGCACTAATTTGCGCAGAAGACGGCTTTATTGTTGATGGCGTTCTCGGTTCTGGCGTTGTTAATCTAATCTGCGGAGGCATGTGTGTAATTTTGCTTTCCGAGCTTGCAATTAAAAAAGTAATCGACACAAAGGCGAGCTGATGAAAAATTTGAAAATTAAAGCAGCGCGCGCCGGCAAAGACATGTCGCAAGACGATCTAGCAAAAGCTGTCGGCGTATCGCGCCAGACTATCAATGCGGTCGAAAAAGGCGATTATAATCCAAGCATCAAGCTCTGTATTGCGATTTGCAAGGTGCTAGACGCGAGCCTAGACGAGCTGTTCTGGGAAGATTAAGTCGTCACAAGAACAAATCCACCTTTTTTATGGGGTGGATTTTTGGTGCTAAAATGAAGATATGAAGAAACGAAAATTAATCAACTGGCTATGCCTTAGCGGCATCGTTGCAGTTATTTTTTACTTATTGCACGACATTGTTGGCGCGGCAAACTATCCAGGCTACGACTGGATTCATGATCCAGTCAGCTATTTAACAGCCATCGGTGCGCATTCGGAGTATATCGCGAATGCGTTTGTTACTGGCTACAAAATCTTCGCCTGCCTTTGCTGCGTGCTGGCCTGTATTATAATTAAGAATCAAAAACAAAAATCTTTGCGTCTCGGCGTCTATCTGTTTACGGTAATGAATTTCATCTCCGCAATCGGATATGCCTTTGTTCCGCTACACTACAACTCTAACGATAACGCTACAATCCAACTTTACGTACACAACGGCATAATAACACCAATCGTAGTGCTATTATCGATTGTTTCGCTAATTATGATTGCGGTCGGTGCATTCAAACAGAAACAAAAGAAGTTCGGCGCCCTCGCCTTGGCTGCACTTGCGTGTATGTTCATTGGCTCGGTTTTCGCCTGGAACGTGGCAGAGGTTGGAATATTTGAGCGCTTCAGCCTTTATAGCGCCGTTATCTTCACTGGTATTCTTGGCCTGTATTGCTTCAAAATTAAAGCTTAAAACTAGCGACAAAAATCCGCCTCGCAAGGGGCGGATTTTTAAAGCGTTAATTACTCAGTAACACCAAGCTCGATGCGCTTGAACTGCTTGACGTTGATGTTTTCACCAGTCTTCGCAATGGATTCCTTGATGAATTCAGCAACAGTCTTGCTGTCATCGAAGATGTATGGCTGAGCCATCAAGACGCGGTCGGAGAACTTCTTGGCAACCTTAGATTTGAGGATAGCCTCCTTCTTGTCGGCTGGCTCCTTGCCAGTAAGGGTGGCCTCAGCTTCCTTCACGGCTTCGTCGTAGATATCCTGAGGAATATCTTCGTAAACGTTCCACTGTGGGTTCATGCTAGCAACCTGCATAGCAATCTTGTGTGCGAGATCCTGGAATTCGTCGGTCTTAGCAACGAAGGAAGTCTCACAGTTGAGCTCTACGATAGCAGCGATGCGGCCATCATGGACGTAGGCGTCGACGATACCTTCGCGAGTTTCGCGGTCGCCGCGCTTTTCAGCCTTAGTAAGGCCTTTTTCGCGCATAGCCTTGAGAGCTTTATCGAAGTCACCATCAGCTTCAACGAGGGCTTTCTTTGCATCGGTCAAACCAACGCCAGAAAGTTCCTTGAGCTTCTTGATGTCTTCAATGCTAATATTTGCCATTTTGTAAAACTCCTATTTAATTTTAGTTCTTAGCGATTTTGGCTTTGCCTTCTTTGACGGCAGCTGCGAAGTAATCGAGAATCAATTTAACAGCCTTAATAGCGTCGTCGTTGGCCGGAATTGGGAAATCAATACCAGTTGGATCAACATTCGTATCACAGATGGCAAATACTGGAATGTTGAGAGTCTGAGCTTCCTTGACGGCGTTCTTGTCCTGAATCAAATCAGTGACAATCACTGCAGCTGGCTGCTCGCTCATGTCCTTGATGCCGCCGTAGCGTTCGTTGAGCATGTCGATTTCTTCCTGGAAGCGCTGAACCTCAAGCTTGTTGTAGCGCTTTTCAAGTTCACCGGAAGCCATGCGGCGTTCGAGATCCTTAAGCTTGCGGATCTGCTTGGTAACAGTTTCAACGTTGGTAAGCATACCACCAACCCAGCGAACCGTGACATATGGCATGTCGACAGATTCAGCAGTTTCCTTGACAGCGTCCTTGAGCTGCTTCTTGGTACCTACGAAGAGGACCTTCTTGCCCTTAGCGGTCAATTTGCTGATTTCTGGAAGAGCGGCGTCGAGAGCTTCGACGGTCTTCTCGAGGTTGATAATATGAGCGCCCTGGCGCTTGCTATGAATGTATGGAGCCATCTTTGGGTGCCAGCGGCTGGTCTTATGACCAAAATGAGCACCGGCAGCAAGAAGCTCCTTGATATCTGCTTGTACAGGCATCTTCTACCTTCTCCTTCGCCCGGTTGTTAAGCGGGCTGATTCATTAAATTTATTACCGTGGTATTATAGCAGATTTTATAGAGAAGCGCAAGGGGTGAAGATTTTGGCCATTTTCGCTCGCGTATGTAGTTTGTCAAAAGAAAATTGACGTTTTGTCTTTTCGGGAAAATGTGTCGCAAACGTGAATGGTATGACATAATTTTAAAATTGGACAAATCGTCAATTTTTTCTTTACATTCTCCATACTTCGCAAAAACAACACAGACGCATCCGAGTAAGGTACATTTACGACGGACCCCAAAAAGCCGCTCTTCGGAGCGGCTTATTTTAATGCTTTAAAGTGATCCGAGCGTGACGGTGACAACTTTTTCTTTACCGTCGCGAACTAGTGTGATTTCAACCGTATCGCCTACTTTATACTCGCCGATCAGTGTCGCGACCGAGCCAGCTTTACCGATTTCGACATCGCCAACCTTCGTCAAAATATCGCCATCGCGAATGCCGGCCTTACCAGCAGGACCGTCGGATTTGACAGCGCTACCGTAGCTACCGTTCTCGTAACCGACATATGCGCCGTAGTTGACCGAAAGGTTATTTGTCTTTGCTACCTCTGGCGTCACAGTAATGTAAGACAAGCCAAGATACGCACGCTTGGCAGAGCCGGTATCGATGATACTCTGGAGCATACCCTTTGTGGCAGAAATCGGAATTGCGAAGCCGAGACCATTGGCGTCTTCCGAAACGGCAGTGTTAATGCCGATTACATCGCCAGCCGCGTTTACGAGCGGACCGCCAGAGTTCCCTGGATTGATTGCTGCATCGGTCTGAAGCATATCGGATAGGCTCTCGACGTTTTGACCGTTCGAATCGCCGGCATTAATCGTGCGACCAGTACCGCTCAAAATACCCTGAGTGACAGTGTTTTGATATGCGCCAAGTGCGTTACCAATCGCCAAAAGTGGCTGGCCGACTGCGACCGTCTTCGAATCGCCGAGCGTGACTGTTGGCAAATCTTCGTTCAAGTCATTGATTTTAAGATATGCGACATCGTTTAGTGGGTCTTCTGCGACGATTTCAACGTCCTTGTAGGTATCGCCAGCGTCGGTAATGATCTCGATATGGGTCGCGCCAGAAATGACGTGCTTGTTCGTCATCACGTAGCCGTCTTTCGTTACAATCATGCCCGTACCGGCCGACTGCGTACTATTCAATTTGCTCCACAGGCTATTGCTGTTGCTGCCGGTCGAGGAAATAATCGAAACGACCGCCGGCGTAACTTTTTGCACAATGTTCGCAATTGAAGTCTGCTCGAATTCAACTGCATTGCCGGAATAGTAGCCACTATTTGAAGCCGAGCTAGGGTTCGAAGCTGTAGGCGTAGTTGATTCACCGCCCGAACGCGAGCTGAGCGCCAAAAACAGGCCCAATCCACCAATAATTAGAGCAAATACCGCAACAATAATCGCGCCGGCATTACCATTACCGCGAGTTCTTGGCGGGTTCGCATACGGATTAGCATTAGCCGCAGCTGGCGGCGGAGTAGTCTGACTCGTTTGTCGGTTTACGACATATGAACTGTTGCGCCAGCTTTCATTGCTAGTCGAGCTTGGTGTCGGATTGTTACTTGATGTAAAAGAATTCCCACTCTCCATTTCTTAAAACCTTTCCTTTACTATTAAATGTTGAAGTTCGCCTCTGAATAAAAGAATACCATCACAATCATAAGCAAAGCTGAAAATATTGCCGGCATCAGTAAATCGTCGATGCGAATTTTGCCGTCGTGGCGAGCGGCCGATTTGTAACCGCGCGCAAATACAAAGAAGGCTAAAGAGATGAGCAATGGCTGCTGTGGAATTACAAAGGCTTTGTCGCCGAGATTGAGACTATACACAATTGACCAGTGATATAGAATCCAAGTCAATTCTGCCGAAAGTAAAGCAAAGATAAAGGTCGAGAAAGTAAAATCACGGTCGTCGTTCTGGACGAGGACATGGCGACTTGCGCCGTAGCCAATGATCATACCAACCAGGACGCTCGTAATCGGATCGATCGATGAAGCCAAAAGCGTGAGCGCATAGTTGCCGAAGAAAATCGCAAACATCGCCTGCACTTCCGTCGAAATCGTGCTAGAGCCAGGCTTAATTACCGTGAGCCAGAACGCATAGATGGCTGTAAATACAATCTGCCAGACCGTCAAGCCATCGCCGCCAGACAAATAGACTAGCATCACGAGCGCAATACCGACAATGAAATCAACCAGGTTTGCTTTGATATTGAGCCACCAATAGCGCGGGCGCACCGCAACAACGCGCCACTTTGAAAGCAGCACTAGCATTACGCCAAAAATCCAGCTACCGGAAACTACCGTTAGGGCGGTCGAAATAACCGCAAGGCTAATATTTAGCACAAAATGCATCATAGCACTGAGCATATTGCGCCCTTTTCGCAGCATAATATAGTCTGCCATAACTCGTTCTATTTTAGCACAGACAGCATTTTAGCGCCACTTATGTTAAAATATAGGAATGAACAATGAGGGAAAAGCTAAGTTAACTTTCGCGCAAAAATATCCAGCATTGAAAGATATTTTCAACTTTTTGACTTTTGTTGGCGCGGTCGTGCTTGGCACTTTTATTTTGAATAATTTTGTTTTTCGTAGCTACAACGTGGTTGGCGGCAGCATGGAAAATACCTTGCAATCTAGCGATCGCGTAATCGTGAACCGCGTGCCGGTTAGCTGGGCGCATTTGCATGAGCGCGCCTATGTCCCAAAACGCGGGCAAGTGATCGTGTTTGCGAATGGCGGCTCTGGTAGCTTGATGAATTGCGAGCCGGAAGAAGGTATCAAGGACGAGTACATCATCAAGCGCGTGATTGCTTTTCCTGGCGAGCGTGTCGTTGTCGAGAACGGTAAACTAACTGTTTACAATAGCGAAAGCCCGGAAGGTTTTTCGCCTGATGCCAGCACGCGCAAATCTGATACAGATGGGCCAAAGGAGATTACGTCCGGCTCAGTTAACATGATTGTGCCAGAGGGCGAGATTTTCGTGAGCGGCGACAACCGTGAAGGAACCAATTCTTATGATTCCCGCAACGGTCTCGGCACCGTGCCATTCTGTCGTATTATAGGTCCAGTTATCCTGCGCTTGGCGCCATTCAATAAATTTAGAACATTCAGCTTCGCGCTAAACGGTATAGAGATTTAAAAAAATCCCCCGAAACGGGGGTATTTTTTTATTCGTCTTCATCGAGACTTGGCTTGTCTAGCAACTGCACTTCGATCTTAGTTGCATCGGTTTTTCCTGTTGTGATTTTTACAACATCCTTATCAACCTGCGCGAGCGACTTATAAGCCGCATTGTAATGCCCGACTGAAGTTCCAAGCGCCGAGCCAAGCTTTTGCATATATTTTTCGAAGGAGTCGAGATGAGTGCCGAGCTTAGCGACACGCGCCTGAATTTCCTGCGTATCCTTTTCGATTTCGAGACTGCGCAGACCTTGCAAAATTGTCTGAAGATAGGCCATGAAGCTCGTCGGACTCGTAACGATGACTTTTTTATCGCGATAGGCGTATTCAATCAAATCGCGTTGATTGGCGCCAACTTTATTGATAAGCAAATCATAATAAAGGCTTTCCGACGGCACGAACATAAAAGCGAAATCCATAGTTTTTTCGGCTGGACGAATATATTTTGCAGTTTCATCGATGCGTCCCTTAAGATCCTCGCGCACTTTCTTTGCATAGGCTTCGCGCTCGGTTTTCGTTTCGGCGGCCACCATACGGTTGTAGTTTTCAAGCGAAAACTTTGAGTCTATCGGCAAAATCTTGCCTTTATCAAGGAAGACGACCGCATCAACAATCTCGCCGTCCTTGAATTTATACTGAGTCGCGTAGGAGCCTGGCGGCAGAACATTGCCAAGTACCGAATCGAGATAAAACTCGCCAAAAACACCGCGTTGCTTTGGGTTTTGCAAGACCGCTTGGAGCGATTTTAATTCTTCGGCAACCGAGCCGACATGTTTATTTGTTTCCGTGATAGTTGCAAGGCGCGCGGAAATCTCCGCCATTGCTTTATTTGACTCGCGCAACTGCTTGTCCGAAACGCTGAGCTGGCGCGAAATCGATTCCTGCACGCTCGTATTGTTTCGGCTGACCAACTGGTACATTTGGTCGATTTTATCTTGCGTGCGGCGATTTTCATCGTCAATTTTGCGATTTAGCTCATCGGTAAGGCGCGCGTTTTTGCGAGCCGAAAACACCAGCGCCACCACTAGGGCGAGCGCGAGAACTACAATAATAATTATTTCTGTCAAATCCATGCTTATTCTAATATAGCACAAGCATTATAGCGACGGCGAACCAACAAATGAGCGATTGATTGTATATGGTCCTGCATACTGGGTCGTATCTCCGACATCCAGCGTATATTTTTCCTGATAGACTGGCGCCATGAAAATGAAAGCTAGATAGGCACAGCACAGAATTGTGATTGGCAGGAGAATTTTGCGAAGCTGCGCATGATAGCTGCTGAAGATTTTGAGACTCAGAATAAGAACGATTAGGCCGACGCCGCAAGCAAAAATGCCACCTAGTAGCCAAGGGTCAATAATATCGTTACGGAGTCGAACAAGCGTAATAATGCCAGATATCTGGATAACGACTAAGCCAATCAGCAAAATCGCGCGCCATACCTTATCTTTGATTTTTTCAGTGGCACCAAACGCGAGTTCGCGAATCGCCTGTTTGTCTTCCGAATCTAGTATTGCCATATTTTCATAATAACAAAAAACACCCCCTGAGCGGGGATGTTTTTGCTAATACTTAGATTAGTCGACAACTTCGCCTTCTTCGGCGCCATCGTCTTTCTTTGAGTCATCAGACTTGACGTGATGCTTATTTTCTTTACCGTCGGATTTTTCATCTTCGCTAGCTTGCTGATACATCTTTGCACCGATTGGCATGATAGCGTCGTTGAGTTCCTTGGCAGCTTCTTCGAGTTTCTCAGCATCTTCGGCGTCGTTTTCGAGCGATTCCTTAGCTTTCTTGACGGCTTCTTTGATCGTCTCTTTGTCTTCGTCGGAGATTTTATCTTTGTACTCGGTCGGCATTTTTTCGGCTTGGTAAATAGCATTTTCGAGATGATTCTTGGCTTCGACAGCTTCCTTCTTCTTCTTGTCGTCTGCTGCGTGAGCCTCGGCATCCTTCTGAGCCTTTTCGATATCTTCCTTGCTCATGTTGCCAGAGTTCTGGATCGTAATGCTCTGCTCTTTGCCGGTACCCTTATCCTTTGCAGTGACATTCAAGATACCGTTAGCATCGAGATTGAAGGTTACTTCGATCTGCGGAATGCCGCGTGGAGCTGGAGCGATGCCGTCGAGAATGAAGCGACCGAGCGACTTGTTATCCTTGGCGAATTCGCGCTCACCTTGGAGAACATGAATTTCTACCTGAGGCTGATTGTCGCTAGCAGTCGAGAAGACTTCGGATTTGCTGGTAGGAATTGTAGTATTACGGTCGATCAATGGAGTACGGACGCCGCCCATAGTCTCAATACCGAGCGTCAATGGCGTAACATCGAGAAGGAGAACGTCTTTCACATCGCCGGCGAGAACGCCACCTTGAATAGCAGCACCAACCGCGACGACCTCGTCTGGATTAACACCCTGCATTGGATCCTTGCCGAAGAGCTTCTTGACGCGCTCAACGACGGCTGGCATGCGGGTCATACCACCAACCATGACGATTTCATTGATATCGCTAGTGCTGAGCTTAGCGTCCTTGAGAGCCTTCTTGACTGGACCGTCGAGACGATCGAGTAAGTCAGAAACGAGCTCTTCAAGCTTAGCGCGGGTCAAAGTCAATTCGAGGTGCTTTGGACCATCGGCATCAGCCGTAATGTATGGAAGATTAATTTCAGTTTCGGTCGCCGAGCTGAGCTCCTTCTTGGCCTTTTCAGCTTCATCCTTAATGCGCTGCATGGCGGCTGCATCTTTGCGAAGATCGATGCCGTTTTCTTTCTTGAAATCATCAAGAATGTAGTTAACAATTACGTTATCGAAGTCTTCACCGCCGAGGTGAGTATCGCCGTTCGTAGACTTAACCTCAAAGACACCATCGCCGAGCTCAAGGACGGAAACATCGAAAGTACCACCACCAAGGTCGAAGACAACGATCTTTTGATCTTCATTCTTTTCGAGACCGTAAGCCAAAGCAGCAGCAGTAGGCTCATTGATAATGCGCTTGACTTCAAGACCAGCAATCTTACCGGCATCCTTTGTTGCCTGGCGCTGAGAATCGTCGAAGTAGGCAGGAACCGTAATAATAGCCTCGGTAACCTTCTCGCCAAGATAAGCTTCAGCATCAGCCTTGATCTTGCTCAAGATCATAGCGGAGACTTCTTCCGGCGTGCATTCCTTATCACCGAGCTTTACGCCAACACCATTGCCCTTCTTAATAATTTTGTAAGGCATAATGTCTTTGTCGCGCTGAACTTCGTCGTCGGTATATTTACGGCCAATCAAACGCTTGATGCCGTAAATCGTGTTTTCCGGATTCGTAACGCGCTGGCGCTGTGCGACCTTACCGACTAGGCGGTCACCCTTCTTTGTAACTGCGACTACGGACGGAGTCGTACGGTCACCTTCGGCGTTCGTAATAACTTCCGGCTTGCCAGCAACCATATAAGCGAAGGCGCTGTTAGTTGTACCGAGATCAATACCAATAATTTTACCCATTTTTGCTAATTTCCTCCTTTGAAAATTTGCTTATGTTTAGCACTCGCTCGCACGGAGTGCTAAAATCTATAGTCATTATAGCGCTCTAGCACTCGGACGTCAAGTCTGCTAATAAAGAATTTTGCAGAAAATGAGTGAATGGTTTTGAACTGGGGTTGCGATATAAATTATTACATGATCGCGGTCCTAGGACCCGCGCAAGGGTTTTAGCCTTCAATAAATTTCTTGTAGAACGGTTTAGACCAGAGCCATGCGCCAATTACGGAGCCAATTGTGGCTGCTATTAAATCGAGCATTGTGTCATCCACGCCGTCCGTCACTAGAGTCTGCATATGAAAACCGAGGAACTTGTCGCAGGCAAACTCAAAGAATTCCCAGAGCGTCGCAATCGAAATCGAGAAAAATACGATAAACAGACCGCGGAAGAATTTCGGCGTGCGGTCGGTTTTGTAGTAATTCAAGGCGTAATAGCCAATAATTGAGGTGCCGATGCCCGAAAGAAAATGAACGATTTTGTCAAAAATGAAGTCCGCCCAGCCCACATAAAGGTCGAAGCAAATACCGAGATCGAGCGCGATAAAAACAAAAATATAATAAAGTAATTCAATCCGAAATGCGATGTGCTTAATCTTGAAAATCCGCTGCACAATCATCGGCACAAAAGGAAGCAGAATGCCCGAAATTACGCCACCATATTTACTATAAGAATCATCCACGATGCAGCGAATACCAAAAAGAATCGCTAAAACCCAAAGACAAATTCGACACGCAAGCAACAAGTACTTCCGAAATTTATTCGCCATCTTGCGCAAATTATAGCATGTTTTAAGGGTTGATGTCATAATAATAAAATGAGCTCCGCCACACTACATATAATCGCTGCCATCACGATGCTGATCGACCATATTGGTTGCTTTATTTTTCCGAGTCAGCTCTGGCTGCGCATAATTGGGCGGATTGCTTTTCCGATTTATGCCCTGATGATCGCGGAAGGCTTTCATCATACGCGCTCGCGCAAAAAGTATCTGCTAAGATTGGGGATTTTAGCCGTCATTAGTCAAATCCCGCTTATTTGGCTGTCTCTAATTTTGCACGTTCCGTCGTCGCCAAACGTACTATTCGGTTTTTGCGCCGCCATGCTCGTGCTAGAGATTGTTCAGTATGGGCCGCTGACATACCCGATTGCGCTCGTGGCTGCCGTAGGGGCACATTTGATAGGGGTGGATTATGGCGCGGTTGCCGTCTTGATGCCGGTCTGTTTTTACGCGGTTCGAAATATGAAGCCTATTTATCGATGCGTTTGCGAAGCGTTAATTATTCTGACAACCATCAGCTTCCAGCTGCTCACGGATCCGTGGGGCGCCACTATCTATATGTTATTAGCGATTCCGTTCGTAGCGCTATATAACGGCAAAAAGGGTCGTTTTTCAGTACCAAAATGGTTGCGCTACGGTTTTTATCCGGCGCACCTACTAGCGATTGCTATTATCGTAGCGATTATACATCGATGATGGCAAGGCCGGCGCGGAGTCGAAAATTCAATTCCGGATGCGCCGCGAGAAATTCATTGACCGCCTTAGCACTGCCTGGTAGCTGCGCATTGCGATAGTCGTGAACAATTATTTTGGCGCCAGATTGCAACTTTGGCAAAACCAGCACAAGGCTAACCCTAATCGAATCATAGAAATCGCCATCCAACAACGCAAAAGAAATCTTTTCCGGCAAGTCCGCATCGGCGTCAAGTTCATTGAACCAGCCCTGTTTTATGACAGGATCCGGTAGCTGATATTTTTTGAACTTATGCAAAACCTGTTCCGGCGAAGCCTTGAGCTCGCCAGCCTTGAAGCGCCAGCCCGCTGCAGATTGATCGGCGGCAGTTTTCTCTGGTAAACCTTCAAAAGAATCGTAAAGCCACAGCCATTTGTCCGGCCGATTTTGCATTTCGCGCGCCAAAATTACCGATGTATCGCCGGCATAGCAGCCAAACTCAACCACGTCGCCCGTAACGTCCGCGGTTTTGCTTAGTTCATCAACAATCACATCGATTTCGCGTTGCGCGATTTGCGAGTCATAGCTCATTTCAAAAACTCAATCTCGTCTACTAACTTTGCAAAGTTTTCTTTGAACTCTTCAATCGTGCCAGAGTTATCGACATAATAGTCCGCAATCGCGATTGGGCCACCTTTTTCGATATCCTCAATCTCATGAATATCGCGCTGAGCAGCTTCTTCAGCATTGAACGGACGTTCTTTGCGCTCGGCGAGACGCTTGCGGCGAAGAGCTTTTGGTGCCACAATTGCAACCACGGTCATCTCGGTCGGAAATTCTTTACGCAAAATCTTATACTCGGTCCAACTATAAAGACCGTCGAGCACGACGCGCTTCTGCCCCGCATTAATGAGATTTTTCGCCTCTTGAATAGCGCGCTTTACGACAAAATCTTTACCCTCGCGCTCGCGAATTTCGCGACGGAACTCTTGTTCGCTCTCCGGAGTGCGCTCGATGCCAGCTTCTTCCATCGCCTTGTAGATAACCCCACCGAAGTAGATTTTAGGAATTTTCTTATCGGTCAAATAATCAATCGCGGTCGATTTGCCGCTGCCCGCCATACCGACAATAGCAAGGATTTTCACGTCTTTACTTTCCATTAGAGGTATTATACCATAGATTTACTGCTATCGCTTGACTTATGTAAGCGCTTATGCTATAATAGTAATATTACCCCTTTGCGGGATTTTTTATTGCGGTTCCCACATGCCCTGCTGGCGAATTCCAGTAGCTTTCGCTAGCTCTGTCAGGTGATCGATTTCTTTTGCCGAAAGCGATATCTTCATAGCTTCAGCCAATTTTTCAGCGTGTGCCGGCTTAGTAAGACCAACGATCGGCGTAGCACCTTTTGCTTGCACCCAAAGAATCGGAATTTGCGAAGCATCAATATTATGCTTAGCGGCTAGTGTCTTCATCTCCGCAAGCAAGCCCTCAATCTTCTTAAATTTTCGCTTCGGGAAGGCAAAGTTACGCATCGAGAAGAACGGAAAATGATGCTGTGCACTATAATGACCGCTCAATGCGCCCTGCTCTAGCACCATGTAAGCGTAATAAGTAATGTTGTTAGCCTTGCAATAATCAATAATTTCTTGCTGATCGTTGCGCAGCAGACTAAAGTGATTTTGGACGGCGCCAAGAGATAAATCATTTCGCTTTAGCAGCGCCTCAGCCTTGTGAATATGTTCTAGCGAAACATTCGAGATGCCTAGCGACTTAATTTGGCCGTTTTTCAGGAGCGGAATCGCCTCCTCGATATTTTGCTCAAGATTATTTGGGACATGAATCCAGAAAAGATCTGCCGACTTAACGCCAAGACGTTCAATGCTTTCCCGAAAGGATTGCGCCAACTCGCCGCTTTTGAACTTTTTGCTAGGCATGAACTTTGTGGATATGAAGATATCATTTTTACCCTTCATTAGCTCGCCTAGGAGCGACTCGCAAGTGCCCATGCCGTACACGGCAGCCGTATCCCAACGCTTAAAACCTAGCTCATAGGCTCGATTAAAAGTTTCGGCCAACACCGCCTTGTCTTGCTTTTTGCCAAAAACCATCGAAGAGCCGTTAGCGCCCGTTCCCCAAGCCCAAGTTCCAATTAATACATCTTTATTGCTCATACTTTTATTATAAGCTAGTTGTCGACCAGTCTATAACTCTCGTGGACTTTTTCGAAAACAAAATCAGCCCCAACATCACCCAGAATAATCGTAAGCCAATGTCGCTTGTTCATATGGTAGCCTGGCAAACAGCGCGGATCGACATTTTCGTCAGCATTTCGCGCCTTGAAATCAACAATATCGACAAACTCATCCGAATCTTGACCGAGACTGCGACGACGCACACGCATAATTATCGCAAACCACTTACGATTGTGTGGATTGCGAAAAATGCAGGCGGCCGGATCGTCTTCCCAGAGATACTCTGGGTCGACGCCGTACTCGCCCGCAATAAAATCGATCAGTTGATGACGCGTCATGCGGTCGCGACTTACTTCCTCGCGGAGCGCTTACTCATGCGAATAACACCAAAACCAAGACCGGTGACCGAAAGCGTTGCGAGCAAGAACATGCTAACATTATCGCCTGTATTCGGGTTCTCTGGATTTTCTTCCGAAGGCTCCTCTGGGATTTCTTCAGGAGTTACTTCTGGCGCATCGCTTTCTTTGCGCTTGAGACCAAGCTTGAAGGAGGACATATCGATTGGATTGCCATCCTTGTCGCAGAGCATCACTGCATCTACCTGAATCTGGTTCGTATCCTTATTGATGCTCGTTACGACGCGGATAATAAACTCAGTCTCTTCGAGGTCGTAAGCGTCAGAATCGAGCGTGATGCCATACTCGTATTCGCCCGGCTCAGTAAATTCGAGCTCGCCGAATGCCGCAAGGCCGTTTTCAGCGAGATCGGTACTAAGACCATCGTCACTACCTTCAGGCATCGGGGCACCGTCGGTAATTGGATAGAGAGTAGCAATGATACGCTCCTCGATTGGGTCTTCAGCATGGAAGTCCACATCGAAATCTTCGGCGTGCGGGAACGGATCAAGATGGCGCACGACAACATCGAGTGCAGACGGATCAACTTCTTCGCCGTCAATATAGTATTTCGTAGTCGAGACGAGAGAGTCGGTATCTGGGTCATATACGACATTTACCTTAACAGTAACCGTAATATCGTCGACGCCGACATCAGCATGATTGCTCGTATCGATTGTAATATCGTACTCATACTCGCCTGGCTCCGTATAAGTGGCTGGACCAAAGTCGACATCACCCGTAGAATTCACATCTACGGTCGTGTTTTCTGGAGTTGGATAGGTTTCGTTGCGCGGAGTGATGTTGGCCGAGATTGTTTCGTCATCATCGAGCGCATCGTCATTGACATCGACATGAATAAAGATATTGTCGACCGTGAGTGGCGCGAGTGTAATCTTGCGATTGGTTGCAAGGAATTTGATTATGTTGTTTTGCTCTGAGATCTTCTGAATCGAGACGTTCTCATAACCGTGAATGTCGATTTCTGCGAGAGAGTAGTTGATTTTGGTTGGTGTCGAAGTCAGGTCGCTATACTTATTCAAGTTGCCGGAGCGCCCCTCAGCCAGCGTGAACGAGCGACCGGTATGGCGACCGCCAGCCATAATCTCAAAACTAACCTCATCATCGCTTGGGCGTGCGCCAAGTCTGTTGTCGTCATCGTCCCAATCTTTTTCTATTTCGATGTGGACTTGCGGGCTGTGCGTAGCCGTTACAACATGATAGTTGCTAGAATCAATACTCGAAACCATAGTGTAGCCAGTAACAGTAGCGCCTTCTACGGAATATTCGATTGGCGTAGTACCAGAGTGAGTATTCATATCTGCCCATTCGACAGTATAGTTGTTAGCCGCCGAAGCTGTTTTGCTAATGTCATACGTGCGCGCATTGTCACCAACCTTCATGATAAGCGAAAGTGTAAGACTGTCTGGGCGAACCCCATCTTCGTTACCAGCATCCATCCAGTCGACGCGAGCGCGAATGACGCGCACGGCGTTTTTATAGGTAGCAGTATAAGTCTTGTTGCCAGTGACGATTTCGCCGTCAAGAGTTGGCGTCCATTTGTCGAAGACTTTGCCGATAGGCAAGCCAATCATGCCGCTCGGGTCGAGCGTAGCGACATTGGTGCCATATTCGACTGTCTGATTGCGATAGCGATCGGCGAGTGTGCCTTCGCCTGGGTCGAAAGTGATAGTATATTTTTGCTTCGCGTTCGTGGCATAGATTACCGTGCCGCTATCCTGCGAGGCGACGAAGGACGCGTTGGCGATTTCGGTAGTATGTGTATTGTCACTATAAAGCTTCAATGAGGTATTGTTATAGCCAGTCGGGAACTGAGTTTCTACGACACGATAAGTGGTACCCGCGTTGAGTCCGCTGATGCCGTATTCGCCAGACGAGTTTTTCTGGAGATCGCCAACATCTTCCCAGTTGGAACCGTTTTGACGCTGAAGCTTGAATGTCATTTCGTTGCTTTGAATTTTGGCGCCGCTCGTTGCGTCGGCAACCACCATGCGAAGCGCGCCAACTTCGGACACGATGCTTTGAGGAACCGAGTTTATGTCGATCGTGCGCACCAAAGGCTCTTTCGGTCTAACCACTACACCATTACCATTCGTGTATGTATAGGTCATAGAGTGCGTAATCGACTGAATGCCGCTGTCCGGATCAATATATTCCCTAACAGAAATGTATGCAAGCGGAGGCGTATTATTGTTGTAATTGTCGCTGAACAGACAGCGTAGCGGGGGTTCATAGCGCGGCCTTGTTAGCGACGTAAGTGACGAAATGAGATTATCAACATTTTCGTAGGACGTTTTGGCAAACAGTTTCTCTAGCGTAATCTTGTTTGGATTGCTTGGGTTAACAGGATAATCGCCCAAATTTGTTACCATGGTGCGCAAGCCGGTCTGCGCGTTCGTATAGATGCCGTAGCTATACTGAGTATTCGTGATTCTGGCCTTGAAATCTTCATAGCTTTCTCCGTTTTGTTGAGATATAACAGAGTATAATGATGGACCAGTAGTGTTATTGGCAGCATAGAGAGAGATCATGCTAGACATACCGTTGACGGTACCGTTAATATCGTCGGCTGGTGAGGTAGAGAAGGCTCCATAGCCGCCACCAATAGATGGCGTACCTAAACTTAATGCTTCGGAGTCAAAGAATTGTTCAATAACCAAATTATGCATTTCTTTCTCGGGGTCTAGCGTAGTTTCTCTGCTAACTCCGCCGTCTAGACAGTCCGTATAGAAGTCGTGCGTGTATGGAATTGGAGCATATATGCGCCATGATACGCTATCGTTTGCGGTATTATTAATCCAAACTTGAGGAGCAGAAACTTTGTAGTATGTTGTACCCTGAACTGGGATATTAATGACTTCCGATGAACCTACGCTAAGCTCGAAGTCTTCGCCCGCACTAGTATTCGCTGCGAGAATTGTTTTTGCGGTTTGGAGAGTACCGCCAAAGGAGGTTTTGCCGACCGCGCCTTCAAGAAAAACGATTTGGAGTTTTCGGCCGCTAGTAACGCGCCATTTAAAAATCAAATTATTCTCACCATCATAGACATTCGTATATGCAGCAGTCGTTAAGCCCCAGTTATAAACCTCGCGCTCGTCAATGCGGCGCTGATCGGCGGCAAAATCTACAGAAATCGTATCGTTTAACGCAATCGGCTCAGTTGATTCGTAAGACCAATCGAAACGCACTGAAATCGTACAGTTATTTGAGCGGCAGACTCTAAGCGTGACTGGGTCTTGCCCATCGAGCTGAGTATTGTCATAGTCATTGGTAGTATGGCCACCAAACGCATGCACGTTAGTGACATGAAAATTATCTGCCGAAACTGTCGCTGATGCGTTTTGGCTTACTATTGATACTATTCCCAAAATTGCTAGCGCAATACTAGCGCAAATTAAAAGGGACTTTACCTTGAAACGGCGCAAGATACCCATTTTTCTCTCCCAAACTGTTATTTTTGCAAATTTTTGTCTCTACACTCTCTGAAGCCGATTTTAGCATCATATCAATAGAAGCGCAAGCGGAATAATCAAAAAACGAGCCCTAAGAGAGCTCGTTTTTAATATTTAGCGACGTTTACGTGCGATAACTAGGCAGGCGCCGAGACCGACAAGTGCTGAACTAGCAACAACGATCTGCGTGATACTATCGCTGGTATTTGGGTTTTGAGGCACTTCAGCCTCTTTGCGCTTAATTCCAAACTTGAATGAATCCATATCAATTGGGTTGCCATCTTTATCGCAAAGAATCACCTCGTCAACCTGGATTTGGTTCGTGTCTTTGTTTAAGCTCGTTACGACGCGCACAATGAATTCGTTTTCGTCGAGATCATAAATGTCAGAATCGAGAGTGGCTTTATAATCATATTCGCCAGGCTCAGTAAAAGTGATTTCGCCCAAGTTTATGCTACCGTCCGGATTGAAGAAAGCGGAATTGTTTTCTGGCATAGGCGCGCCATCGGTAACCGGCTCTATACTTGCATGGAGCGAATCTTCGTCAAGTGGATCATCGGTATGGATTTTATACTGCGCTTCACCCGTGAATGGTTCTGGTGCCAAATGAGTCACATTGAAGAAGACGTCGCTCGGATCGACTTCGTTACCGTCCGAGTCGAAGTAGCGAACGCTTTCTGGTACGAGCTCATTATTTTCGTTGCGAACGACACGAACAACGACCGTGAATTCCGAATTGCCGTTTTCGTCGCCAGTGGTCGCGTCTGGGGTGTTTAGACTAATTGTGTAGGTATAGTCACCGGCCTTGTCAAAGGTCACGTCGCCAAAGTCCGCGCCGTCTTCCGTAATCGCTACGGTAGTATTGCGATTCTCATCGGCGCCGCCAGGGACTGGCTCGTTGCCGCTCTTTGGCGATAATGTTACGGTTGTTGGCTCAGTTTCGTCTTGCGCTTCATCTTCGACATTTGCACCAATCTCAAAGTTATACACGAACGGCGCTGGTGTCTTGAGGTGGTTCGTTACGGTATATGCGAACGCTGAATCTTGGTTAATAGCAATTTCCGCATCATAAATGGCCGAAGCCGACTCTCTGATGTCGTAGCTATACGCGCTTCCGTCGACAAGATTCTCGAAAACCGGCAATTCTTCGGAATATTTGCAGGTGTCAGCGCTGCTAAAGTTAACCGTAGAAACCTTGCCGCTGTTTGCATAAATATCGAAACCAAACTGACCTGGGCGCATCTGCTCAGCGTTGTCGTTATCATCCCAAGCTTTGCAAATGGAGATCTGGCGCTTCGGCTCATGCGTTCCCGCGACACGGAACACATACTCATTTTCGCTAGAGTTACCCGTGGAATTGTCGCGCTCGCTCGAAAAGTTGTAACCTTCGATCAGGCCGTTAATTCCAGTAATAACCACTTGCCAATCGTTTAAGACGCCATTATCGTCGTATTTGTTGAGACCAAAACCAGAGAAGGTCGCCTCGCTATGGCTATCAAAGGATGCCGCATATTGCGTCTGATGGCCACCTAATGTCAACTTGGCAGAAAGTTGAGAAAGGTTCGGGCGAATACCATCGTAATCGAGGCCGTCAGCCCACGACAGCTTTACTTTAATCGCTATAGTTTCGCGCTCCCATTGCGCAGTATAAGACTCGTTGCCAGTAGCAGTTGGCGAAACGTTCCTATCCCAACCGCTAAAAGTCCAGCCAGTCTGCCCAACCATTTCTTCTGCGCTTGGCGCTTGAATGCTTTCGAGATATTTAACGTGTTTTACGATTGGCGTAGACGACGCCGCATGCTCGCCGCCATTAAATGTAATGTCATAGGTCGCACGCTGATTAGTTACATAAGTCGTAAAGCCTTCATCGTCTAGCACGAAACTCTCAATCACATGCGACGAAGCGCAATCTGAATTACTATAGTAGGTAGTGCTAGTTTTGTAGCCAGTAGCATAGCCTAGCTGAACCCAACGATATTCACCCTCATCGAGGCCGATTACTTGAAGTGCGCCTTTATTGGTCGTCTTGGTGGAGTTTTCTACATCAACCCAACTCGAGCCGTCTTTTCGCTGAAGCTTAAATTCAACGCCATTGATAGTTTGGCGATTATCGGCATCCATCAGCAAGAGCGCCGCGGTTCCTCTAGAAACAGCGCTGCCGGAAGTGCCTGTCGTGACGGTACCAACAACAGGATCCCTGTCGTCTGCAAACGATGTCCCTGTTCCGTTTTTATATTCGTAGCGGAAGCCCGTCTGGAATGTGGAACCGTTAGTATAAACACCATCATCGAAATTAGCCACGATATTAATAGAATAGAAAGAGACTTTACCGTCAATTACGTTCGAGTTGCCGTTTAGGTTTATTACCGAAGTTTTAGTCGTATCGGAAAGCGTTGGGCGCGACATTACATAGTCGCTGAAAGTCATACCGAGTTTTTTCGTGTATGCATCGTCCAGCGTCATAGTATCGTGCGGTGAGTTTCCGAGAAAAATATACGCAACTCTCTCGACAACATCGTTGCCCATATTCGTAGAGTAGATACCATAAGATAGGGGTTTTGCCTTAACTCTAGCTATAAAGTCATCTCTGCTCTCGCCATCTTGCTGCACAATCTTGGTAACACAAATAGTTTCTGCAGGGTCGCTGCCACAGGCGGGCAACTCCAGGTTCATGCCGTTCGCCGAGATACCTTTGCTACCGTCAGCTTTCCATTCGGCCGGATAGGTCACCCTAGCCTGCAACTGGATTGCCGGATCGGCTTTAACCGTGGTCGGGAACGTGACTGTAAAGAACTGATCTTTTAGCTTAGCCGATTCCAGAAGCGTTTCGCCAGTACGATATCCGAGATAAAGCTGCCTAATTGCGGCTCCAGCTGGATATAGTGTATAAGAAACGGTTTTATCACTATTATTAGCGATGCCGAGCGACGGAATGCTTTGCACGATTGCGGATAGCCGGCCCGCCTTAATCTGATAAAACCGTTTCGCGGCGCGGTCACCGAGATTCCATCCAGCCCTAATCTCCTGATTTACATCATGATCGTAACAGGTATTGGAAGATTTCCAGTTCTGGCCCGTAAGAATGCTGCCTGATATAGAATTTTTACCCGCACCCGCCTCGGTTATCGTAATAATAATGCGACCTGAAGCATTAGGTGGTGTATACTGACGCCATGTTGCTATAACATCGCCGTGCTCGTCGACAATATCATAGGTAGAAGAATCGCTAATCGATTCGGCGATATGATTGTAGGTAGACCCGCTCGCAACCGTAATTTCCGCACTATCGCCAGCGGCAAACGGAGTCTCGCTCTGAATTAAGTAATCAAAGCCAAAATAATACTTGTAAGTACAGCCTAGCGGCTCGTCGTCAGGTATAGCGACCTTTTCCCCGTCGACTGGTTTATAGACGACAAGATTGGATGTTGATGTGTAGCTATTTAAGCTTTTTGCATAGGTCGACTCTGTGAAGAGAGACTGGAGACCGAGCATACAAAATACAACTAGCGCACTAGCTAGAAGCTTGCGAAAAAAGCGCTTCGCCATAATTATTCTCCCAATTTATATTGATAGTTTTTGTCTCTCTACACTCTTGTGTTTAGCGTAACACAACTAATAAAAAAGCACAAGCGGTTTCTAAATGGCGCCCAAAACACGATTCCAAAGCTCATCAACGAGTGCTTTGTTCATATTTCCGACCGTAGCAAGGCCGGAAATATCTGATTGCATAAACTCACGCGCCAGCTGCACGATTGTACTCTTATCGATTGCAGCGATCATTTTTGGCGCATCGGACATCGGCTCAAAGGTGCCGACCGTAATATAGTTGCGAAGATAATACATGCTGATCTGGTCAGCGGTTTGCGCTAGCATCTGCTGACGGCCAAGCGCATAGCTACGCGCGGCAGCAATTTCCGGCTCTTGAATGTCGCCATTGATAATTTTCACGAGTTCAACCGCAATCAAATCAAACAGCTCGGCAGCATTCTCTGCGTTTACTTCGCCGTCAAAATCCCAAGTACTGCTCCAGCAGTCGCTCTCAGTGTTTGACCCCATACCATAGACGATGCCGCGGCGACGCGCTTCGCCAAAAATCTTCGAATTCATCGTGCCATTCAAGATATGATTCAGACAGTCCATGGCGTATTGCTCTTTCGGCTCGAGCGAGCGCTGAATTACGAAAGAAAAACCAAAACTGACATTGCTTGCATCTTTGCGGCGAATCACAACCGGCGAAGTTTTCGTATAAGCATTGATCGGCAGCTCAAAATGCTCACCCGGCTTTAATTCCCAATTTTCGAGCATCTGAATAATCTTGCGTTTGCGGCCGCGCAAATTGCCGGTAATCACAAATTGCATGTTGCGCGAAGTATGCGTGCGGCGATGATGCTCACGCACATCTTTTAGCTCGATATTATTTATAGTCTTGAGGCGCTCGGCATAAGTAAGCACTTTTTCGCCCAATTCCTGCTGTAGTTTTGGCCAAATCAGACGAGCGTAATCGTTTTGGTAGCCCGTAAGTTCGCTGCGGACATTGCCCTTTTCTGCTGCCAATTCTCCTTCATTGAAACGCGGGCGCGCAATGGCAAGTTCCTGTAAAGTCAAAATGCGATCCCATTCAAAATCCGCACACTCGGACTCGTACACGATGTAATAGTCCGAGGTCCAAGCATTGTGATAGGCGCCGTTTTTCGTAAACTCCGCTTCATAAGCCTGCTCATCGCGATATTCCGCGTTGCGACCAAAGGCCATATGTTCCATTAGATGAGCAACCTCATATATTTCGGCTTTTTTGACAAACTTGTTGCCCGCGCGAAAAATAACTCGGATGTTCATCACGCTAGAGCCCGGCACGTCAATCAGAAGGCCACGGGCGCCAGATTTAAGGTTAATTTCTTCAATCGAATGCTTCATTTTAGGAATTGTTGCGTTTTCGGACAATCATCAGAAGTATCGGCGCACTACTTGGTGCAGCGCGCCGGTACTTGTTTTTAGTCGATCTTTAGTTAGGACTAACGGCGGCCGTGCTTCTTGTTCTGGCGAGCCTTTTTCTTGCTCTTGCGAGCGGCATTGCGCTGAGCGTTACGGTTGGTGTTTTTGCCAGTACCCTTAGCGATATGGCTTGGACCTTCGCTAGCTTTCGTAATACCATGTTCATCTTTGGAGAATTCGTCGTCCATATTCTTCGGACCGGCCGAAATCTCATTGACGCCCTTTTCGGTGGCGGAATCAGCCATCTTCGTGAGCTCGGTTTCATACTTGTCATCAGAAACTTCAGCAACCTCTTGCTGACGAATGCTGAGCAAGATATGGAGAACTTCCTCGCGGAGTGCGCGCTGAAGGCCATCGAAGAGTTTTTGCGACTCGGAGCGATATTCAACGAGCGGATCACGCTGACCAACACTGCGCCAATGAATACCCTCGCGGAGATGCTGCATGTTTTCTAGATGCTGCATCCAGAGCGTATCTAGCACACTGAGATAAACCTCGCGCTCAATCTTGCGCATAGTATCGTCGCCAAACTCCATTTCCTTATCAGAATAGAGCTCTTCGACGGCGGCGAGCGCCAACTTGTAGCGATCCTTTTCTTTGCGCATGAGACCAATCGAATCAATCAAATCATCATCGAGATCAAAGACACGCTTGAAGTTAGCAGCGAAGTCCTTATTAACGCGCGAGCTAAACTGAACCAACTCAGCAACCTCGTCTTTGTAAAGGCGGCTAATTTCTGGGCGAATGTTGTCACCGTCAAGAATGCGGCGGCGCATCGTATAGACAACCTTGCGGTGGCGGTTGATGACGTTATCGTACTGAACGACGTTCTTGCGACTATCAAAGTTGAAGCCCTCAATGCGTTTCTGAGCAGATTCGAGCGTCTTGCTGACGGACTTGTTGCGAATCGGAGTATCATCGTCGAGACCGAGGCGTTGCATCAAGAAACCAATGCGTTCGCCCTGGAAGATGCGCATAAGATCATCCTCGCAGCTGACGAAGAACTGAGTCGTACCCGGATCGCCCTGACGGCCACCGCGACCGCGGAGTTGATTATCGACACGACGAGAATCGTGACGTGCAGTACCGATCACGACGAGACCGCCGAGTTCCTTGACGCCCTTGCCGAGCTTAATATCCGTACCGCGACCAGCCATGTTGGTTGCGAGCGTAACCGCGCCCTTTTCGCCAGCCTTTGCAACGATCGCAGCCTCGCGCTCGTTATTCTTGGCGTTCAAAATTTCAAAAGGAATGCCTTCTTTCTCGAGGTAAGCAGCGATACTTTCGTTGTTCGCGATCGAATCAGAACCAACCAAAACCGGCTGACCCCTTTCATGATACTTCTTAACCTCCGCAGCGATTGCCTTGAGCTTGGCAGCCTTCGTGCGGAAGATAAGATCGTCTTTATCGACACGAATAATTGGCTTGTTCGGCGGAATCTGAATTACATCGAGCGCGTAAATCTGCTGGAACTCCTCAGCCTCAGTGAATGCCGTACCGGTCATACCAGAAAGCTTGCGGTAGAGACGGAAGAAATTCTGGAAGGAAATCGTCGCGAGCGTCATCGACTCTTGGCGAACCTGGACCGCTTCCTTTGCCTCGATAGCCTGATGAAGACCTTCATTATAACGGCGACCGTTCATGAGACGACCAGTGTGTTCATCGACGATGATAACTTCACCAGAGTTTGTCACGACATAATCTTTATCGCGGTGGAAAAGAGTTTCGGCGCGAAGTGCCTGCTCCAAATGGTAAACCAAGCGAGTGTTGTCTACCGAGTAAAGCGTATCGATGCCCAAGATTTTTTGAACCTTGTCGACGCCTTCGTCGGTCAAGGTGACCGTGCGACGCTTTTCGTCAACAATATAATCTTCGTCGGAGAGCTGAGCCGTTACCTTTGCAAACTGATAATAACTCTCTGGATTATCGCCGGCTGGCGCAGAAATAATCAACGGAGTACGTGCCTCGTCGATCAAAATCGAGTCGACCTCATCAACAATAGCGAAGTTTAGCTCGCGCTGGCGCAAATACTGCGGATCCTTAACCATGTTATCGCGGAGATAGTCGAAACCGAACTCGTTGTTCGTACCATAAGTAATATCGCAGAGATATGCTTCCTTGCGCGTACAAGGCTTTAGGTGGCGGAAGCGAGGATCTTCATGTTCCTCGTTCTCATACTCTGGATCGTACATGAAGCTAGCTTCATTGATAATACAACCAGTAGTGAGACCAAGATAGTGATAGAGCTCGCCATTCCAACCGGCATCGCGCTGAGCAAGATAGTCGTTGACAGTAACAACATGAACGCCGCGACCGGTCAATGCGTTCAAGAACGCAGGCGCGACGGCGACGAGAGTCTTACCTTCACCAGTCTTCATCTCAGCCACGTTGCCTTCATGCAAGACGATACCGCCAATTAGCTGGACATCGAATGGACGCATGCCAAGCACGCGATCCGAAGCTTCGCGCACGAGCGCAAAAGCATCCGGCAAGATCGCATCGAGCGCTTTTACATCGGAAGCCTCGACCGTTTTCTTGCTCTTCTTGGCCTTTTTCTTAGATTTCTTATCAGATTCTTTAACTTTCTCAATCGCGTTTTTCGCCTGAGCTTGCTTCATGAGCTTTTTGAGACGCTTTTTCAGCACCTCAGTCTGCTCCTGGAGCTCGTCACTGGACATTTTGGAATATTTATCACCAAGATCATTGATTTCTTTTACGCGCTTGGAAAGGCGGCGCAAATTCTTCTTTTGCGCATCACCAAAAACGTGCTGTAAAGCAATAGTTAAGCCGGACTTATCCGCCAATTTATCGGTAGGCTTTTTCTCCTTGATTTGTTTTGGAGACTTTTTGTTTTTCGCCTTGACCGACTTTTCAGCCACCCCTTTCTGCTCTGACCTCTTCTCTTTCATTGTTCTAGTATAGCACGCTTATTTTTTGAACAAACGGCCAAAGACACCTTTCTTGTGATTAGTTTTCTCGGTTTTGAAGCGGCGAATCTGACCGTCGAG
>CAMMYO010000004.1 GCA_946527885.1 uncultured Candidatus Saccharibacteria bacterium
CCATGGAAGCGCTCTACCAAATGAGCTAGTGCCCCAACAAAGTTTATTATATCACAAGGGGAGAATTTTATCAATACATAAGCAAAAATAAGCCCCGCATCGCGCGGGGCAGTAGTTATGAAGTCAGTCAGACGCAAAAGCGCTAGGGTCAAAAGAATCATAAAGCGCATCTAGCCATTGCTCGCTCTCTTTATAATAGACCGATACGAACTTTGCAAAACCGGTATTATTGACCAGGAAGTTCATCTCGGCGACATTGAAAGCATTGGCAGAACGCACAGAAACCGGATGAGCCTTATCGGGTCTCCGCTCTTCGTAAATCCATGCGATACCGTTACCAGAAACGTCCTGTACCCAGGCCGGCACAAACTCCAACCCGAAAGCACCGGAGTCAATCAGTAGATATACGCGTTCGCGCAAATGGTCAAATGGTCGAGCAATCGGCAAGTATGGCCGAGATTCCGCTTTCTTCATCAGCCGATTAAGCAGAGCAATATAGCCATCAAAGCGCTCGATTTCGTCGTGAAGCTTTTGGAAAGTACGATCATTCTTCCACTTACGAGCTTTCTCTTTATCTCGCCGGCGCATATAGCTTTTTCTTTCCTTAGTCCAGATTTCCTGTAGCACGGCCAGGTTTTCTTTTCCCAGTTCAAGCAACTGAGCTTCGGTTTTAATGTGCAAGGGCAACCAGCTTTGCGGAATAATCCGCTTATCGATTCTAGATTTGCCGTCCATTTAAAATCCCTCCTTTTAATGGTAAGCGGCGAATATTCGAATATGCATACTATAACATAATTTCTCAAAAAAATAAACCCCGCCGAAGCAGGGTTTAAGGAACTTAGGGAGCGAAACGACTCGGAACCGGACCCGGCTCAACAAAATCGCAGGGCGGAGCCAGGTTTTGGCGCAGACTCATAAGGTGGCTAAGAAATTGTCTACAAGTTTCGTCGTCGTAGCCATAATAGGACAGCATATAGCTCGCGAAATCCAAGTCATAACAGAGATACTGCAAATCTATAGGCTTGAGAATCGCGATATTGTCAAAGGGCACATGTATTACTTGCTCAAAACCACAATACTTCGGCAAAGCGACGGTTACGTGACCAAATTCGGATTGCTCCTCGGTGAATTTTAGCTTGTAGTAGCCATTTTTTGACACATTGGGCAAAAAATATTCCGACAGCCAAACGTATGCCTCCTTGCATCCGTCGAAATGATCGGACGGACGGTGCTGCGGCAAAATAGGCTTATCGGCAGCCCCTGCCATCGCCTCCAGAATGACTGATTCCGAACGCGACAGTTCGCGCCAGCGCTCCACACTTTCATCGTAGCGCTTTTTGTAATAGTCCATATGGTATTTCTGATACATACGATCATTACAAGCAGCAACGACATCCAGCGTTTTGAGCTCGCACTCAAAGCTATCCAAGAGCTGATGCAAGGTACCAAGACCAAGCCAGCGGAAATCGGATGTGCTAGCAGCCCGCACATCACGCCAACCATGTGGCAAAGGCAGAGATTCAGGCTGTTTTATTTTGGGCTTTCTCGACATCTAAAACACCTCCTAAAGATCGATTGGCTTCCCAATTGTCACTATTATAACATATTTTTCCAAATCATCAAAAATCCCCGACCGAAGCCGAGGATTATGAATCGAGGGGGGTATTAATAAAGTTGATACATTCCTTTCGGAATCTTCAGTTTAGCCTCGCAGTAGGCCAATTCCATCAAAATAATCATTGCATCGCGCCCAGGAATTCCGCGCGTCCTGTCAAGCGTCGAAGCAAAAACGATGTCATGCGACCATTTACTTCCGATTTTCTTACTATACTTCTCATCAGACGACTTCTTACGATTCTTCTTGTTGTCGTAAATTTTCTTCGTAATTTTGGTCGGCTTTTTACCGCGAATGATGCGATAAATCAAACCCATCGGGAACTCAAACTTATCCGCCATGAAGCATGGGTTACCTTCTTCATTCTGAAAGGCCTCGAGATCCTCGAGATAAGCCCGCTGAAGTTCGAGCGGATAGCCGGCATAGCATTTCTTCGCGAACGCCAAACCGATTGCGTTCTTCTTTTCCTTGTCATAGCTGCCATCGGCAAGCATGTCACAACCTGTCGCAATTTCATCGTACTCGTGGTCAACGATCAACCGCACAACTCGACAATCGATTGGATATTGCTGCGGGCGGAGTACTGAGCACTCGAGATATATCTTCAGCATCATATAGGTATGGCACTGATCATTCTCGATTTGTCTCAGAAAGTGAACCCGCTCCCTGAACTTCTTCTGTTTCTTCGGATGCTTCTTACGGCAAACGTCGAGCCGAAGCGAATGATGACCTTTACGAATAATTTCGCGAAGCAGATAGCCCCGCTTGATATTGTCCCAAGCACACATATACGGCACGAGCTCAGCTTCTGTCATTTGTTCAATCAGCAAAGCAAATACACCCCTTTCAAACGTACGATCCACCCCCGATATGCCAAGATTATAAACGGCGATAAGATTAAAATCAAGCAACTTGAGAAAATAGCCGCTTGTGGTATAATACAGATATGGAACATTTGTCCGCATTTATACCATATTGGCGACCATAGAGCCCCGCAAAGCGATTACGCTTGATTTTTACAGCAAAATATGATATAATATAAGGATAATTCAATCTTATGCAAACTATACTAACCGGCGTTCGCGCCAATGAAGAACCAACAATCGGCAATTTTCTCGGCGCCTACTTGCCAATGATTAATTTGTCGCACGAGCACGCTAATGATTCGCAAATCAATATGTTCGTGCCGGATCTACACTCATTTACGACACCTATCGACCACAGCAAATTCTATGCCCAGATTATCAAGGGCATCAAATATTACATGGCCGCCGGCCTAGATGTTGACAACCCAAACGTTCATATCTATCGCCAATCACGCGTACCGGCGCACTGCGAACTTGCTTGGATACTAGATTGCTTCACACCATTCGGCGAAGCTAGTCGCATGACACAGTTCAAGGAAAAATCCGAAGAGCACAAAGAATCCGTTACGGTCGGCCTCTTTAACTATCCAGTCCTGATGGCCGCCGACATCCTACTTTATGACGCAAAATACGTTCCGCTCGGCGAAGATCAATTCCAGCACCTAGAGCTCGCTCGCAATATCGCTATTCGCATGAACAATAAGTTTGATCAAGAGCTGTTTACATTACCAGCATCAGAAGCAGAACAGGTCAAATTTATGCATCTCGAAAAAGGTCTTCGTATCCGCAGCCTGACGGATCCGACCAAAAAGATGAGCAAGTCCAGCACAAATGAAAAATCGAAAATCTCGCTCAGCGACGATCCGAAAGTTGCCGCCAAGAAAATTATGTCCGCCACGACTGACAGCGAAGGCGTCATTCGCTTCGATATGGTTAATCAGCCGGGTATCGGCAACCTAATGGCTATCGAGGCCTTATTTACGCATCGCGACCTACAGGATGTTATCTCGGACTACGCCGGCCAAACCCGCTACGGCGATCTAAAAACTAAAGTTGCCGATACCGTCTCACATTTCTTGTCAGATTTTCAAGAGAAGGTCGCCAATATCAGCGACGGCGACGTAGAACGTGTGCTAGAGCAGGGCGAAGCTTACGCAAACGAAGTTGCGGATAAAAAGCTACACACCGTTCAGAAAGCTCTCGGCCTCCGCAAATAACAAACATACATATGGCACGCGCAAAATTAGATAAGCATTTTAGTTCAAAAGAAGCCGTCTGGCACTACGGTGCAGATGTTTTGGATTCCGAAATTTATAGCCAATGCGCCTGCTACATCCAGCACGGCAATACGAGCGTCCGCGAACATAGCATTTCGGTCGCCATGACCAGTGTTGCAATTGCGCGTCGCCTACCGTTCAAATTCGCATACAGCTCGCTCGTTCGCGGCAGTCTTTTGCATGACTTTTTCCTGTACGACTGGCACGATAAGGAAAAGCCAATCGATAATCACGCCCTCGGGCACGCCAGTCGCGCGTTAGAGAACGCTGCGCAGTGGTTCTCAATCAACCCGCTTGAAGCAGATATGATCAAAAAGCACATGTTCCCATTGAACATAACGCCACCAAAGTATCGCGAAACGGTCATTCTGACCATCGCAGATAAAATCTGCAGCTTCAAAGAAACTTTCGAGATTGGTGCGCATCGCCACGAGCATAAAACCATTAGCAATGTGCTAAAATAAGACCGTGGAAACCTTTTCGAAATATTTCTTATATTTTCTAGCATATAGTTTTATCGGATGGCTCTGGGAAGTCTTTTTGAGTCTCGTTCGCACGCACCGTTTCGTTAACCGCGGCTTTCTAAACGGCCCCTACTGCCCGATCTACGGTTTCGGCGCACTGATATTTTTGCAACTTCAGCGTTTTACGCAGCGACCGCTCGAACTCTTTCTTATCGGCGCCGTCGCCGCTTGTGCGCTAGAATACTTCGTATCGTGGATTCTAGAAAAAATCTTTAAGGCGCGCTGGTGGGACTATTCCAACTGGCCAATGAACCTAAACGGACGCATCTGCCTGTATGGCTTCATCGTGTTTGGTATTTCGTCTGCCGTTCTGCCAACAGTCCATACGAGCATTTCCGGCGTAGTAGATAGTTGGCCGACCGATACCCGAAATATTATCGGCGCAGTTTTGTTCGTATTGTTCCTCATCGATATTGCTAGTACAAACACGGCAATGGCAAAATTCAACCAAACTCTCCGCAAATATCAAGAAAAATTCAAACTTCCAAGCTTCATTCAGCAAAAAATCGACCAAGGTCGCCAAATTCTCAACTTCCAGCAGCGACGTATCTTGAAAGCATTCCCGGACTTTATTTCGATTCGCTATGAAGACGCTTTTAAACATATTCGCCAGCTCAACGAAAAATATAGCAAAAAACTCAAAGAATCCAAGTTTAAGCCTATTCGCAAATAGCTCAAGCTTAAGGTTTTGTACAAAATTTGCTAAAATCAATAAAATATGTCAAAAAAGTTTAGTAAGCCAGAATTGTCGCGCAAAATCAACGGAGATATTCCGAGCGACCTCAAAACGCCAGCAGCCGATACGGTACCGACGATTCGTTTTGATATGGCCATACTAGAGCAATATCCGCGCTATAGTCGCGCCACGATTCAAAAATTCATCAAAGACGGCCGCGCCAAAGCAGCCGGTCAAGTTATTTTGAAGCCGAACTACATTATCGATGAAAATACCGAAGTAGAACTCGACGAGCCGCAAGCAGAAGCAACCGAAAAGCCGCCAGTAATTTATGAAGACGACAATGTAATTGTTTTCGACAAGCCTGCCGGTATGCTCTCGATCAAAAAGGGCGACTACAGTAGCGAGCCAGCCATCGAAGATTTCGGCGAAATCGTTCATCGCCTCGACCGCGACACTTCTGGCGTCATCATTGTTGCGAAAAATTTCGAAACTAAGGGCTATCTACAAAAGCAATTCCAAGAGCGCAAAACTCACAAAACCTACTACGCTATCACTTGCGGCATCCCAAATCCGCCGCACGCAATCATCAATGTACCACTCGCACGAAATCTAAAGAAGCCGACCACCTTCACGCCAGACAAGAACGGCCGCGAAGCCATCACGGAATACCGTGTCGAAGATTACAGCGACAAGCTAGCATTTGTCGAGCTAAAGCCAAAAACCGGACGCACGCATCAACTTCGCATCCATTTGGCGCATATCGGTACGCCAATTCTTGGCGACAAAGTTTATAATCCGAAAAGCCCAAAAGCCGACCGCATGTATCTGCACGCAGCCGCGCTAGAAATCACTATTCCTGGCGGTCAACGCATGACTTTTACGGCGAATCTGCCAGAAAACTTCCGCGATGTTCTTAAAAAATAAGGACAGCATCGAAAAAATCGCCAAACTATCCGGTTTCTCAATTTTTGAAGTGCCAAAAGAAATCGAACAAAGCGAAATCATCCCAAACGCCGTCCGAATCACGCCAAACGAAAAGAACAATATTAATACTGAAAAAATCAAAGAAATTCAATCGCTCATTCGTAACAAACAAAACGACGACCTAATCGTACTCGCGCAACAAGCCGAGCTGATGACTGAAGAAGCCGCCAACGCATTTCTTAAAGCGCTTGAAGAGCCGAATGACAAAATTCATTTCGTATTTTTGACTAGCCAACTTTCGCAAATTTTACCAACCATCAAATCACGCGCTCAAATCTACTACCTACCAAAAGAACAAAAAATCGCCGATCCGCCCAAAATGGATAGCAAGAGCAAAGACGAAGCACGAGCATACATATCAGCAACACCCGAACAGCTCATCGAAATCGCCGACAAAATCAATAAAATCAAAGAAGGCAAGCGCGAAAAAGCCCTCGAATTAGTCCGCAACGCAATCGAATTGGCATATAAAAGCTATTTCATCACCGGCAACGAAAAATTACTCTTAAAACTCGAAAAGCTCCTCAAAACCGAGGCGGCATTAATGGCGAACGGCAACATCAAACTCCAACTCGTCGCAAATATGCTATAATTAGTTTATGCTTGCAGCAGGAGTAATTTTAGTATTCGCACTATTCACTATTTTTTTCGTGCCCGCATATAGCGACCGCGAAGAAGAGGAAGTCGATACGAACAAAACTCCGCAGATTAAAAAGCTCTGGAATATGGCGCAGACCGCCATGCAAGAGCGCAAACCACTTAAAGCCGAAAAAGCACTTCTGACTATTTTGAAATTCGACGAAAAAAACGCCGCCGCCTACAACCGCCTCGGTATTCTCTATGCTCGCGAAAAGCATTTTAAAGAAGCTATCGAATGTTTTGAAATCGCGCAAAGCCTCGACAATAACGCCTCGAGCCTTCACAATGTTGGTCTAATTTACTACGAAACCGGCAAATACGAACAGGCCGCAATCGCATTCCAGCAAGCAATCGACATCGAGGGCGATCAGCCAGCTCGCTATATCGCACTCGCCAAAGCACTCGAGAAACTCGGCAAGCGTAAACAAGCAGTTGACGCACTCGAAACGGCTTATAGCTTCGATCCAAACTCGACTGTTTTGCGTCATATGCTCGAATTTTATGAGAACATTGGCGACGCCGTAAATATTGCCCGCGTCCAAAAACGTCTCGAAGAACTCGCCGCCGCCTCAACAAGCGCCAAAAAGCCACGCGCTCATATTATTCGCACCAAATCAACCAAAGAAGCCCACGTCCAAAAACCTGCCAAAGAGCCAAAAATGAAGCCAGTCCCAGCAGCAGGCAAAACAACTCGCCGTATATCACGTCTTTCCAAATCAAAGAAAATCAGCTAAAATATAGTAAAGCTCGCCGCAATAGCTCAGTTGGTAGAGCAGCCGCCTTGTAAGCGGCAGGTCATCGGTTCAAGTCCGATTTGCGGCTCCATTTCAACACAGGCCAGAGCCTGTTTTTTTATTGCTAATCTTCAAGAATATCTAGACCGCCGAAAATATCGCAAGTCTTTTCCTTCGCCACCGACAGCGCTTTACGAAAATCAGCGATCCGCAAAATGCCTTCAAGCTTTAGCAGTACATCAGAACTCCCGCGCAAATCATAATCAACACCATCGAGCGAAACAGTCACATTATTATAAGTCTGCGGATTAAAACCATCCCGACTAAAGCTACTAATATCTTCAAAATCACGCGCGCGAATCTTATCGAGATATCGCGGCAGAGCAATACAAGCATCTCCAGGAAGCTCAAAGCTACTATTTATCGAAACACTATCATTATGACGAAAAGTATTCGATTCTACACGAGCAAAACGCAATTCGGATGCGCAATTACAAATAATTCCATCAATAAAAAAGGAATATTCCTCAATATTGGCATCATCGGTGCTCGATTGATAAGTAATTCGAAAATTCGCTTTAAAATCTTCCATGACTCTCCTTTTCTATATAATAGCATGCCGCTCAAGCTAAAATCCTAAAGGAACTTTTCGCTTTGCAAACCACGGTAAATATGCTAATATTAATACATCGCTGGGATAGCGAAGTGGTCAAACGCATCAGACTGTAAATCTGCCGGCTTCGGCCTTCGTAGGTTCGACTCCTACTCCCAGCACCAAGAAAAACTCCGAACATCTGTTCGGGTTTTTTCTTGTTCTGCGGAGTGGGAGAAGAACCGCAGGTTCGGACGAGGTAGGAGCCGAGCGAAGCAGAAATGCTCGCATTTCTATTTCCGAGGCGACGCCCCGAGTCAAGCAAATCTCGAAGAGATTTGCGCTCTCCTACTCCCAGCACCAAGCAAACTGCCCGAGCATCGCTCGGGTATTTTGCTTACTTGAGTCGAGCAATTCTGAAAGAGCTGCGGGCTCCTACTCCTAACATCATTCTTGCTAACTGCTGTATGCTCAAATCCACAAATTGACATTCATGCTGAATTATGTAATAGTATACGAAACCGGCCTTGAAGCCGGAACGCCCTTTAGTAGAAAGGATTGGTCTTATGAAGCAAAAGGTTTCAAGAAACGACAGACGCACAATAAGAGCCGTCATATCGTTAGAACAAAACCACCAAGCCGCAAAAACCGAACGCGAACAAATGCATTACAATATGGCAATCGCGCAAGCAATCACCACACTAGATATCGACATCGTCCAGGAACTCATTGAATCTCTGCACGGCATCAAAATCGAAAACGAGTGCGATTATTCGTACCGGTTCTACATCCTTGAGCCGGGCGAACGCTGCTACGACTTTGTCGAAATATGCAGAGTCATCAAAACACTGCGCCATATCGCCGACATAAACGATCAGCTTTCAGACGTCAGATATCTTGCAGACGTGGTATTCTCGAAGACAGACGGAGAATGCCATAACAATCTATATGGCGCATGTTGCGCATCACTATCAAACATCTCCAAAATTGCCGGGCTTAACGCTAAGCTTGGAAAAGACGAGCTTTTGGTCAAGGCATATATGCTCAAGTTTTTCGAAAGGCTACACAAGCAGCTCATCGACGAACGCGACATGAAGGACATACTCGGCCTGGAGACAATCTTCAGAAACGCTATCGGCAATGCAGCCGACCGCTATGGCGAAAACGAAAAATATGGCGTTGTAAATCTCATTGTAAAGGCGGAAGAAATGGCCGAATTGTTACACAGCTTCGTCACGAGTTTCATCTATGCATCGCTGGTTATTACGGAAAGCCACAAAATGCTCATCGATAACGTTAGAAAAATAGTCAAAGCATAAATCAATCCACCAAAAAGCCGCCAGTGAATGGCGGCTTTCTTATTGTGGCAATTCAAAATTATCACTGCCATTCTGAATCGCATCGACTAATTCGGCAGGCAACTCGTCCGCGCCCAATAAAGTATCGTGCTCAATCGAAACATAACCATCGATATCATAACCAGCTTGAACCAATTCATCATTGCTAACCTCGCGAATCGCACCACGAATTCTCGTGTCAAAAATCTTGTTGTAATCAACGCCGTCCTCGACCTGAGCTAAAACTTTCAAAAAGATGTAGTCGCTATAACTAGCCGCACCATACTGCAGACCTTCGATTTTCGGACTGTCGCTATTGTAGGAAACGAAAGTCTTGCGACTTTTTACGACATAATTGTGAAGATACAGCTTATGTTGAGCCAAATAGCGCACTACAACCGAGCGAATCTCGTCGTCATTCAAATAGCGATCCACTGACGTACTAACAAAACCGTAGCTCACCGGGTTCTTTGAGGTATCGTCATAAAATTCAATCGAACGCTCAACCGTATAGACGCTTCTACCATCAAGCTCAAAATTAATCGCCATACACAGTGTCGTGCTTTTGTATTTGAAATCAATTGGCTCTTCCATGCAACCATTGTAGCATATTTGACTATTAGTCAATTTAGTGATATAATAGAACAATCTGTGGTCATCTCGAAAAAGGAGGGATTATTATGACCAAGACGTACCCGCTCAAAATAGAGACCGAGATTCGCATCGAGTACAGCACTGCAAAATTCGAACTCATCCCTGACGTCGCCGAAAAGCTCGGAAACGATGAAGTCGTGAACTATCTTGTTATGTACGACGAAGGCAAGATATGGGTTCACGAAAACGCACCTGACTGGTACGCGCTGCTGGCTACGCTTCACGAGTCAATCTGCTGCGGCAAACAGCACGAAAAATTCATCGAATTCAGCGACGACCCCGACATGCGATGTGCCGAAGTCGAAGCGTTCGTCCTGACGCAAGCAAAAGACAAGAAGCAGGAATACATCTGGGCGCGCATCGCAATGTTCGACGCGCTGATTCAGAAACAGCTTGCCGCCACGAGCGACATCAGAAAACTCCAGAATGCTCGAGATTACCTCGCGTCTCAGCTCTAATGAGCTGCACCCCGCCAAGGCGGGGTATTTTTATTGGTAAAATTTGACCACAAGCGGAATTCTTGTTACAATATAAGCACAAATAATTTGGATCAAACAAAAATGCGAGTAAAAATAAAAAATCTAATCTATCTATTTTTTGCGACGCTCCTTGTAGCAATCGCTAGCATATCAACAAATTCGTATGCCTCAGAGCAAGGCATTACAACCCAACTCATCGGCTGCCAATTCGCCGACGAGCCAATTAACTGTCAATTGACAGACTCAAATCTTCAGGTCAACAGCATCAATTTTACCGAGCAAGGTCAACATTTTGATGCAACCATATCTTTCACGAATAGCGGTGATGCTGACATGAAAGCGAGCGACGACTCCGTCCAGCTCGAGAATTCAAACATCGTACGAGAAATTGTTACGCCGGATGACTTCAGTGGCATCCTAAAACCAGGAGAAAGCGTCCAAGTCATTTTTAGACTTACTTATACAACCGCAACCACCGACACGCTAAATCTTTCGGACGATCTCGGCTTCAATTTAAGCTTCAGCCCAATCGAAACAACGACCACCGAAACTGTCACGGAAGTCGTAAAAGGAGAAGAGTTAGAAGTAACTGGCGAGCCAGAAAGCGTCGGCGAACAAAGCGCCGAAGAGAGCCAAAACCCGAAAACCTTCGATTCCGTCCTGCCATTTGCCATTTTTTCAGGCTCATGCCTGGTACTGGCATTTATTCTCCGCAAAAAAGCCAACACTCGCTGCCTACTAATCGCATTCCTAATTGGCGGCACCGCCTTGATCCCGTTCACGGAAGCCGACGCCTTATCCAAATTTACATTCTCACTCAAGCTCGTTGATATAACCGGCGAAAACCTCGTGATTTCCATCAATAAACCAGTCGAAGAGCTACCAGAAGAAAGCCTAGAACCAGAAGCAGCACAAGAAGAGCCTACACGAGAACCAGAAGCAGTTCCAGAAACGACCGAACCAGAAACAACACAAGAAGCTCAACCTGAGACAGCCGAATTGCCAACTAGATCCGCAAGTACCTCAGAACCAGAAGAAAAAATCGAGCCAACAACAGAACCGACGGAGGAAGCCGAGAAAGAACCGACGCAAGAACAGGAACCAGAACAGGAACCAGCGATCAAAGAGCCTGAACCAATCTCCAAAGAAGCGCAGTCGGCAACCGAACAGAACAAAGCCAACATTGAAGAAGCGCAACCAACCACGGAACCAACCGAAACTATCGCCGAAGAAGTACAGACCGAGCCAGAACAGCAGCCAGAAGCAACTCAAGAAGAAGAACCAGGCGAAGAAGCGGAGCAAGCAGGACAGGAATCAGCGCCTGAGCTCTCCGCTATCGAAAGCGCCACTCCGCAGCAAACCGAAATCCAAATCGAAGAAAAACCGGCAGAGCAAAAACCTACAGCCGAAGAGCCGCAAGCACTCTACAAAGGTGGCTACAAATACGCCAACATCTGCCCAGGCAGTAAAGACAGTCAGTTCGACGACTGGGGCTTCTACATTTGCGAATGCGTCAGCTATTCCGCGAACCGCGTCTTCAATAATCTCGGTTTCTTCCCGAACTGGCGCGGCCGCGGCAACGCCAATCAATGGATTGCTAACGCCAGAAATGAAGGCTACGTCGTATCTGACACACCAAAAGTCGGCGCCATTGGCGTCAATCTATCCGGCAGATACGGCCACACCGTTTACGTCGAAAAAGTCGAAGGTAACCGCGTCTACATCTCACAATACAACGCGCGTATCGCAGCTACAAATTATATTGCAGGCGAATACTCAGAAGTCTGGGACAACGCATCAAATTACCAATACATCTACTTCGATCAGCACCAATAAGCTTATGTTAAAATAAGGACAGCTATGCAAAACGATTTTAGTTCACCACAACCAAATGCGCCTTTAACGCCAGGCGCGGGTCCGAATCCGAACCCGAACCCAATGCCGCCACAACCGGCTCCATACATGTCGCCAAATCCGAATCAGGCACCAGTACCGCCAATTCAACCTATGCAGCCAGCCATGCCGCAGCAGGCGCCAATTCAGCCAGCAACTCCATATAAACCGCCGAAGGCAGGCGGAATCGCCAAAACCGCAATCATCTTCCTGCTTATCTTCACAACCATCGGTGCAGGCATTGTAGCATTCCTATTCTGGCAGCGAAGTGAAGACATGAGCAAAAAGCTTGCCCAAGTCGAGTCCGAACTTGCTAGCAAAGCCGATTGCGCCAGCGCCAACACGCCAAGCGACGAAGAAATTACCGACATAATTGAAAACTATTATCATTTCTTGCGCATTACTCAGCTCAGCTCGCCGGCAAAAGCGCTCGAATATCTCGAATTCAAGAATTTCGATGGCGAAACCAACGACAATTACACGAAAACAACCATCAAGTACGAGAAATTCCGTAAAGCCATTCATGATAATATCGGCACGGATAGCTTAGCACTCGATAGCGATATCTACAAAAACTTCAAGAATACCGACGGAGTACTTTACTATAAAGCCGATGTTAAAACGCGCGAAAATATGGGCTATGAAGATAAAGTAAATAGCGTCAAGCTCATCGATATCGACACGCTACACTACGAAGTAACAATCGAAACTAAGCAAATCGAGAACCGCAACGACACGAGCAGTATCGGAGCAGAATCAACTAACAATTACGATGTTTACTTCGTGCGAGACAGCAAAGGAAATATCGTCTTAGACAAAATCACGCAAAAATAGCCCCCATACCCGCCAAATGGCGGGTATTTTGTTGACAATTCCTGAAAATATGCTAAAATGATAACAATATATTCACGCCAAAAGCGTAAGGGAGGTGCCAAGAGGCACTTTTTTGATAGATATATTAAAGCATTAGTGAATTCAAAGGGAGAGCATGGAAGCAAATCAGTCTTCAGCTGCAGACTATAAGACCGTTGTCCGCAAAATCGTTGATCGCAACAAGGCAAAACATTTTGCCGTAAATACTGTTTTTGCCGCCAAGCGCAAACTTTTTAACAAGCACCGCCTCGGCCGCGCGCTAGTTACCGGCGTTAGTGAAGACGCTTACTACGATGCGTATATCGAGCAAACTGGCGTTCTTGGCGATCTTGCTATCGATTCTTTTGAAGAACGCAAGCCGACCGCGCTTTACTTCGCCACCAAGCGCGCTTTTGACGCATTCGTCGGTCTATTTGGTTGTATCGGACTTGGTTTAGCTCTGCCATTTATCAAAATTGCCTATCTTGTCACCGGCGACACCGCACCACTCCTACTCAAGCAAGAACGCTTAGGCCAAAACGGCAAAAAGTTTACTTTCTACAAGATTCGTACAATGATTACCGGCAAGAATGGCAGCCTTGAAGCCGCTAACTTGCTAGAAGATCTTTTCCGTGAGCATCCTGAAATGCGCGAAGAATACACAAAAACCAAGAAGCTCAAGAATGACCCGCGCATCACGAAAGTTGGCAAGATTCTCCGCCGCACTAGCATCGACGAATTCGCGCAATTCATTAATATCTTTAAAGGCGATATCTCCGTCGTAGGCAACCGTCCATACCTTCCAGCCGAAGAGCAAGATATGGGCTTCTTCCGCGACGATGTTCTATCTACCAAAGGCGGCCTCATTTCCTACTGGGCAGTCAATGGCCGCAATGAGCTAGATTTCCATGAACGTCTTCGCCTAGAGCAATACTATTCCAAAAATCAATCTCTTCTCCTTGATCTAAAAATTATTTATCGCGCATTCGGCGCCGTCTTTGGCGGTAAAGGCGCCAAGTAGCCCACACTTGTCAAAACAACATTTTTCTGTCATAATATAGACGGAGGTGATAAGCTTGATTAAAGCAATATATTTTGATTGTTTTGAAGTCTTGATTCCTGGCCTCTTGAAAGACGGAATAATGGGCCAGCTAGTCGAGCAAAAACTAGGAATGACTCGCGAGCAATATGCTCAAAAAGACACAGGGTCACTTTGGGCGATATTCCTCGAACTCAACCGCGGACATCTGACCGAAAAAGAATACTGGAGTATAGTTATCAAATCGACCGGCTGGAAATGTAATCCTGAGCAAATAATCGCGCTTTCGGACGAAGTCAGCCGCGGCTGTATGCCGGGAATGCTCGAAATCGTGCAGCAATTGCACGCTTCCAACTACGAGCTTTACATGATATCCGATGTTTGGGCAGAACAAAAGCAACGACTCTTACTTGCTCACCCATGGATCAGCAAGCTGTTCAAGGAGTGCTTTTTCTCCTACGAACACGAACGAATCAAATCTGACCCAAACTTCTTCGAACAGATCACCGAAAAATGGCACAATAAGCCTGATGAATGCCTGTTCATCGATGACTACCACGTCAATACCGAAAACGCCAGCAAGGCCGGCTACAAAACAATCATCTTTCAAAATGCTTCGCAACTTAAAAGTGAGCTACGCGCAATGCAGCTTCTTTAAAAAATCCCCCGCAAGTCTGCGGGGGTATTTTCATGCCGTACCGGTCTGGGCATACTCTTCGAATCTTTGAACGTGCAACTTGATATAATCAGCCATGAATTCAGTTAAGACCATATTCGCAATCGTTATAAGACCAATCACAATCAATAGCGCCAAATTCCAATAGCGCGACTTCTTAATAAACAACCGCTCATCGCCGCACTCACGCTCATGACGGTCCTTGCTTCGCTGCCGAATATACAAAACCACCGCAACAATTAGACTCAACGGAAAGCCAAACATGTATAAAATCGCGCCAATTCCAACTGGCAACAAGAAAATCGAAACCATAACAGGCACCGTACAGGCAGCAAGAATATTCACGCGGCGCATCCGAGTATCATTCTTTCGCAACCGCGACCACAGCAGGGCAGCAAAGAATAAAATCCCGACACTAGAAAAGAACGCCGGTGCCATCGCAATCGAAAACTGAATCGCATAGCTAGCGCTATAGCCCGGGATCTGGCCGGAATACGCATAAAAACGAAAAGCCGCGCCAAAAAACCAAACACCCAAATACGAAAGCATGCAAAATATGCCAAAACGCTCCGCGAGCATTCCTTTTCGGCTCGCCGGTTTTGCTTCTTTGACGGATTCGCTAAGCTCGAGCGCCTCTTCAAGCTTACTTTTCTTCGTTCCTTTTTGCTGCTTCTTCAGCCTTACGCGGACAATCTCTGCATCCTGAATCTTTGCGCTCTTTTTCGTAGCCATATCTATATCATAGCACGCCACGCTATTCATAAACAGTTTGCTATAATTATCCTATGGATTGGAGAATAATTGTTACACTAGTACTCGTTGCCTGCATCATGATTCCGCTTTTTATCTTTCTGGTCACCGGCATCATGGGCGCACCGTACGTCCCGAGTGAAGCACCGGACATCCGTAAGGCCTTTACTGAATTATACGCACTGAGCGACAAAGACTTATTGATAGATTTTGGTAGCGGCGACGGCACCGTGCCGCAAATCGCAACAGAATACGGCGCCAAAGCCATCGGCATCGAAATCAATCCAATCTTAGTCTGGTTTTCCAAACACAGATTACGCAAGAATAAAAATCTTAAAATCAAGCATGCCAACATGTATCGTTATCATCTGCCAAAAGACACGACCGTGATTTATATGTATATGTTGCCACAAGGGCTCGAGTCGGCTTATCGCCACATCAAGAAAGAAGCTACTCGCCTCGATAAAACACTCTATTTGATTTCAAATGCCTTTGATTTAAAAAAGGTTAAGCCGACAGAGCACGCCGCTCCACTATACCTATACAAAATCACGCCCGAAAAGCAAAAGTAGCTATCAGAGCGCAGACTTGCCAATTAGTCAATATTATAATATAATATGCGCTAATTATGGCATCAAAAACAACCAAACAGGTCAGCAAGCGTATTCATAAACTTGCATCAAAAGAAGAGCAGAAACCCGCAAGCACGGCGCGCTGCGTCGCGATTATTGCTTGTGCTACTCAATTAATTAGCAGTATCCTACTTTTCGTCGCTCTACGCCGACTAAATCTTTTGCAAACTTGGCAGCTAGTAATTGCCGCCCTCATCGTTTTGACTTTGCAATTTTTCAATTCAAAGCTCGCACTAAAACAGAAAAGACATCGCGCAGGCTACATTGCGTCAACGATTATCGCCATTTTACTCTCGTGTTGCTATCTATGCGGCTATCATTACGCACGCCACACGACCGACTTCATTCAAGGCATCACGGGCGTACATTACGAGACGCAAACTTATTCCGTCCGCGTGCTCAAGACTAGCGGCTTTAACGAAATTTCGCAGCTACGCAATCAGCATGTCGGCTTCATGTCTACCAATCCAAATCTAGAAGACACTAAATCAAATCTCAAAGCCGCGGTAAACTACAAAGCGCAAGATTTCGACAATCTCGGCACGATGGTTTCGAGTATTTACGCATTCGAGACGGCCGCCATCGTTTTGAACGATAGCTACACCCAGTATATCGAAGAGACAGACAGCGAATTCGTGAACGATTCAAAGGTCATTTATACTTTTGAAGTGCGCAAGATTTCCGATGACGAGCCGGTGCGCGTCGATGTGGCGAACAAGCCGTTCATCGTCTATCTCAGCGGCAGCGACTCACGTGGCACGATTAGCGACGTTGCTCGCAGCGACGTTAATATTGTTATGATTATCAATCCGCAAACTGGCAAAATCCTACTCGTAAACATTCCACGCGATTATTATGTGCAATTGCATGGTACGACCGGCCTTCGCGACAAGCTAACACATGCCGGTATTTACGGCGTAAATAAGAGCAAAACAACTATCGAAGATCTGCTCGGCATCGAAGTGAACTATACAGTCAAGGTCGGTTTCAATACCGTCATCAAGGTCGTTGATGCGATTGGAGGCATTGATATCTATTCAGATAAAGAGTTTACGGCATTCACGAATAAGACTTGTCACTTTAAGTACGGCACCCAGCATGTTGATAGTACCTGTGCGCTCGCATTCTCGCGCGAACGCTATGCCTACGCCAGCGGCGATCGCCATCGTGGCGAGAACCAACAGGCGGTCATTACGGCTATTATCAATAAGCTGTCAGATCCGAAGTACATGCTAAAGTATACGGATATTCTCAACGCCGCCGAAGGCTCGTTTGAAACGAATCTGAGCTATGACGAAATCACCGGCTTTGCTAAGCAACAGCTATCCGAGCTCAAGCATTGGGAAGTCGAGTCTATCGCTCTCGATGGTACGGGCGCCAGCATGCCAACCTATAGTATGGGCTCGCAACGCCTTTATGTCATGGTTCCAAACCAAACTACCATTGATGCAGCCAAGGCAAAAATTGCCGAATATCTCAAAACCCCTCTTTAGTGCTCAAAAATCCGTCACTTATGTAAATTGTCTAGGAAAAATTGACGATTTGTCTTTTCGTGGTTTCATTTTGCAACATATACCGAATACATCTCGTGCCGCCCAAAACTCAGCCCCATCTCAGATAAACATGCATACGTAATTATGCTTCATGATCGCCAGCCGCGCATAACCAAAACTGTCCAAAAAGCGCCGCGCCTTCGCATTTCGAACGTGAAGCGCAATGCTAGCCACTACTTTGGCAGAGTAAAAGCGCTCGTACGTGTGCCGGTTCGCACTATACGCTCTAGATATCCGTACGAAATACGCGCAATTCAGATTGCTCAGATGCGCGCTTCAGCTCTGCCGGCTAATATCCAAAATCTGCCGCGCCGCCTTACTAGAGAAATAAAAGTCATACATTATAAAAGAATAGAAAATTCCAACCAAAAACTAAATCATAAGCACAATTCTAGCAACAACACAATTCGCCAAAAAGACAAATCGTCAATTTTTGCTTTACTTTCTACATAAGCAACAGAGAAAGAGTGCGAAACAAGCATTCCGCGCGCGATGCTAACACTTGCATTTTTGCGCAAAATGTGCTATAATCATTGAAGAATGTTATCAATTCTGTTGTTCGAGGCATATTTTTGGCGTACAACACATAAATTAAAGGGAAGAACAAGTTAATGGAAGAAATCGACATCAAAGATTTTCTTAATTATTTAAAGAAATTCGCCGTACCGGCAATTATTTTGGCGTCTCTTACGCTAATCGGAACGGTTATCTACGAAAGCTATTTTAAAACTAGTTTATACAAGAGCTACACTACCGTCGTGCTCGCGCAGAATGCTTCATCCGAAACTGGCACTACTACGCTTAACGATATCAATATCAACCAAAAGCTCATTGGTACTTATAGCGAGATTATTAAATCAAACACCATCCTAAACCAGGTGCGCGAAAGACTCGAACTCGATCAAAGCGCCGCCGAACTCGCCAAAAAGATCACCGTTACCGCCGTTGAAGACACGGAAATTATCAAAATCTCCGTCAATGACGAAGATAATGAGCTTGCTGCCAAAATCGCCAACGAAACCGCCGACGTCTTTACGAACGAAGTTCATAGCCGTTTTGGTCTCAATAACGCCACCGTCCTCGATACCGCAACACCAAGCTTGACTCCGAGCAACGATACTCGTCTTCGCGACTGCGCCGTCGCACTTCTTCTCTCGATTTTTGGCGTTATCGCCGTCGCTTTCATTATTTACTACTTCGACGACAGCGTAAAATATAGTGAAGATCTTGAACAGCGCATCAAGATGCCAATCGCCGGTAAAGTTATCAAGAGCGAAATCAAGCAAAAACCTGGCCAAAGCGAAGTTTTGGTCGAAGCTTATCCAAAATCCGCCATCAGCGAAAGCATCAAGTCGCTCCGCACGAATCTACAATTTGCATCGGTCGACAACGGCTTCAAGACCCTTCTAATTACCAGCTCAACACCAGGCGAAGGTAAAAGCTTTGTTGCTGCCAACCTTGCCGCATCGTTTGCCCAAACCGGCAAAAGGGTGCTTCTTGTTGATTGCGACTTGCGCAAAGGCCGCACACACAAAATGTTCTCCGTACCTAATACGCTCGGTCTGTCATACCTTTTGACCGAAACCGCCGATCAGTACAAGAAGTATGTTCAAAAGACTCAGATCAAGAATCTTAGCGTCATTACGCGCGGCGCATTCCCGCCAAACCCAAGCGAATTGCTCGCTTCGCAAAAGAACAAAGATCTTATCGAAGAGCTCAAAAAGCATTACGATCTTATTATCTTCGATGGCGCACCATGCAATAGCGTAACCGACTCTGTCGTTATGTCTACCATTGTCGATCAAGTTCTCGTAGTCGCCCGCGAAGGCAAAACCCCACGCAGCGCGCTCGAATCTACCAAAGAGTCACTTGGCAAAATTAACGCTCCAGTTGCTGGCTTGGTTCTAAACGCCGTCAATAAGGGCGTCGCCAAGTACTACAGCTACTACGGTGAGTAAAATGATCGATTTACATTCACATATCCTGCCGGGGATTGATGATGGCGCCAAAACTTTTGACGACAGTCTCGAGATTTTGCGCGGTCTGGCTAGTCAGGGCATCACGGAAGTTGTTCTGACGCCACATTATGTTGTCGATACGAGCTATGTTAGTACGCGCAAGGCAAATCAAAAAATCTTTGCCGAGTTACAAACCAAAATCAAACAAGCCAATATTCCAGTTCAAGTTTATCTAGCAAACGAAATCTACATCGATCGCGAGATCGAGAAACTCCTAAAGGCGGAGATTATTTCGCCAATTAACGACACAAAGAACATCTTGGTCGAGTTGCCAATGAGTGGCGAATTCCAAGATTACGAAGACATCTTGCTATCGCTCAAATATGCTGGCTGGAATGTGATTCTCGCACACCCAGAGCGCTACCATTCATTCCAGAAAAACTACAATTTGATTTTGTCGCTCGTTAACCAAGGCATTCTTTTGCAATCTAATCTAGGCAGCATTATCGGTCAGTATGATAAGGAAGCCAAAAAGACCGTCAAGCACCTCGCAAAAGACAAGCTAATTTATTGCTTTGGCACCGATATTCATCGCGTGCGCGACTTCTCAGAAATCGCTAAGGCGCAAAAGAAACTTCGCAAGTACTATTCCGAAGAAGAGCTCGAAGAAGTGCTAAATCGTAATCCACACAAAATCATTCACCCATAGTCATAGCGCGCCATAAAATGTTAAAATTAAAGTAATGTTTAAGACTTGGTGGCGCGACTATAAATCCCTACTTGATACCGACCGACGCTGGATTGCGATTTGGTTGCTGACCTATTTTACATTTTTAATTTTGGACATCTTTTTTCCGGGTTTTCGCGGCTCCGCACTGTTGAAATATGCCGGGATTTTTTCGTGCATCGTTTACGCATATCAGCGCAGTCGCAAGGATGCCGCACTCATTTTGGCACTATTCCTGACGTTTTTGGCCGACACCATACTCGTTTGGACAAATTGGGAAGTCTTCGGTGTTACAATTTTTAGTTTCGCGCAATTTATGCACATCTCGCGCCAAGCCGACAAGCCGCCAAAGGCCATCCTAGGTTTTAGCATTGTTCTAATTCTTCTATATACTTTTGCCCGAATCGCCGGCTTCTCATCAATTTACGCCATCGGCATGATTTACGCCACCGAGCTAATAATCAATGTCGGCCTGAGCGTGCAGCGATACAATAAGCACAAGCGCCAACTCAGCGCGCGCTGCGGTTTTTACGGTTTTCTTTGTTTTATCGCATGCGACACCTGTGTCGGTATCCGGCATCTGGCGCTAGACGGAGTTTTTACGCCAAAAGTGCTGGCGCTCGCGTCATTTTTGGTCTGGTTTTTTTACTTTCCGTCGCAAATCTTACTCGCCAACAGCTCGACCCTACCGTCAAAATTGCAAAATAAAACACGATAGGTTACACTTTAGTTATGAATGGGAAGTCAAAGCCTTACGCAATCTTAGTTTTCGGTGCGCCAATGAGCGGCAAAACCTATTTTTCGGAACAATTTAGCGAAAAATTCAACGCTCCTTACCTAAATCTTTCAGAACTTAACGAGCAATATCACGTCAGTCGCAAAGTTGGCTTAATTTTGATTTCCCAAATCGCAAAATGCAAGCAAACTCTTATCATCGAAGGCGCTATCGATACCGAAAAACAGCGCAACGAGGTCCGCGACCTGCTTTCTAAAGCCGGCTACACACCTGTCCTTATCTGGATTCAGACCGATTTGAATGCTATCAAGCAGCGCATGCGCCGAAAATACAAGACGCTCGAGGAGGCAAAAACTGCGCTCGCCGAATCTTATCAAAAAATCGAAGCGCCAGCCGAGCACGAAAATCCGCTCGTTATTTCGGGCAAACACATGTTCCAGACGCAATGCAAGAACGTGTTGCTCGGCCTCTCCGAACGCAAAATCGCTACTAAAAAATGACCTTCAACGATCCAGAATTTGGCGAAGTAGTTGTTCGCCATAATGCCTGGGTGCGTGGCTATAAGATTTCCGTCGCAACTTCCGGCCATCTTACGATTACAGTTCCGCCAGGGATTGGCGTGTTTTTGGCGAAAAGATTTATCAATGCCTCACGAGAAGATATTCGCAATAAACTCGATATTAAGAACCCGTCCACGCAGCGCGCCCGCGATGCGCAGAAGAAGCTTTTGACGAAAAAAGCTCGCGAGTATCTACCGTATCGTCTCGAATTCTGGGCGCAAAAATTCGGCTATCAATACAGCGGCGTGCGCCTCTCGCATGCCAACACGCGTTGGGGTAGCCGCAGCTCAACTGGCACGATTTCGCTAAATATCGGGCTCATGAAGGTCCCTGAGCCGCTTCGCGATTATGTAATTTTACATGAACTTGCCCATATTAATCATATGGACCATTCAGCGGAATTCTGGGCCGAGGTCGGTTCGCACGACCCGAATTACAAGCGTCACCGCGCCCAGCTAAAACAATTCTCGCCTGGCGTCTAACTCGCCAAGCCCCTAACAATAATCGATCGCTATTCATGCGCCCAAATTCGCAATTTTTGTTTACGTAAACTAAAAATTTACACCACTACGCAATAACGGCGCTCGTGCGGTAAACTATTAATTTACGCTTCTTAGTGGGGGCTGCATCAGTAAACTAATTCTTTACCCACATAAGCCTAAAAATAGTCCGTAAATTATTAGTTTACGCCAAAAACAGAGATAGAAATTTAGGACGTAAAGCAATTCTTTACGTAAAACAAAAAAGCACGAAAATAGAAGTTAAAACTCGAGCTTCAAACTGACCGTAGTATCATAACCGTAGCGCGCCTTCGCCTCATAACCAGCCTTTTTCAAAGCCTCTTTTTCACTAGAAAGCAAAGTCTTTCCGCTATTTTTTATTGTCAAAATAACTTCACTAGCCGTCATCGACTCGGAAACGATAATATGATCCCCATCGCCGCAACTCTGCAAACAGCGCTGAACCTGCGACTCGAAAAACCTATAAACCTTATCTAAATCCTTCTCGGCGATCCGCAAGGAAAGATGCGGAATATCCATTCCAATCGAAATTCCGCGCTGCTCGCAAATACTAATCAGTTCCTGATAAAGTGAACTTACAATTTCGCCAATCGTTTTCGAGCCGTCGTCGCTCATGCCTTAACAATCTCCATCGCAAAGCCGCCGCCTGGCGCCATATAAATCTCGACACGATCACCACGACGAAAAATCTTCTCCTCGATCACATAAGCCAATTGATTGTCGCGATAATGCGCATCTTCCGCATCGCGATATACTTTCGCACGATAGTTTACGCCTTCTTCCAAGAAATCGAGATACAACTCAACGCGGCGCCCCTCTTCATTCGTCACGCCGCCAATATACCAATTTGGCGATTTCCATGCCTGGCGCGCAACTACATAACTCTTGCCAATCTCGCCAAACAGCGGCACCGTCTTTTCCCAAGACAAAGGCACATTCTTAATAAATTCAAACAAATCCGGATAATTCTCCTTATAGAAGCGCGGGCGATCCGCCGCCATCTGCATCGAAGAATAAATCGTCACATAATACGCAACCTGGCGCGCAATCGTCGTAGCAATACGCTTCGTATAATTGCAAACATCAAAGATACCGCTCGTATAATCCATACCGCCAGCCAACAAACGCGTATACGGCAAGAAGCAAGCATGCGACGGCACCAAAGCACCACCTTCATATTCCTGACCGCGAGCACCTTCGCGCGTCATCAAATTCGGCCAAGTACGCTCAATGCCTGTACTCTTAATCGGCTCGTGCACATCCAGCATAATATGATATTTCGCCGCCAACTCGAGCGCGCGCTGATAATGCAAAACACCCAACTGCGAATGATGGAACTCGCGGTTACCATTAATAACCATGCGCGAACCAGCGTAACCGGACTTAATATAATGCACGCCATAGGATTGCAAATATTTATATGCATCTTCCATCTGCGAAACATAATTATCCACAAAACCAACCGTCTCATGGTGACCAATCAATTCAACACCATTTTCGCGGCAATAATCCGTGACTTCTTTAATATCGAAATCCGGCGTCGATACCATAAACTTATTGTTTACGCCATTCTGAAGCCAATCGCCTTCCCAACCGTCATTCCAGCCTTCAATCAAAAGACCGCGCAAACCGAGATCGCGACAATAATCGATATATTCCTTCGCGTGCTCGGTAGTCGCGCCATGACGATCACCAGGCGCCCAAGTCCATTCGCCGACAAACATTGCCCACCAAATACCAAGGAATTTAATCGGTTTCACCCAGCTAAAGTCACCGCGCGGCGGCTCGTTCAAATTCAACATCATGCGGCTTGTCGTCAAATCAAGCGCGTCATTCTCAATAATCATCATGCGCCACGGCGTCGAGAAAGGCAGGGAAACATGCGCCCGCGTACCATCCGACAATGGCGTAATATCAGTCGACAAAGCCACACGCTTATTCAACTTTACGGTCATCGAGCCATAGTTATAAAGCGCCGCCTCGTGCACCGCTACGTAGTGGCCAGCCGTCGTCAAAATCGTCAGCGGCGTATGTACTGATTCACGCAATTCATGCACGCGATGCTCATGATAATCATATTCGTAACGATCTGGCTGATAGGCAGGAATACTCCAAGAGCGCGAATTTGTATCAAATGAAAACTCGGTCAACTCGTCCGTAATCGTAATTTTTTCCATCTCTGGCTGTGCCGGAATCTCGTAGCGGAACGCAACACCATCATCATAGGCACGAAAGCGCAAAGTCAACAAGCGCGCCGGCTTTACTACCTCTTCGAGATAAATCGTCGTCTCATTGTAATTATTCCGAATAACACGCTCTTCGCCCCAATATGCTTCCCAAGTATTATCTACATGGCGATTATAAGCGCGAACCACGCACAAACCTTCACCAAGCGGCGCCAAATCCTGCAACTCGATGCCTAACTTCGAGCGGCGAACAACAACTTTCTCGTCTTTACTGACGGCATAAAAAATCCGCCCATGATCCAAAATAAAAGATAAGGTTATACGGCCATTCGGCGACTTGACTTCATAAATGGCATCCGTTTTTTGCTTTTTAAAAAGCCCACCCCAAAAACTCACAATATATACCCTTTTACCATAAGAATATTGTAACACGCCGTGATATAATACTGCTAATGTTTTGGCTCATATTATGTATCGTCGTTGCAGTCGCCTATGCCATTAGCGCAATCCTAGACAATTATCTCATCGACGTATTCTACAAAAACAAACACGCCGAAGCGATCAAGGCCATTAACGCGCCATTCTATATCGTGCTTGGCTTGGTCGTGATTGCTATTTTTGGATCAAAAATTGATTCGCCAAATTCGGCTATCATCGCCGCTATTTCAGGCGTCGTTGTGTCACTCGCCAGCATCCCATACATTCGCGCGCTAAAAACCGAAGAGGCTACCACTACCGCCATCTTTTACCAAATGCAGCCAATCATCTTTCTGCTAATCGACATCACCTTGTTGCAAAAAACACTCTCAGGCAACGATTTGCTCGGTTTCATCGTCACACTTTCTGCGCCGATCGTCGTGATTCTTTCGGCGCGCAGCAAAAAAGGGCGCAAAGTCGAGCTATCATCAGCATTACTACTAATCGCATACAATGTCCTAGCCGTGGCAGCCACATCGACCTATGCCTATCTCGGCAAATCAAACGACACTTTCTCGATCTATGGTTTCTACATTCTCGGCCGAGGTCTTAGCGACTTATGTCTTACGCGTGTTATTCCAAGCTGGCGCAAACGCGACAAATTTGTTCGCAAATATTACGGCATGCGCCTAATCCTAATCGAGGGCGCCAACCTACTCATTTACAGCGCCGCCGATTTTACTTTGCGCTACGTCTATACGGTTGCACCAACATCACTATCATCAGTCGTTACAAATGCCGCGGAATTAATCTTTACCTTCCTGCTCGGTATCATCCTGACCATTTTCTGGCCGAAACTCGGCCGCGAAAAGCTCAACCGCCGCAGCATCATCGCGCACGGGATCGCCGTCATATTGGCAGTTATTGGCATAATTGTCTTAAATTAATGTAAAATAAAATTATGAACAATCTAGAACCACTCATTGGCGCATTGCTCGTAGCGGCGGTCCTTTTCTTCGGCTACCGTATCAAGCGCATCGCGCTAGCAATACTAGCATTTGTCATTGGCTATTCGATTGCCGGACAGTACCTTACGCAATATGTAGAGGGCGCATTCTTGCAAACACTATTGCCGCTCGCAATCGGTCTCTTGCTCGCACTTCTGAGCGCAAGCATTGAGAATCTAGCCATCTTTGCAGTCGGCGCTTTCACCGGCTATGGCGTAGCGGGAGCCTACCTAGATCAAAATACCTGGGCCGGCATCGGTATTAGCATCGCAATCGCGGTCATCATTGGCACGATCTGCGTCGCAATCAAAAAGCCAGCCATCATTGTCCTTACTGCCGTCGCATCAGCACACGTCATCGCGACCGCTATCATTACGATGGCTTCGCTCGACACGCATCCATACTACTTAATCATCGTAGCCGTACTAGCAACCATCGGTGCGCTCTTCCAGTTCAAAAACACTAAAGGCCTAGCCTAAAGCATTACTCAAAATACCGTCACCGCCAGCGCGCCTGGCGGTATTTTCATCTCATTTCTCAAACGTATGTAGTTTGTCAAACAAAAATTGACGTTTTGTCTATTTTGGAAAATATGTCACAATAGTCCACAGAGCCACATCGCAATATCTCAACGTCACGCTACAACACATTCTCACAGAAAGGAAAATCGTCAATTTTATCACGACATTCTGCATAAGCCGCGGAAAAGCGGCACAAAAATAAGCCGCAATGACGGCTTATTTATCTATTTCGCTTTCAAGACTCCGTCGAAAGTACCCTTAATCAGCTCAAGCGCCAGCTGCTTCGACTCGTCGTCGACTTCTTTGCCGAACTTATTAATCGCGCGCAGCAAAATCCGTGGATTCTTTAGTTGATAAGTCTCAAGCAAACCAGATTTGCGCAAAGTACCAAAAATCGCATCACAAACCTTTTTGCGTTCCTTGTCATCATGCGTATCGAGCCAATTCAAAACCGATTTCTCCAAAGCCACGCTACGCGGCGACAAGGCACCACGACGCAACTTACTATCGATAATTTCCCAAGAAGAAATCTCGTGGCTAATCGGCGCCGACTTCATTGACTTCACGACCTTATATTTATCGTGCCGTAAAAGCATACCAACCACCGAGCTATCCGGCACGATATGCACATACTTATCCTTAATACTGCGATAACGAGCCGATTCGAACTCTTTGCGACGCAAGCCCGGACCATCATTATTGTAAATACGTAAGATTTTGCGTTTCTTCCAATAGCTCATGAACATCGACGATACAAGCGCAAGATTGCCGCCTTTAGAATGACCGCCAACAATCACGTCTGGACCAATCGTCTTGATATTTCGATTCAAAAACTCTACCGCCTCAACTTGCGCCGGCACTGGGAACATGTAAGACAAATCCGCATCTTCCTTCCAGCCTACAATCAACTGATCGGTACCTTCGAAGGAAACGTAAATCAAATCTGGTAGCAATTCAAACACGACCGCACCAAATTGCATCTCGGAATTCACATTATAATCATAGTCAAGAATTCGCAAATTCGCATAACGCGGCTTATCGATCAACTTTTTTAGTAATTTATGCGCATCATACATGCCCAATCCGTAATATTTGCGCATTTCCGCATCGTTATGTGTCTCCAGATATTCGCGCCCAACTTCAGCCAGAGTACAAATCTTGCGATCGACCTTAGTGTCGCGCAAATCAACATAAGCGAGCGCAGAGAAGATGAGATTATCCACCTCATTAAAACGCTTTTGACGAAAAGTCAAATCACCATATTTCTCCACATAATCAAAAACGTTTGCCATCTTGGAATAAGTATAGCACACTGCTTATGCGTGGTGATAAGGATGACCGGCGCAAATCTCCTGCGCCCGATAAATCTGTTCCGCCAAAATCAAACGACAAATCTGGTGCGGAAAAACCAATTTCGACAAACTCCAAATCACATTCGCGCGCGCTTGCATCTCGGGCGAAAAATGCCCAAATGCACCACCCAAAACCAGCACGACTTCACGCCCGGATTCTAGCGGCTCCCGCAAAGTCTCCGCCAGAGCAGGGGAATCCAAAATCTTGCCACGCTCATCGAGCAAAACCACAAATACTTCGCGCGGCAGTTTCAGAACTTTTTCGTCCAACTTTCCCTCATCAACAAACTGCCATTCAATCACAAATGGCTTCCGCAAGCGCTTTTCATACTCCGCGCAAGCCTCAGCCAACCAGCCATTATGCTTCTTTCCGCCAGCCAAAATCTTAATCATATCTACATTATACCACGCATTATTGACCACAAACGAGTTTCATTATATAATATGCAAGTTAGCGTATCACAGGATACACCGCCCTTTAGACAACTTGAAAGGATGAATAGTATGAAAAACTACCTTAAATCGAGCAAGGCAGAACATCAAGGCAAGCACGAATGTATGGCCTACTATCCGTGGGTCCTTGTCGGCTGGATTGTCAATCCCAATTATGAAGGCAACGCACATATGCGCTACATGGACCCGAAGCTCGAAACGCTCGCAAGAAAACTCTGGGATACGGCAAAAGACAGAGAGAAAAATCTGATCGCGGCGTATATTGAGGATGAATTCGAATACTCCGAAGACAAATGCGCACCGGTCGGCAAAGAAACCATGGATCTGATCAAAGAATACTTCAGCAAAAAATTCGACTCCGAACACGTGCCGAAGGAAATCAGAGAGTTCGCGCAGATTGTCGCAAAATGGAAAAGAGCGCTCTACACAGAATTCGGAGACGCTCTCCGCTATTGCATTTCGTATTCAAACGGGTAATCCTTTCACCGAGCCTCTCCGGAGGCTCTTTTTGTGCTCAGAACACGCTCAAGATTGACTTTTTTCGCATTTTGTGCTATAATTATATGGTTAGCCAGTGCCGCAAGGCACAATCTCGTACCTTACAAGGAGGGTATTATAATGGAAAGATACGAACTCGCCGCAATGGCACTGCTGAGCTCAGAGAAGCCTGTCCCGCTCAACTCCGCACAGATCAAGTATCTGCGCGAGAAGCTCGACGCACTCCCGGCCAGCAGTAAGGCACTGATCTGCGACACCTTCAAGCACTATAGAGGCGTTGACAACGTTGAAGGCATCATCCGGGTCACACCGGGCCTGAGCAAGGCAATCGAAGAGCTCCGCGCTATTACCAGTCTCGACGTCATGTCGCTCGGCCTGAAGACTAATGACCAGGTCACCAGAATGGTCATCGATTTGCTCGAGCGCCAGCCCAAACAGCTGGAAAATCAGCCGGAAGATCAGGAGACTGCAGCCGAAGACACACCCAAGGAAAGAAACGAAGGCGAATTGCTCGCCATCAAGGACTTCTGGCATCTCACAGAACGCGAAGTTCGCGATCATGCATTCATCAAGGACCAGTGCGAAAAAGTCATCGAATCCGTACATGCGCCGAATTATGTCGACTTCATGGTCGAACTCGTACAAGCGTTCAAGGAAATGGCTCCGGAAATCTACAAGCGCTTCGACTTCCGTTTTGACGGATTCGTCGAGCTTTTGCAGAAGTATCAGCACATGACGACAATCGAACCGCGCGTCATCGCATATTTCTGCGACAAGGCAATCTACGAAGCGAAGTATCCGGAGCGCATGATGGACTTCACTACATACTTCCTTGGCGAAGACAGCGAAGCGAAGACTCTGAGCACGACCAACAGACTCGGAAACTCAGGAATCTACACCATCGACGATCTGCTGATGAAGTATATCTGGGGCTTCGATTTCAAGCGCCATTGCCACAGATTTGGCGCAGGCGCTATGACAGAATTGCACCGATTCTTCGACTACTACATCGGCGAGATGACTCTCGATGAACTGAAAGTCAAGTTCCCGGTCGACTACGACAGCGAAAACTGATACCCGCCAAAACCAGGGCTCCCGCAAGGGGGCCTTTTTCTTGCAATGCTATAATAAGCTTATGAAGCTTGAAACTTTGAACGAAAGCCAAATCATCATTACGTTTATTGCGCTAGCCTTGCTGCTAATTTTTGCGCACATTTTCGGCAACCTGCTCGAAAAAATCAAAGGTCCGCGCGTAGTTGGCGAGATTCTCGGCGGCATGATTTTAGGCGGCAGCTGCCTATTTTTACTATTCCCAGATTTCGCTCAGCAAATCTTCTTTAACTATGAAGGCGAGGGCAAAGTTCTCAACATCTTCTACCAACTCGGCCTCATCTTCTTAATGCTGCTTTCCGGCTACAACACTGACATCAAAATCGACAAACGCAGCACTAAAAATATTGCGCTCATTTTTCTCGGCGCGACCGTCTTGCCTATGCTGTGCGCCGTTCCATTCGTAAAGTTATTTAGTCCATACTTCATTGGCGAAGTCAGCAACCAGCTTTCGTTCGGCTTCGTATTTTGCATCGGCGTCGCCATCACGTCTATTCCGGTCATTTCGAAAATCTTCTTCGATATGGGAATAATGAATACGAAATTCGCCAACACGATTCTGACCGTCGCCACCTTTCAAGATCTCTGTCTCTGGATTTTGCTAAATATCGCCACCGGCATCGCCGCGACTGGCGAAATAGATATTCCGCGCATGATCCTAATCTCAGCCATCACGCTCGGCCTATTTGCCGTAGTGGCAATTATCGCCAAAAAGCTGCCGAAAGAGCGCAAATCGGTCAAAACCCGCACGCTCTATACGGTCAGCTTTATTGCGCTACTTTTGACTTGCGGCGCACTGTCAAAACTCGGTATTAATATCATGTATTCCGCATTCCTAGTCGGCTACGTCATTAAAGCCATGTTTGGCAAAACCGATCATGTTAAACAAAAAATTGGCAACATCGAAGATTTTGCCTTTACCTTCTTCGTTCCAATCTATTTCGCGCTCGTTGGCATCCAACTCAATGTCATTCATGATTTCTCGCTTGGCAGATTCTTGCTATTCTTTGCCGTTGCTTTCATTTTAGAATTTATTGACACCTGGGCAGCATTGCTATTTTCAAAAATCAAGAAACCGGCACGCGTCAATTTTGCAGTTACTATGAACGCTCGCGGCGGCCCTGGTATCGTACTAGCCACCGTGACCTATGCTGCTGGCATTATTAACCTCGAATTCTTTACCGTACTCATATTGACCACCATGATCTCGTCCATGATTGCGGGTTACTACTTACGCTACCAGCAGGGCAAGAACCCAAAGATTTTCGACCACTTCGAAGACTAGCATCATTGACTTTTTAGGCATTTTGTGATATAATATACATATTGGAGCGTCTTTTTGACGCATAGGCCCAAAGTATCTTACCAGGAGGAATACGAAAAAATGAAAAAAGAGTATTTTGACGCATCCGCATTGCTGCAGGACGTATTCGGTACAGACAGACCCGTGCCACTGCTTGACCCTCAAGCTAACTACGTCTCCGACAAAATCGGCGAGCTCGATGACGAACTCATTGATGCGATTGTCGCCTACTACAACGCAGAAGAGCCTGACTCTCCCAAGCCCACAAAGGAAGCGAAGTATACGAAAGAGCAACTCTTAAAGACCCTGCGCCATCACCTCAGCGAAGATATCTGCCTGCTTAGCATGAAAAGCCACGACGCAATCATTTCCGGCTACATCCGCCAGCACGAAGAAATCGAAAAGCTCAGAGCCGAGCTCGCAGAAAAAGCAAAACAGACCGAAGTTGCAACCAATGCCGCAATTGAAGAGCAGAGCGAAGACTCGGTCGTCACAGAACAAAACAAAAGCCCCGCCACCAAAGCCTACGATTTCTTCATGGAGAACATAATGTATCGCTGGAGCGATTTCTTCATGAGACAAGTCAAAAGGGTGGTCGACAAAGCGTATGTCGAAGCTCAGGCAAAGAACATGAATTACCTCGAAACGTTGGAACTCTTCCGCCAGAGCATCGAAACACTCGAAAAAGGCTCCGATAGAGATCGCACCTGCCGCTCGATTGAGCGTTATGTTAAGCGCTATAAACAGCTCAGCGCATACCAGAGCATTGACCCCGAGTGGCTCTATTGCCTCGAACGTACTGGTTTCTACTGCAAAGACGAAATCAGCAAACTCACCGGTCTCGACAGCAATCAGTACTTCCCCCGTCTCGGTGCTAGAGCGCACATTCCGCCCTATATTGGCGAAATCGTCACTCGTTATCTCGAAAAAGGCGAATTCACACACTGCTTCAATATCGGCCCGAAGCGTTCCGCTAGAATCTGCGAATTTATCCACAAGATTTTTACGGATGAGCAGATTTCGGAACTGAAATACAGAAAATACTTCTACGATTATAGCAAATGCTAATATTCCTCCAGAGCCCCAATGGGGCTCTTTTTCTTGCATTTTTGCGCCAATTCTGATATAATGCTCCCAGTTACCAAAGACAGCGGCGGTCTGAAATAGACTTAATCATGCCGCCGAGGAATTATTTCTTATAATTTGGTGACGTATGCCCGCTCGCAAGAGCAGGATGTTTAACATTCTGGCTATACTAACACACCAAAAGGAGATTTCTATCTATGGCAATTAGCAAAGATAAGAAACAACAATTGGTTGCCGACTTAAACGAGTTACTTTCCGACGCCAAAATGACAGTTTTTGCAAAGTACCAGGGCCTTACGGTCAAGGAAATGCAGGAACTTCGTGCGGCTGCTCGCGAAAACAATGTTAAGATTAAAATCGTCAAGAACCGCCTCGTTCGCGTTGCGATGAAAGAAATCGCTGTCTACAAAGACACCGACACGAACGCGCTTGAAGGCCAGCTCCTCTACGCTGTTTCCAACGAAGACGAAGTTGCTCCAGCACAGGTTCTTGCCAAGTTCGCTAAAGACCACGCTGCTCTTGAACTCAAGGGCGCCTTCAGCGGCGAGGGCGCAGCCCTCAGCGAAAACGACGTCATCGAGCTCTCCAAGCTTCCAAGCAAAGATCAGCTCATTGGCCAGGTTGTCGACATGCTCCTCAGCCCAGTCAACGACATCACCAACGGCCTTTCTGGCAACTTGCACGCATTGCTCGACGGCATTGCCGACAAAGCAGGCAACTAATTTATTTTATTTCGCGCAATTTTGCGCAAGCTATTAACCTTAAATCGAAAAGGAGTCTATCATGGCTGCTGATGTAAAGAAAATCGCAGAGGAATTGGTTAAACTCACCGTCCTCGAAGTTAACGAGTTGAAGAATGTCCTTAAGGACGAATATGGCATCGAGCCGGCTGCTGCTGCAGTCGCCGTTGCTGCTGCTCCTGCCGAAGGTGGCGCTGCTGCCGACGAAAAGAGCGAATTTGACGTTGTCTTGAAGGATGCTGGCGCTCAGAAGATCGCCGTCATCAAGGCCGTCAAGGAAGCTACCGGTCTTGGCCTCGGTGAAGCTAAGGCTATCGTTGATGGTGCTCCAGCTACCGTCAAAGAGAAAGTTGCTAAGGACGAAGCTGAAGCTCTTAAGAAGAGCCTCGAAGAAGCCGGCGCAACCGTCGAACTCGCCTAAGTTCTATCAAATTATTAGCCAGAATGTTTCAAAATCGAGCTCGCAAGGGCTCTTTTTTGATGCCATTGACAAAATGGCGCTATCTGGATTGTAATAAAATCATTCCGACCGGACGCACATTCATTCGCATTCTATGAGTACCTTAAAAGGAGATGACTAAAAATGAGAGTTACGCCAAACGAGCGCTACGCAGAATACCTCAAGTATATTTGCGATAGCACTGCCCAGAAGCTATCCGTCAATGAAGCGCGCGAAGGCTACGAAACCATCGCCGCCACCAACAAAATCATTCTGCTCCCCACGGACAAAAACTTCATCGTCAGCCACGACAATACCGAACGCTATATCGTTACTACAGATAATCAGATTGAGTTGTTCGGCAAGCCTTATCGAGCTCTCATGATGCTCGCCAACAACACATTGTCAACTGTTATGTATTCCGGAAGCACGATTGCTGTCAGCACTGAGAATGATTTGGAAACAGAAGGCATGTATGCCGTCGGCGAAAAAGCTTCAATAATCACAAATCTGCACCGCCATCCAATCTACACGCAAGTATTCGATCCGAATACTAATCAGAACGTGATTACGGTCAAGTATTACGACCTTGGAAGATTGAAGTTCTCTACCGATGATACACGCATCACCATCTCTTTTCCTCAGACCTCGTCATAATGGCGAGGTTTTCTTTTGCGTATTGACTAGTAGATAAGTTTGTGATATAATAGAAAAATGACGCGTTACCAAACGCAGTCTGAAATATCGTACCTTGAAAGGAGTTTTTCAATGCTCGCTGCACAAATTTTTAGTGAACGGCACAAGACCTCGATGGCTACTCGACTCGAGAACGCCGCATCGGTGCCAACCACTGGTTTGGTCAAATTCTACGACCACAACCAGATCGAAACCCGCGCCTACGCATTCTCTACCACAACCGAGCCCCACATTTACTGCGCAGACCGCATCAAGGCATACGTTTGTGACGAGGGTCGCTACGTGCTGCTCCATCACGCCGAGGGAGGCACTGCTCTGATCCGCAGACCGCACGGTGCTACCCGCATCCACGTTGTCGAGACTGAAGGCGCTGTCTATGCCGGCTTTATCAATGACAGCAATCCGAACGTTGTCGCTGGCGAGATTGAGGGCAATTTCTTCGTCCTTGACGAGCGTCGCCTGCGCAAGTGGTGCCGTATGAACAATCTTCGCTTCGACCAAGAGACAATGATCGTCGGATCGGCCGAGAAAGTCAACGTCGCACCGACCAAGAAAAAGAAGAATCGCAAGAACAGAATGCGCGTTCGTCACGCCTAACAAGCAACTCCGCAAACCAGCCCCGCACCGCAAGGTACGGGGCTTTCTTATTGACAAAACACCAAATACTTGGCATAATATATCAAACATTTCAGCCTAGCTGGAAGCACATTAGGAGGTGAGCATATGAAATCTTTCGAAGGAGGTCTTCGAGAAGCATTCTTTTCCGGGCAACACACGATTATTTCAACTACGCGACCGCATAAAAAGATTCGCCATCTGCGACAATCACTCAGGATCATCGACGATTATCTTGAAGATAGCGGCTGTTATGAAAACGGCCACGATTACTACGCATCGACCACAATCCGCGCCCAAAAAATCGGCTGCGAAACAACATTCATTCGTTTCGCAAAAGGAACATTCGTTATTGGGCAACTTTGCGACTACACCCGACAATTCGACGATAGGATTATTATCTACGCGTGCTACTTTAGCTCAAATCCCAACGAGCATTGCGCGCAATTCATCGCCGTACCGCCGGACGCAAAGATTATCGTAGGTTTGGGCCGCGAAAACGGGCGCTGTTATGTCTGTATGACCTGCAAGCAAGAATGGCTGCAACTCTGCTACGAAACCGGGCATGCCTATTCATGCAAAGCAAAGCATCGAAAGACTGCACACCCAGAAGTCTACCGAAGCAACACGGAAATCGAAATTCCAACGATAGATTTTACGCAGACTGGACTCGACGAAGCTCAGCAAATCCACAAAGCCAACGAGAAATGGGGCAATGAAAGATTCCTCATTTTCGTAAACGGCCAACTGAGACTCCAATGACAACGACCCCGCTTCGGCGGGGTTTATGTTTTGAATAAAAAATATGCTCAAAATGAAGTTAAAAATTGCCGTATAGTCAATGGTAAAATTTACAACAGAATCGCGTCTACCCCTGTTAAATATGTGGAAAAGTCACATTGTGAAATATTGACATTCTATTGGCGAGCATATATTATAGAATCAGTAAAATATAATACAGACAGGATTGCGAGGATGTCTGAACTACCAGAAAAACAAATAAAGCGTTTGCGTAGTCTTCTCTCGGAGGCAGAGACTAATCTTGCCGCTGCGAAAGAATTACTTACGTCAATGCTAGGCGACGGTGATATTATTACCGCCCCAAGCGCTACTATTAGCGAAAGTCCAGAAGGAAAGATTATCGAGGGCGTCTTTGATGGCCAAATCATGATCGGTCCAGATGGCAAGAATTACCCAGTACCAGCTAACTATGCTAGTAAGTCGAAACTTGTCGAAGGCGACATTCTGAAACTCACTATCGGCGAAACTGGCAAATTCCTTTACAAGCAAATTGGACCAGTCGAGCGCCGCACCGTTATTGGTACACTCACTAGCCACGATGACCAATACTTCGTCGAAGTCATGGGTAAGGAATATAAAATTCTTTACGCATCAGTTACTTATTTTCGCCTCAAGGTCGGCGATCAGGTAACGGTCGTCATTCCAGCCGATAACAACGAAGCCACTTGGGCAGCCGTTGAAGCAAGTCTATAATAAATAATCCGCCAACTACAACTTGGCGGATTTTTGTTGCCTAAATTTGCTCGCAGTAGAAGTTTGCCGGCGCAGAATAGAAAATCGTCTTATCACCAAAATCCATCTTGTAGCGCACCGAATCAAAACCGGACTCTTTCGGCGCATAGTTTTCCGAAATGCGAACATTCAAATACAACTCATCGCCAAGCTCTGAAAAGCCATAACTTCCCGTAACATACTCCTCGAGATTATTTAGGTTAAAGATTTTCCAAAAACGACTACTCGTCATTCTAATTCCGACTTCAGCCTCGCCATCCATACTGTGCGCACAAATATATTCCGCCGAAATAAACTTTTCATCAATCGAAGCAACCTTTTTATCGGCCTCGATCTTTGAAACGCCGATAATCGAAGCACAGAACATCGCGCCCGCAACCGCCATCATAATTATCGACGGCAACAGCTCAATTCCGCGCGATTTATACTTTACAACATTCAAAACCGCAACCATAAAGGCAGTCGCCGCAGCAGCCGGCGCCAAAAGAGCCAAGAAAATCGAAATATCATCCCAGCCGCCACTAATCATCAGGGCAAAATTGAACGCCGTCACCGCCAACGAAATCGCCGCAAAAAGCGAACTTGTCAATTTCATAAAATGACGTCGAGTCAAAATTTCGCGTTTTAGCAAAGCTTTTTTCTTTTTGCGACCGGCTTTTTTATTTGCCATAAGTATTATTATTTTAACATATCTTTGCTATAATAAACGTAAACATAATCAATCTCTAAATAAGGAATCCAAATGGAGAAAAACCTCAAAAAATACATTGCCGAAGCCATTGGCACCATGATTTTGGTCCTATTTGGCTGCGGAACCGCCGTATTAACAGGTGGCGACGTCGTCGCAACATCACTCGCATTCGGTCTCGCTATCGTCGCAGCCGCCTATGCGATTGGCGATATTTCTGGCTGCCACGTCAATCCAGCCGTCAGCTTGGCGATGCTCATCACGCAAAAAATCACCGTCACTGATTTTATCGGCTACGTCGCCGGTCAGCTCGTCGGCGCATTTGCTGGCTCAGGCTTGCTATATGCATTCCTTAGCTGCACAAACCTTGGCACCGGCAATCTTGGCGCCAACAGCTTTAATGGCGGCAACGGATTGACCGCCTGCGGCGCGTTCCTAGTCGAAATCGTATTGTCATTCGTGTTTATCTATACGATTCTCGGCGTCACTTCCGACAAAGCCAAAGCAACCATCGCGCCAATCGTAATCGGCCTCACGCTATGCTTCGTACATCTTATCGGTATGAATCTTACCGGCACGAGCGTCAACCCAATTCGTAGCCTTGCTCCAGCAATTATGCAAGGCGGCGAAGCAGTGCGCCAACTTTGGATCTTCTTAGTCGCACCGTGCATCGGCGCAGCCTTCTCGGCTTGCACCTTCACGCTTCTCAACGGCGGCAAGAAGAAATAATTTAGCGACCAGTCCAAAATATCCCCAGTTCTGGGGATATTTTTCTGTGGTATCATATATCTTATGAAGGCGTTATATCGGAGGTATCGACCAAAGACTCTAGATGAGGTGATTGGACAACCTCAAATTACTGATATTCTGAAAAAATCTCTCCAAAACGGTAAACTATCGCATTCTTACCTATTTGTCGGTCCGCGCGGCTGCGGCAAAACTTCTGTCGCCCGTATTCTTGCGCACGAAATCAATCATTTTCCATACGAACTAGAAGACGAATATTTAGACATTATCGAAATCGACGCCGCGAGTAATACTGGCGTCGACAATATCCGTGACTTGCGCGAAAAAGCCATCATCGCACCAGCAAAGGGCAAATACAAGGTTTATATCATCGACGAAGTCCATATGCTTTCCAAATCCGCCTTTAACGCCTTGCTCAAAACCCTGGAAGAACCGCCGGAGCACGTGATTTTCATCATGGCAACCACCGATGCGCACAAAGTCCCTATCACCATCACCTCGCGCAGCCAGGTATATACTTTCAAGCTTGCCGACCCAAGCACAATGCTTGAGCATCTCAAAAAGATCGCCAAAGCCGAAAAAATCGACATCACAGACGAAGCACTCGCAATTGTCGTCAAACGCGGTGGCGGCTCATTCCGCGACTCACTCTCGCTGCTCGACCAAATCTCATCAATTAGCGAAAAACAAATCGACGCCGAAACCGTCAATACTGCGCTCGGACTACCACACGAAGACGCTATCAACTCACTATTACAATCCTATCTATCTGGCGATCTCAGCACAATTCGCACGCAATTACAAAATCTCTTCGATTCAAATATCAAAGCGGAATCAATTGCAGACAGCCTTATTTCGGAAATTATTCGCAACCCTAATGCCGCCCACCTTAACTTGCTCGACAATCTAATCGAAGTTCAGCGCTCACCATACCCGCAAGTAAAACTGTTGTTAGCGCTCTCGACCAATGTGCCAAAAAATATCAGTTACGAACCAGTTGTCACGAATGTTCCGGCTGTATCCGCTCCACAGCCGACGCCAAAAGCAGCTCCAAAAACAGAAAAGAAAACTCCGGCAGTAGAGCAGAAAATCGAAACAGCCATTGCGCCAAGCACGCCAACCGTCGAGCGCGCACCGTCCGGCGCCCCAAATCCAGAGCTATGGCAGAGAATCCTCGATCATGCCCAGGAAAACGCACCGAGCATTCACAAATATCTGCTCGATTCCGACTATCTCGTCGACGGGAACTTACTTACGATTTACGCCAAAAAGAAATTTGCCAAAACTCAGCTCGACAAGAAAAAATCTATTTTGTCAGCCGTTTTGCCAGAAAATATGACCATTGAAATTAATGCTGAAACATTAATCAAAGACGAAGCAATCGCAGATATTGCCGCCATTATGGGCGGAGGAGAGGAGGTTCAAATCGATGCCTAGGACAAAAGAAGAGACAGAGCAAGTCGAGCGCGCAAGCGGCCGAATACCGCCGCAGCATCTCGATATCGAGAAATCTCTGCTTGGCGCCATTTTAATTTCCGAAGATTGTTTGCCAGATGTAACCGAAATTGTACGCCCGGATGATTTTTATGACGAACGCCACCGCCATATTTACGGCGCTATGTTCAATTTGTATGAGCGTCATCGCCCAGTCGATCTAGTAACGGTCAGCGCGGAGCTTCGCGCCAAAAAACTAACCGAACGCGCTGGCGGCGCCACCTATCTTTCTGATCTCGCCAACTATGTTCCGACCGCCGCGCATGCCAAAGCTTATGCTGAAACCGTCAAAGAAGACTCGACGCGCCGCAAACTCATCGATGCGGGCGCCGAAATCGCCGAAATCGCCTACGACGAAACTAGCGACACGCAAGAAATCCTCGGCGAAGCCGAACGCGCGCTATTTAAGGTTTCAGAGCAAACCAATAAGGGCGACATGTATGCAATCTCGGATCTTTTGTCCGAAACTTTCGACCGTCTGGAGGTGCTACACGAAAACAAAGGCGCCATTGCTGGTCTAAAAACTGGTTTCACGGATCTCGATAAAGTTACGGCCGGACTTCATCGCTCGGACCTTTTGATTCTAGCAGCGCGCCCTGCCATGGGTAAAACCGCATTTGCACTTAATGTCGGCCGCCAGGTTGCAAATATTAACAAAAAAGCCGTGCTTATCTTCTCGCTCGAGATGGGCAAGGAGCAGCTCATCAATCGTATGCTCGCAGACGCATCCGGCGTTGATTCGTTCAAGCTCGAAACTGGTACATTTAGCGGCGACGATTTTGCGCAAATTTCCGAAGCAATGGCCGAACTTTCTGAAGATCAAATCTTCATCGATGATACACCGGGCCTTACTGTTACTTCCATGCGCACCAAAGCACGCCGCGTCGCACACGAAAATGAGCTCGGTCTAATTATCGTGGACTATCTGCAGCTCATGTCTGGTACCAGCAAACAGGCGCAAGGCAACCGTGTGCAGGAAATTTCAGAAATTTCGCGTGGCCTCAAGTTAATTGCGCGCGAACTAGACGTGCCAGTAATTGCGCTTTCACAGCTCTCTCGCTCCGTCGAGCAGCGCGACGTTAAAATCCCGATGCTATCCGACCTTCGCGAATCCGGTTCTATCGAGCAGGATGCTGACATTGTCATGTTCTTGTACCGTGAAGATTACTACAATCCAGATACTGAGCGCCAAAATATCGCCGACCTGATTCTTGCAAAGCATCGCCGCGGCGCCACAGCAACAATCGGACTGTACTTCGATAAAAAGCACGTACGATTCATGTCGCTCGACACACATCACGATGAACCGAATCTCTGATTTACTCAATCGCAAACAAAACTTACACTCCAATACGGAGTGTATTTTTTAGCAAAATAAGCATTAGCATTTTTGACCAAGGCACAGATTTATGCTAAAATCAGAGCAGTGAAAAAGACTAAAAAAGAGCCTTTTTTATTAAGGCAACGTCTTACAATCGGCTACATCGCACTCGCGATCGTATTTTTCTTGTTGCTTAGCTTTCTGCCAAATATCGCGCCAGGCGGTCTAAGCAACGCCGAAATGGACTCGGCCGTATTTGCGCACAAAGTCAACTGGGACTTCATTTCTGCCGGCAACGTCATCGATTTTCCATACTACGGCGCCCAAAAACTCTGTTTACATTTGTTCGGTCTCAGTCTTTATTCAATCAAACTTCCGTCCATTATTTTTGGTACACTCGCCGCATTCTTTATGGTACTATTACTAAACCGCTGGTTCAAATCCGATGTCGCGATTATCGGCTCCGTTCTAACCACACTTTCGACCGCATTTCTATCACTCGCAACTTTCGGCACGCCGGTAGTCATGTATATTTTCTGGCTTAGCGTGATCTTGTGGGCGGGCTCAAAAATCGTCGGCAACAACAAACCGCCATTCCTGCTCGTCGTTTTCTTCGTACTATGTTTAGGTCTAGCAACCTACACGCCGCACCTATGCTATATCATCGCCGGAATCGGTATCGCAGGCATCGTTCATCCACACCTTCGCTTCGCACTCAAACAGCTACATCCGGTAAAGTTTACGATTTGTGCCGCCGTCGGTATTGG
>CAMMYO010000005.1 GCA_946527885.1 uncultured Candidatus Saccharibacteria bacterium
CAATCGTAAACAAGGCTCTCTTGTAGTTCAAATCGTATTCCGGGAAATATGCCAGCAAATATTCCGTCTCGTTACCTTTAAATATTTTCGCATTCGACAAAATCGCAAAGTAAAAATCATACAGCGCGTCGCCCACCATTGGCATCGGGTCAATCACTCGAATCTTTCCGTCCTTCAGCAAAAAATTATGCGCGCCGAAATCACCGTGCATTATCTTTTGCGCCGGCACAACATCCTTCACTTGATACCAAGCCGCCATCACGCGCTCCTGCGATATCTCCGGAATTCGCAACGCCGCATATTCAATCTCATCGAGCAAAAACTCGCCCCAACTCGGTTTTTCATGTTCCAAAAAGCCATAGCCATCGTGTGCATATTCCGCGTAGCTACTCACAATATCTGCAATTTGCGCAATCGCTTCGCGCGAATCCAACACGCCATCCTTATAATGCTCACCTTCTATAAAATCAAAACACTCGTAGCGCAACTCGGCATCGCTGCAAAGTAAAGCTTGAAACGCTTCATTAGTATTGTGTCGCAAAAAATCACCCTGCGTTCGCACCGTTTCTGTGTCCGTCATTTTCACCAGGTATCGCTCATTCGCGCTAAAAACAATCGAATCGGTCGCACCATCCGTATAGAAAACCAGCTGCTCTTTCGTCAAATCCACCCCAATTCTCGCCTTAATATCAGCAAGAACCAGCAAACGATCAATCAAATCCGCCACCGAGCCGACAACATGATCGTCCCGATATGCGCTACGCAGCTCATCGCGCATGTTACTCATGGCATATCCATCATATTGCCGTAACATTTCGACATCATTGCCGCCATCGCCAACTGCAAACACCTGTTCGTTTATGTCCCGAATTAGACGATCTAGTGCACGCTCTTTCCCGGCGTCTCCGGACATGATATTGACCGCCGCGCAATGCTCGCCCTTCACGAATTTCGAAATTGGCCGAATGTTATGCGCGCCCAAAATCACATACTTATCACCAAAACGCTCTTTTATGCGATCGAGCGTCGACTCCATTATCTCGTTGTTTACCGCCCAAATCCGAATCTTGGTTGTCGGACCATCGATATCTGGAAACCCGCGGAAATTTCTGTCATAGGCGAACTCGAACTTATCGCTCTCCGGCAAAGTCAGCGCAAAATCGGTAATTTCGCGCTGCTCTTCTTCGGCAATCGTCATTTCGAATTTCATTTTGCCGGCTTCCAAACAAATCGCACCGTTATCGCCAATCAGATAATCAAAATAATCCCAGCAATTCGGCAAAATCTTTTCCAAGCCGCTTGGACTGCGCCCCGTAACTAGCGCAAAACGATTACCTCGCTCGCGCCAACGCCTAATCGCTTCAAGATTATGCTCAAAATCACCTTCGATATCGCTCCGATATAGCGTACCGTCAAAATCACTGAACAGAACCACGATGCTTCACCTCGTAGCACAATTGTACGTACGAATCATTTAGCGCATTGCACGCCGTGAGTTTTAATGGCCGAATCGCAGCCAGCTCTTCTGGTGAAGAAATCGCATCGCCGTCAACTAGCGTTGGCGTGTCACGACCACCTACCAATACTGGCGCAATTACAATATTTACATAGTCGATCAAATCCTCACGCAAAAAGCGCCCATTCATACTGCCGCCAGATTGAATCGTTATTCTTTCGGCACCATATTTCTCGTGCACATCTCGCAACATCTGCGCCAAATCCAGCTCTTCGTACTGCAAGACTTCAATATTGTTATACTTTTCTTTGACGTTAAAAACTGGGTGCTCGGGATTCGTCGTCACGACAATCAGGCGACCAACCCAACGTGACAAATAATCCAAGCCTGCTTCTGTCAGATGCGGCGCATTATCCATAATAACGAACGTTACTACATCAATTTTCTCTGGCGGCTCAGTTCGTTCATTGACGCCAATTTTCGCCATCACGCGACCGGTATTAAATGAAAACACGTCCGTGTTGCTTTCGATGTCATAATACTGCTGCAAGCCTTCGCGTAAACCTTCGATGTTCTTCCAATCTCTATCCACGTCGAGCGCATCAGAGTTTCCACTGTTGATTTTGCCGTCCAGCGATTCGAGCAAAAACAGCGTTGTAATTGGTCTATTCATATTATTCTATTATCCCGCCATTACAAATTAGTCGATAGATTAATTCGCCGTCTTTCGTGACTTTCTCTTCACCGCGAAAACTTGCCAAGTCGCCTTCTGCTGCGAATTCGTAAACATAGCCGCCTCTTTCAAAATGACGCGGACCACGTACCGGCAAAACGTCTTTATCCTCGCCAACCATACTCAAAGCCGGTCGTAAAACTGCATCCATCGCCGCCTCCGACATATCTGGCCGTAAAGTTTCTCCGCGATAATTCATGCCCCATTTTGGTGCACCATCGCCGCAATATACGACTTCTTCACCCATAAAGCGCACACCACCAAAATATGTATCATGATAGGCTAATTTTTCTCCACGCATTTCAGTCGCAAAATGATAATCATTCGAGCCTTCGCGCGAAGATTGCACTTTCGCATCATCGCCACTCGCATAAGTCTGTTTCTTAGCTTCAACGAGAAATTCACCTAACAATTGCAAGTCAAAACCTTCATAATTCGGCATTTGATGCGCCGGCAAACCAATGCTCGCAGCGTATTCCTGCATTTTCACATAATCATCGCGGCTCTTTCGATTGATTTTGAAAATCTTATCTCGGAACACTACATAGTGCCAGTTGTCATTTTTAAAATCGCAATACCAGTTACCGCAATGCTCTATATCGATTGCGCTCGCAAGCCTCTGAGTTACTTCATCGATTGTTGCTTCGGGAACCTCAACCGTATCACAAGTCCACTTCTCTAGCCACGGAGTTTCATGCGCTTCTTCTACGACTTCAATTTCCTGAATCAAAATCTTCAACCCGTCGAGCGCACTTTTATCAGCTAAACTCTCTTCAATAATGACGCCTTTATAATCCATCGCTTCTCCTTTCTTTAATTATACTAGATAATATGCTACAATACCTTCATTAGGGGTGTTAGCTCAGTTGGTAGAGCGATTGGTTCGCAATCAATAGGTCAGGAGTTCGAATCTCCTACACTCCACCATTCAAAGATGACCGCAAGGTCATATTTTTGTTACAGGAGATGAGAACTCCTTGGAGTTCGATAGTCGTAGAAGACGAGCGAAATAGAAAATGCTTGCATTTTTATTTCCGAGACGACGCCCGACTATATTCTGAGCGCAGCGAAGAATAATCTCCTACACTCCACCATTCAAAGATGACCGCAAGGTCATATTTTTGTTACAGGAGATGAGAACAAAAAACGGCCACAAAAGTAGCCGTTTTTATCATTATCGCTCAATACAATAGTACAAATTCCCACTAGATTCGAAAGCTAAAATCATCTCGCGACTATCATTCTTCTCAGTAATACCCACCTCCGCATCAGATAGCTGCGTGCTACTCTCTTCGCCATCCAATACGAATTCATCGGTCGTAAAATCAAGACTATAATAATTAAAATCACCCGAAGCGTTCTGTTTCTTCAGATCAAGCGCTTCGTATGTGCCTTTGTAATGGTTCACATCTTCATTTCCATATTCACCAAAAACATAGCTACCGCCACGCGTTAGCTTTAGTGTCGCCTCAAAGCCATCCTCTGTTACTGGAGCGCCTTCGTAGTTATAGCAATCCCATGTACCCGCTACAATTGAGCTGACATCATCCTCTTCCGGTTCATCATCGATCGTTGGCAGCTCAAGATTAATCGAACTATCTGGCAATCTTCCGCTAGTATCCATATCATTAGTTAGCGAAACCACAAACATGGAAAAGAAGAAAATCCCACCAATAAATAGGAAAAAGATTGCTACGATTATAATAATTACCACGATTAACGCAGTGTTTGATTTTTTCGCCGGCGCTGGCGCAGCGCCAGTGTTATTTACAGGCGCTTGTGTATAATTTGGATTTGGTTGTTCGTTCATTTTAGTTTTTTGTTTTTAAATGATATTACAACCAATATTTTAGCATAATCTCATTAATTATCAAACAACACGCCGACTAGTATATCTCTCATCCTCCTTTCCTTCTTACTGCATGTCGACAAGATAATAACCTTCTCTTCTGGCGCCATTTCGCTTCTCCCTAGCGCACGCCAAAGCTCCGCCTTTCGCCCCTTCTTATAGTTCTGAGTATCATAAACCGCATCCGTATTGGCGTCCACCGTCGCATGAAAAATCCACCGAATTTCAAATGTCTCATTCCGCAACCATATTTTCCCTTTTCTATGCCCTTCCAGATAATCAAAATCTGCAAATTGGGCGAGCTCCGAGAACATCCACTCATTGCTCATACTATGTCCATATATCAACCAAACATCATCATCAAATTCGTGCCGCCAATCGAAAAATATACTTCCGGCACCCGAAAACTCCCCTTTATAATTTCGCGATAAAAACCAGCTATTATCCTTTCCTTGCATGACAGGATAGTCGATCATTGTGCCATCAATTTTCAGTCACGCCACCATCGCTTCATTTTCGTCGAATAATAACCCTAAGTCATCCACGTCCTTTACTGCGGGAACATCTTCTTCGTGAATCGACTCAATCTCGATATCTTCATATAATCCACACAATGCCAGTATTAATAACGGCGCCATAAAACAGAAAGCCGCAATCTCGACTACCCGATCAATCGCATTCATTTTCGCTACCTAAAAGCGCCCACCCAAACGCTCCTATTTTTGTTTAATCTTTTTGCCGGTCAATACAAGCCCAACGCAAGCCGCTCCGGCTACAGCCAAAAATGGTACCGCTCGCGAAGAAACGCCCGTTAAGACCGCCCCGTCCAATCCGCCATTATAATCGTGTCGGAGATTGGTTTCGTTTTGTGCCGCAAACCGCTCTTTTGTCGATTGATGTGCATTCGCCGACGGCACCGCCTGAATAGTCTTTTCTGACGACACTAAAGCAGTCGCTTCATCAACATAGCTAATATAATTTTCCTGATCATCCGAATCGATTGTATAGGTGATGCCAATCGGTAACTGTTTTACACCGTTCGCTATACCAATTGTCACCTCTTGTCCATGCTTCAAATAGACATAGTTATCATCTGCGCCCGCCACCAACTCGCTCGACGGCGCCAATGCCTCTCCGCCATATACAATCTCGTTGTCTTGGCCCGTTACGACAAATCGATCGCCATTAGCTGCGCCCGTTAAATTAATTTTGTATCGGAAATATTTATCCGGATCCGCCATATTGCCACTAACCGAGCTGCGTACCTTTATGTACGAAAAGTTCGCTCGTGTCACAAATACCGCCTCACTCATCTTTTCAGCCTCACCTTCCCTCATAATATAGCTCGGCATTGTTGCTACCAAATTCCCGGTCGGAACATTATTGTCATCCACTTCATTGCGCACATACACAAAAATATCGTATGTCGAATCTTTATCTGCCGGATAAGTCGTAGTGTCTGTCGTATTATGCTCTTTGAGCGTAAATCTATAGTCGCCCACTTTTGAAAAACTCAAATTTCCAAGATCTAAATACCCTACTAACTCCGCCTGATTGTTGTATGGGGTTGCTGTATCAAAATCAATCTCATAAAAGGACGATAAGTTGCCTACTGGCGCCGGGTTATCGCTATTGGGTATGAGCTTATAACGCGCACCGACCACTACTGGATTAGTCACATCTGTAATTATTTTCCTAATCGTTATATCTTGCGCACTCGACAAATTATCCCTAATCCTAGTAGCTTCGACCGCGAACACATCTGCACTTTTCAAAGCCGCACTCAACATCAAAATACCAGCTATTCCAAAATATTTCCAAATTTTCATAACTCCTCCTCTTTTTATTTTTTGCGCACCCAAAAATATCACGTCTTAAAACGTTGCATTTCCGCCTCCTTTTCTTTACCTCTCTTCCAAAGCCGCGCGCTTTGTTCTTTTCATTTTACTTACCGACCAAAAACGCTCAAGCATAAGTATTATGTCTATCTGTTGCGCCATCAAAAAATGTTGTGAATCTCACAACATTTTATTTCTTTACTGATTTCTCTGTAACGTCAAATTTTTCCATATAGCGACCAGTCGCCAAACGTGATTGCGCGTAAAACGCACACAATGACGAATAGACAATCGCATTAACCGGCGCGAGCACCCACTGCAACAACATTAGAACATTCTTACTCTTTCGATAACGCTTCGGTCTTGGCGGCAACATCTTCATCGACAACATTACCGAAATCAACAAACCAATCGCTGCAACCGTCTGAATATAACTTACCACCATCGGCAAGTTATGCGACAGCAAATCGCGACTCTCCAAATGGAACCACAACGGCACCCAACCGCCAAAAGCAATAATCGGCGCAACCGCAGCAAGCGTCACGTGTCCATCGAGCAAGCGGATGAACTTTGGTAGCAACGAACTGAGTTTCATTTTGCGTTTCTTCGAAAACATATACGTCGCTACATAAGCCACATCGCTCGCGCCATAATCCCAACGACGCAGCTGCACCCACTGCGCCCTCAGAGTCTTAATCAAAGTGTCGCTCAAAACAGCATCCTGATAAATCGCCGAACGAATCGGCAAAACTTCGTAATTACCATCAAAGTAGAACAAACTGCGCCAATACTGGTGACCATCTTCCACAATTGTGCGCACGCTCCAGAAATTCATTCCAATCAAAGCCTTCAACGGTTGCGAATGCGATGCAAAATTACGTAAAGTATGCGGGCGCATCGTACAAATCAAATTCCAAAACGAATTCGTTGTCGCCACTACGCGAGTTACCGCCGGCGCATCCCAAATATTATTCGTAAACAACGAAACCGGCTGATAACTAAGATTCTGACGATCGTCGCGCACGATAAACTCATATGCGACTTGACTAAAATAGCTCACATCCGGCCTATTATCGCTGTCTAGCGACGTTACAATCACATTTTCGACCGGGATCTTAAGCGACTCAATATATTCTTGCAGACGACGCCCTGCATAAGTCAAGTTTGCACCTTTTCCTACAACCTCCCCCTTAATTCCGTCTGGGTGCTTCGAAAGCAAAAAGCCATAAAACTTTTTGCTGAATTTCTTTTCTAGCGCCTTCGCAACTTTCTCGCCCGCCTCGCCACCACGCTCTTCATAGGCAATTGTCACGATCATATGCTTCTTATCGAAAGAAGAATTAACTACGCTCTCTAGCGTAGGCTCCAAAACATCAAGGCTCTCATTGTAGAGCGTGATAATCACCGCATGATAAACATCGTCAACCTTCGGATAATCCAACGTTTTTTCTTCGCTGAGTAACTTCAAATTCATCAAATGCTGATTGTAATTATATTCATCGCTTTTTTCGCCCGACAAACGCTCAAAACTTTGCTCCGGATTTTTCAAATCTTCTAGTCGCTGTTCCCAGTCAACCTTCGTTCCGGCCTTCACGGTCTTATAGCCCTGAACAGTTCGAACCGCAATGCCGACCGCTTTAACCAAATTCATAATCACAATTACGAGCAGATATAACGCACTCAAAGTCGAAGACGTCGCCGACAAAACCACCAAAAGTACTACCATAGTCGTGCTAATCGCAAACGGTAGTATTTCAAAAAAGCGATAAAACTTCGTCCGCTTGCCTTGCGGCAGCTCTATGACTTTAGACATCTAGCCTTCCCCAATAATACTCAACAAAAAGCGTATCGCAATCACCGCGATCGCCATGCTAACCCCCAAAAACAGTCGAGCCATATCTTTGCCTCGGCGCGTATATAGCCGCGCGCTTAGCAAAATATGTCCAACGCCAAGTGTTAACGCAATAACAGAAAACGCAATTAAATAATACCAATCACTCTGTGAATATCCATTATTGATATCCGAATAGCGCGCCCACACCTTTGGCTTCGATGGATTCAGGTTCAAAAGCGGCAACAAAAACAAGAAAACCGAAAGTCCAAACTGCACAAACATCCAGCCGAACAATCCGCGATCTTTCTTGAAAATCGTCTTAAAATCGTTAGCCAATTCTTTCATAGCTTTTTATTATTTTACCATAAAAACGGCTTTTCTGAAAGTTTTAGCGCTTACGCTTGCTGATCTCCAGCTGCTTTACTCGCTCTTCTAACTCCAGAATACGCGCACGCTCATCCTTCATTGCGATTTTCCGCGCAATCGCCACAGACAATACGCAAAAACCTATCATCATCACAATAATACCAAGCGCTATCAAAACCGACATATCGTAAACCGTGCTACGTACATCGCCTACAAAACCCGCCGGATCGTGTAAAATTCGCGCCGAATCAGCATTTGCTACATTAGCCACCTGCAATGCGCCGAATTCGCAGACGCTCGCACCGGACAAGATTACCGTAACACTCAACAAAATGAAGACCCACGCCCATCGTAAGGCATTTCTCCCTTTCGCTTCTTTTACCATAATCATATTATATCATTTTTTTACGTCCAAGAAAAACCGCCCCCAATGGGAGCGGCAAAAGGTACTATGTCTAATCTTTATTGTTCTGTCTCCAGAGCATATAGGCCATCAATGCGTACAGTGAATGGCCCGACATAAACAATTCTCCGAAGAACTTCTCACCCATAAGGATCTGCTCGCGCACGGAACTCAGAACGGTGTTTTCCGGAACCCAGAAGATTTTTGCATCAATCTGCTCCGATTCGTCGAGCGCCTGACTTCCCATGCCGTAAACATCCGCCATAGCCACGCCAAAGTTCTCATCGCCCTTCGACGGATCAAGAAGCGACGGTCCCTTCACGAAAACATTGATATTGCGAATCAGCAACCCAGTCTCTTCCTGCGTCTCGCGTCTAGCCGCCTGCTCTTCCGTCTCGCCTTCCTCGAGAACGCCGGCCGGTATTTCATAGTAATACTGTCCGGTCGTCGAGCGGAACTGTCGAATCAGCGCAATTTTCCCCCCTTCGTTTCGCACGATTACAGCGACAGACGGCCTGCTTCTGACGATCATGTGACTCATAACGAGCTTGCCTTCGCTGTTCTCGTAGTCCACCCGGCATACTTTCATGCGCGGCGTTTCGCAAATCAGGCTTTCATTCGTCAGTCTAAAGTCTTCCATTATTCACACCCCCCAACAAAGATATTTGGCTTAACTGACCACTGCTATTATAACATGTAACTAAGGAAAAGCAACAAAAAACTCCATTCTTTCGAATCGAGTATTTTGGTTTGGAGCCGTTGACTGGGATCGAACCAGCGACCTGCTCGTTACGAATGAGCTGCTCTGCCAGCTGAGCTACAACGGCATTTCCAATAAAAGAATTATATAACACCTTGCATTTTTTAACAACATCCTGTATACTTTAATCAATGCGGGCTCGTAGCTCAGTTGGTTAGAGCGCCTCCCTGTCACGGAGGAGGTCGCGCGTTCGAGTCGCGTCGGGCCCGCCATTAAAGAATTTCTCCTATCAAGGAGTTATTTTTTTGCCCAATTTCCCTACTTAACCTTGACCGTAATCGATAAATATGATATAATAGATAAATATGAAGCTTCCTCGTTACAAGCGCGATTCTCTTGTTTCCTATACTCTCGGCGCTACTCTCACTTACGAATTGATCAAAACAGCACCCGAGCAAATTACTCGTATTTTTCTACGCCCAGACATCGAAATCGGCCATGATTTAAGCCGTATTATATCCGAAGCTAAACGCCTCAAACTCGACATCATCGAGTCACAAAAGCCGTTCAATGTTCTCAACGCAAAAGGCGATTGCCTCATGATTGCCGAATTCAACAAACATTCTAGCGAACTAAACCACCGAGAACCACACGTCGTCTTAGTTAATCCGTCGGATGCCGGCAATCTCGGCACTATCATGCGAAGCGCTGTCGCGTTTGGCTTCAAAAATATCGCAATCATCACCCCAGCCGTCGATTTTTACGCACCAAAAACAATCCGCGCATCTATGGGCGCGATTTTCCATCTAAATGTCCAAGAGTTCTCCTCTATCGATGAGTATCGCCAACAAAATCCTGAGCGGCCGCTCTATGCATTCATGCTCAATAGCACCGCCCAACACCTAGCCGAAGCCGCGCAGTCCGCGCCTGACAATTATTCACTCATATTCGGTAACGAAGCGGCAGGTCTTCCAGCTAATTATGCCGACTTCTGTCAGTCAGTCTTTATTCCGCAAAGCCAATACGTCGATAGCCTCAATCTCTCGATTGCGACCAGTATCGCACTTTATAGTTTTCGACAAATCTAATTCGAATCACTCTTCTGCCGAAGTATCGCCTTCGGTATTTTCTTCGCCACCATTCGTTTCGACGTCAGATTCTTCCGACTCTTCCCTGATCTCAATATATTCGGCAACTTTTCCTTCTTCGCGAATCTTCGCCATCAGCTCATCAAACTCCGCAAAACGTACCCAAGCCGACGCATAGCCAACTTTACCGTCTTCTTTCCCGGTTAGCTTCACGACGTAATATCCATCACCATTCGACGAAACAAACGGCTGAGATACATCGCCAATATTCTCAAGCTTCGACGCCACCATCGCGCGTCCACCATCAAGATTCGAAGTATCCACCAAACCATCCGTACTTTCCGCTACCGCTGCGCCGGTTGCAGTATAATCACTTACCGCCGCCGAAACATCACCACCATTCTCTTCAATCTTTGTACGAACATCAGCAACAATGCGCTTCGCCTCGTTATCATATTCGACCGAGTACTTTTTCTTCGCTAATGAAAGCAAAATCAAACGCTTGTACTCATTAATCGACAAGCCGAAATTATCTTTCACAATCCCGCGAAACGCTTCATCGCTACGACGCTCACCATTAATCGTTCTGTGATTTTCGATTACGTCATCAATCTCTTTATCGGAAACCGAAATACCATTCTCGTCCAGCTTCGCCAAAGCATAAGCATAATCCTCAGCCGAGCTCAAAGCCTGACGACGATAGTGGTTGCGCTGCTTTTCCGAATCTTCCGAATCATCAAACGCACCCTGCTGATGCTCGATCGACGCGATGCTGCTCCGATAAAGCATCAAATAATCACTATATCGCACCGAAACGCCATCAACCTTTGCCACCGGCAAGCCCAACACTTTCGTGAAACGGAAAGCCACCTCGCTCGTGCTCTGAGCCTTGTATAGTTCAGCCCAACCGACCACAACAAAAGCAATCAAAACCGTAACGCAAATCACCAAAGTATTAATCACAACTCTGTGCTTCGCATACTGAAAAGGATACTTAAATTTCTTACCCTTAGCCAAAATCTCCTCTCGGCTTTCCTCGAGATTCGCTTGCGTGATAGTTTTTTTCTTTGCAGTTTTCTTTTTAAAACCAATTTTCATAACTATTCTTCTTCATATTGACGCAACTCATGCGCCGCATTCTGTAACTCATTATACACTGTTTCAGGATGACTCACCATGCTCATGACGAGATCACCCGCGCCCGTCTGCACCAAAATCGTTCCGTAATCAAGCATCGCCCCAAACATACCAGGCACCCCAAACGATATGCTCTGAATTTTTTCCAAATCCAAATCCACTACCGTTTTCTTGAACAGTCCCTTTTGCCTCGTCTGACGCAAACGCTCAGTCGTGATCATATAAAAGCTAAAATACCAAAGCAGAACCGCATACGCATAGCCCAAAACCCCAATCAGCCCAAAAATTATCCAGACAAAAGTCATCTGCGCGTCCTGTTTCCAGATCGCAAACGGCACCGCGCCGAATGCAATCATAAAAAGCATGAACAGAAAGCCTCTACGAGTCGTCGAAAAATGACGCCGAAAGATATACAACACCTCCTCGCCAGTACGCTGCCCCTCAAAAGCTTTTTGCATAAGCATATTATACCATAAAAATCAGACCACAAAAAAATGGTGACCCGGGTGCGAGTCGAACGCGCAACCTTCTCCTTAGGACGGAGCCGCTCTATCCATTGAGCTACCGGGCCAACTCACTATATTTTATCACATCACCTTCTCGGCAACGGCGTTTTGAACTGATAATTCTGCATTTCTTCGCTCCCGCCGGCCGCATCAGTACCAACCACGCGTTTGACCTTATAAAACATCTCGACATTTTTATCGAAAAACATAAAATCAACATCACCATTCGCCATTGCCACACAATCCACTACTTGCGCCCTATCATCACCCGCCGATCGCCGCACGTTATCAATAGCATCATCGTGCTGAATCGTATTTCGCAAGTCCTGCGTATCGTAAGTCCCATAATAGCTAGTCAAATCTGGATGTGTATGACCAAAGCACATCACAGCACGACTGCCGTTTCCATTTGCCCGCACAATTGCATCCTTAAAATCTTGCACCAGTTGTGGATTGCGCGTAAAAACCAAGTTCGGATCACATTCCTGAGCACTCAATCCCGGAATATCATCAGGCGTCACCGTATAAAAACTATCAAATTTTACCGTATTCGACTCGCCATCCGTCGCGCCAATCATCACGAACGGCAATTCTTTCTTTGCTTGCCGCGTATATTCCATCGCAACTTTGATATATTCTGTACAAGTCTGATCGAGCACTACTTCACCGTTCGGTAAACTCTGAATGCACTCATGCGGCACCGGCGTCTGCCCGCCATAACCCATTTCTTCATAGCGCGCCACAATATCAGCGAAATCCCCATTCGCAAAAGCTCGACGCATCTGCGCCTCGAATGGATTATTTCCTAATCGCTCACCACTTCTCATGATTCGATTATAACAAAAAAGAGCCCCGCCAATCGCAGAGGCTCTTTTACTAAAAGTTTACTTAGCGCGTAAACTTTTCAGACAAAGTCTTGTAAATCTGGATTTCCTCAGGCTTGAACCAGTAGGCAACTTCCTGCTCTGCCTCTTCTGGATTGCCGGAAGCATGAATCAAGTTCGCAACACCTTCGTTGCGCGCATCAGCATAACCAAAGCTAACGTGCGCATAGTCACCGCGAATCGTACCCATATCGGCAGCCATCGGCTCGGTCGAACCAACCATCTTGCGCACCACTGGAATCGCCTCTACACCTTCAAGCACCATCGCAATCACTGGACCGGAAGTCATAAAGTCAACCACGAGATCAAAAGCCTTTTGACCGCGGCGCGAAATCATCTTCGAAATACCTTCGTAGTGCTGGTAGTAGTGATCCTTATCTGGGTTAACCATCTTTGTACCAACAATCTTCAAACCGACGCGCTCAAAACGAGACAAAATCTCACCGACAATACCGCGCTGCACTGCATCCGGCTTGAAAATGATTAGCGTGCGCTGAATCAAATTGTTCGGATTGTTCGCCTTAGTAAAACCAATATTTGCGGCGGTTACCTCTGGTTTATTTGTCTCTGCTTTTGCTGCTTTTTCTGCCATCAAAAATCTCCTTTTTTTCAATATATCATAAAAAGCTCGCCTGGCAAGCAAAAGCGTTATTCACTAGTTTCGCTATGAAACTTCTCGTGAATCTCTTTCAAATGCGGATCCGTCACGTGCGTATAAATCTGCGTCGTCGAAATATTCGAATGCCCCAACAATGACTGCACCGAACGCAAATCCGCCCCATTCATCAACAAATCCGTCGCAAATGAATGGCGCAAAGTATGCGGCGTCACATGCTTCGTAATTCCCGCTGCCCGCACATATTTATTAATAATCCGCTCGATACTCCGCGGCGTCAGCCTCCGATAATCACCCGAAGTTCCTGCCGCTGGCTGATTCCGCGAATTGTTCAAAAACAGCGCCGGCAAAGAATCCCGCCGCTCATCCAAATAATCCTGCACCGCATCCGCCGCCGACTGCGTCACGAACACCGGCCTATCCTTCTGCCCTTTTCCGCGCACCATAAACTCGCGTCGTTCCAAGTTTACGCTATCTCGATTTAGCGCAATCAGCTCTGAAACGCGCAAACCGGTCGAAAATAGCAACTCAAAAATCGCCCGATCGCGCAAACCAGTCTCCGTATCCATCGGAATTTCCGCCAAAATTCGGTCAATTTCATCCACATGCAAAAACGTCACTTGCGGCCGATGCGTTCGCGGCAATTCCACCAACACCGGATCCAGCGATTTTATCTCGCGCTTTGCCAAATACTTCAAAAACCCGCGCAGAGCCACTAAATGAAAAGCCTGCGTCGTCACCGAAAGCCCCTTCTTTTGCGGCGTCTGATAGCGATTCAGCCACAGACGATACTTCCGCAGCCATTCCGGCGTAATATCTTCCGGCTTCGTCTCTTCGCCACTAAACTCTAGCGTTCGATACAAGCACAATTCATAGTTTCGCGCCGTATAACGACTGCGCCCGTTTTCGACTTCTAGCGATTCCAAAAAATCGTTTATCAATTCACTCAAATACATCAAAACCTAACCATTTCTAAAATTGGCATTTGCAAAAAGAAAACCAGCAAAAAGCCCACAATCAAAAACGGACCAAATGGAATTTTGAGCTTCTTTACCTTTTTCGAAGCCGCCACCGGCAGCATTACGACCGAACCAATCAAATTCGATGCGAACAATGTAATCATCGCCAACCAAAAATTACCCAAAAACAATGCTAGTGGCAGACACAAAATCCAATCACCGCCACCGACCCAACGCTCGTTGCTCATTTTGTACATCAAGAAATAAAAACCAGGCAAAATCATCAATGCGCCAGCCAAGCTCAGCCAAATGTCGGTCGATACACCTTCGGCCGCCAATATGATCACCCGATAAATCACACCGACCGCCACCGAAGCCCACAGCAAATTCGTCGGCATTTCTTTCCACTTCGCATCATAAATGAACAAAATCACGAAAATTGCCAACAGTAGAATAAGCAACGCAAACTTTACGCCTTCGATCAGTTCAATACTACCGGCGAAATCCAACCGACCAAACGGCCAAAACCAATAACTCAACGCCACCAAAATAGCCATACCGATTTCCGCCAAAAACTCCGCCCAGCCAATCGGCTTGCGACATTTTCGGCACTTCCCGCCCAGCAACAGCCAGCTCAAAATCGGCACATTGTCATACCAGCGCAGTCTATACTTGCAATTCATGCAATGCGACCAGCGCGATTTGTCACCCTTCCGAATTCGCCAAACCTGGCAGCAGCCAAACGAACCGAGCATCGCTCCTGCCCAGAAAAACATAAACGTCGCAAAATAATTAATCATAAGTAAATTGTAGCACGCTTAGTTATTACTAGCGCAAAGCACGGCATTATTTTCCGCCAAATATACTAAAGCATAGTTGCCATCACCTGCAGAATGCTGCACCGTTTCTTCATTGTCGCCGCACTTGCTCTGCACATAAATATTCACCACATTTTCCCCGTCCGCTTGCGCGCTCGAATCAGACAAGACATTCAACTCTTCGGAGGCAGAATAATCCACTGCCTTAATCCGAAAACGATACAGGCTACCATTCGGATCCGTGAAATACTTGCAACCTTCCTCGCTGTCGCAAGTTTCATTATCATCATTCATGCCATCATCGATGTATCTATTCACGAACCCTGAACTCAATTCCCAAGTCGAGCCACCGCCATCCCAAGCCGGAATTTCACGCAAAGCATACGGATTCGTAGCGCCATTTCTCTTGCGAAATTCTTCAAAGGCCGACAAAAAACGATTCAAGTCGGCTTTGCGCTCGGTATTTCTTTGCGCGCGTTGCAAAGCTGGCAAACCCAGAAAAACCATCAAAAAAATCAGACCAGCGATCGCCAAAACCAGCACTACTTCAATAATCGTAAAACCCTTACGCTTACTCATACTATCATTATACACAAAAAACGAGCCCGAAGGCTCGTTTTTACAATCAAGCAATTACTAGTTACTGATACAGTAGAGAGAACCACCTTCCATCGTATAGAAGAATGCGGTATCACCTTCACCGTTGGTTGGAACAACCGTACCTTCAGTGTCAGCGCAGCGAGCAAACTTAACGACATAGATGATGTTATTAACTGCAGTTGGGCGAGTAGTGCCGGCGGTATCGGTATCGGTATCGGTACCGGCACTAAATACTTCAGCATTACCACCGGCACCAGCAGTCAAAGCAGTAGCATGAAGCATAGTGAAGCTGTATGGGTTACCGTTCGGATCGGAAAACTTACTGTTGTCGTTTGTACCGCCGCGAATATAGCGCTGAATATAGTTAGCAACCTCTCGATGCGTAGCATTGTTCTCGAGATTTGGGTCGTTATCCGTATCAAAGGCCAAGAATGGGGTTTGATTACCGTTATTTGTACGATAGTTATTCATCTCGGTCATGAAGCGAGAAATATCGTTTTCGCGCTGAGTGTTGCGCTGGCTTCTCTGCAACGCTGGCAATGCGATGAATACCATCAAGAAGATAAGGCCGGCGATAGCAAGCACCAAGACGACCTCGATGATCGTAAAGCCTTTTTTGTTGTTATTTTTAACCATGTTTTCCATACTCCTATATTTTATTATGGTTATGTTATCTATTATTATAAGCACTATTTCAGGATTGTCAACAAAAAATGCGCATTTTTGCGCATTTTTCTAATGCGTATCGTAACACAACGTCGCCCCGCCCTGTTGTATATAGACGAAAGCGGTATCGGCCGGGCCATCACCAACCATTAATTGCATATCGGAACCACCACAGATTGCATTTGCGAACACTAGAATTCTACGATTCGCAATATCATTATCGACGTCGCCCCTAATCTCGACTACATCTCTCACGTTGCCTGTGAGCGCAGGACGAACATTTACGCCGTACGCACTACCACTAGGATCTGTAAAACCAGCACCGCAATGATTGAAATCCGCATGAATTTCGCCTGAGGCCGCATGCGAATCATGGCTATGCTCGTCGCAATCTATATCAATATACTCATGGATAAAAGTGTCTACCGACGCTACATCTCTGAATGGATTTCTATTGCCATTCGCAGCACGATACTTAATCGACTGTGCCGCAAAACGCTGCAAATCATTGCGTCGTTGAATTGTTCTCTGCTGCCTTTGCAACGCCGGCATTGCAACAAAGACCATTAGGAAGATAAGTCCAGCAATCGCCAAAACGAGCACCACCTCGATAATCGTAAAACCCTTTTTATTCTTTGCCATAATCCTCCTTAACCAATCGAGTTCACCAAAGAGTAGATTGGGAACAATACGCCGCCGACGAGCAAGCCAGCGATCAACGCCATCGCTACCATCATAATCGGCTCAATCAAAGTCGAAATCGTTGCAACCTTCTCATCGAGCTCGTCTTCATAGACTTGCGCCGCCTTCGCTAACATTTCGTCCATCTTACCAGATTGCTCACCAATCGCCGCCATCTGCGGTACGAGATCAAGGATGTAATCCTTATCTTTCAAAGCCACCGAAAGGCCTTTACCGCCTTGTACTTCGGTCGCCGCTTTCTCGATTGAATCTTGCACAACTACGTTGTTCATTGCTTCGCCCGAAATGTGCATTGTATCAAGCACTGACACACCAGTCGAAAGCAAAATTGACGCCGTACGCGAGAAGCGTGCCATGTAAAGCGTACGCATCATACCATTAAACACTGGCACATTCAATTTAATAGTCGCAAAGGTTCGAATACCCGGCTCGGTCTTTCGATATTGCAAAATTGCACCAACCAAAATACCGACGATAATCAAACATAGCCACCAGAATGAGAAGATAAAGTCCTTGATGCCGACCAAAATCTTCGACAATACCGGCAATTCCTCGTGCAAATCATTATAGAGACTTTCGACATGCGGAACAACCTCGACCATCATGTAGATGAAGACCACGAAGATGACCGCGAACGTAATCATTGGGAAGATCATTGCACCCTTAATCTTGCTCATCATCTTGGCGTCTTTCTCTTCCTGCATCGCGATGCGCTTCAAGCTCTCATCGAGCGTACCAGAAACTTCACCCGCTTTAATCAAGGAGAGATAAACATTACTAAATACATCCGGATGCTTGCTGAATGCCTCGCCGACACTGCGACCAGCCTCGATATCGGCCGAAATCGCATCAATCACCGCCTGCATTGGCTTCCTTGATGTTTGTTCGGAAACAGTTCTCAAAGATTGCGCAACCGGCAGACCGGCGCCAATCAAAGTTGCAAACTGACGCGTAAACGTAATGCGATCCTTCGCCGTTACGCGGTCAATTTTATCCATGATGCCCGTGCCTTCTTCCCTCAAATTATCAGGAATATAACCTCGGTCCACCAACAATTTACCAGCCGCACGCTCACTTTCAGCCTGAATAACGCCTTTAATGACTTTTCCGGTGCCTTGTTCTTTAGCGCGATAGGTAAATCGTTTCATCCGCGTGCCAACCTTTCAAATTCTTGCAAATCAACTGCATATTCACGAGCGTTATCGTAAGTAATAATACCCTGCTGAATCATGCGTACCAAAGTGCGATCCATAGTCTGCATGCCCTGGTCTGCACTTGTCTGAATAATCGTATCAAGCTGGTGCGTCTTGCCTTCGCGAATCACCGAACGAACCGCCGGGTTTGCTACCAAGACCTCGGCCGCTACAACGCGACCACCGCCAATTGCCGGCACCAAACGCTGCGCACAAATACCCATCAAGATATTCGATAGCTGCGAGCGAATCTGTGGCTGCTGATGTGGCGGGAAGACATCGATCATACGGTCGATACTCTGGCCTGCTGAGTTCGTGTGCAATGTCGCGAACACAAGGTGACCAGTTTCCGCAATTGTAATTGCGGCAGAAATAGTTTCAAGATCGCGCATCTCACCAATGAGCACCACGTCCGGGTCCTCACGCAAGACGCTACGCAAAGCGGCAGAGAATGAGTAAGTATCATAGTGAACCTCGCGCTGAACAACCACGCTACGAATCGATTTATGCGTAAACTCGATCGGGTCCTCAATCGTAATAATATGGCAAGCTTTCTCGCGGTTAATCTTATCAACCAAAGCCGCCAAAGTCGTCGACTTACCAGAACCAGTCGGACCAGTCACCAAAACCAAACCGCGCGGGAAATCCGCGAACGATGTCACAATTGGTGGCATACCGAGTTCTGAAATCGACTGAATCTCATTCGGGATCAAACGGAAAGCACCCGCCAAATTACCCTTCTCATGGAAGGCGTTTACGCGGAAGCGACCCAAATCGCCAAACGAGAACGAATAGTCAAACTCTTTATCTTTGATTAAGATTTGTTTTTGATCTTCTTCCAAAGTCGAGAATACTAGGCGCTCAACCGTCGCTTCATCCAAGTTGTCATAACCTGGAATCGCGCGCAAAGCACCATCAATCCTCAAGATTGGCGGAAGACTAACTTGCAAGTGAAGGTCACTTGCCTTTGTCCTAACGCACTCCTCCAACAAGCTCTCAATGCGTACTTGGCTATTCTGGATAGCATTAGGAGTGCCCATATTTACCTGCCCACTTTGTTCCATATCATCATTATACTTGTGCTTTTTCAAAAGTACAAGAATCATTTCAGTCAACAATCACGACAAAAAAGAGCCCATCAGGGCTCTTCCGAGAATCTATCTCAAATATTCGTGTAATTTTTTCGTGTCCTTATTTTTGCGCAATTTCGCCAAAGCCTTTGCTTCAATCTGGCGAATACGTTCGCGCGTAACTGAAAACTCCGCGCCAACTTCTTCGAGCGTATGGCTCTTACCGCCACCAATACCAAAGCGCATCTTGATGATTTTCTGCTCGCGATCGGTCAAAGTCTGCAAAATCGCCGCAATCTGCTCTTTCAAAAGCTGTGTCGTCGCCGAATCCTCTGGCGATACGCGATCTTCATCTTCAATGAAATCACCAAGCGAAGAATCATCATCTTCGCCATCACGGCCAACCGACGCATCGAGCGACGCGATATCCTGCTTGATCTTCATCACGTACTCAATCTTGTCCGCATCCATACCCATCGCTTTCGCAATTTCTTCAGTCGATGGCTCGCGGTTCAATTCCTGCGTCAAACGGCGCTGCGTACGCAAAACTTTATTAATCGTCTCAACCATATGAACCGGAATACGAATCGTGCGCGCCTGATCCGCAATTGCACGCGTAATGGCCTGACGAATCCACCAAGTCGCATAAGTCGAAAACTTGAAGCCCTTATCCGGATCGAACTTCTCAACCGCGCGCAACAAACCGGTATTACCTTCCTGAATCAAATCCAAGAAATCCAAACCGCGACCAGAATAACGCTTTGCAATCGAAACCACCAAGCGCATGTTCGACTCAGCCATTTTATCCTTGGCCTTTTTCTTCTCTTTTTCAGTACCGTGAATAATTTTCTGCGCCAATTCGAACTCTTCTTCGGTCGTCAAAAGCGGAATTTTACCGATTTCGCGCAAATATAGTTTTACCGAGTCATCCGCTACATCGTCGTAGTTTACGGAATCAAAATCGATAGCAAGATCCTCATCATCGCCCTCTTCCATGTCGTCGAAATCTGGCTCGTCCATCATGTCATCAAGCATGCTCAAATCTTTATCGTCTTCGTCCATACAACTCCTCTAGCGAACAAAAGCTCCTGCCCGCCAATTAAAAAATATTTGTTTGTTTTGGAATTTTTTGTCAGATTTCATCTCGCCTGGATGGGCTAGTACAAAATAACGCCCGCTAATCCAGCACATTAATCCAAAAATACCACAAAAATCAAGCCCCCGCAATATTTTTTCAATTTATTTTTACTTTTCTCGCAACATTTTGCTCAACTGCGCCATCAACTCCTGAATTTTTTCCTCATCATTCGCCGCTTCCGCCTCAGAAATCTTCGCTTCCAACTCGCGCCGCTCCAAATCACGTCGCTCGCGCTTTACTTTCACCAATAATTCTTGCGCCTCGCGCTCCAAATCCGCCTGCGATAGCTGCGCATATCGTTCCTCAAATATCAAAGCCAACTCATCCTTGTTAAATTCCATCGGTTCAAAATCGTCAGTTTTGATTTTTCCGGACGCCGCCAAAGCCGCCAAGTTCTTCTCCGCCCGACTGACCGCCGGCGCCGCCTTACTAGCATCGAGATTCGGCTTCTTCAAACGCTTTGGCTCCGGCGCAGCAATCTTTTTCGCCCGAAAAGCTTCCAGTGAAATCCCTAAGCGCTCCGAAACAATCCGTTCGTACCGCTCGCGCAATACCGTGTCCGCCGGATCAATCTCATCGATCAAACGCTTCGCTTCATTGCAATACTCCTGAAAACCTCGCTCGGTCTTCAGATTATATTTCACCTCATATTTTTCTAGCAACCACTCCAAAGCCGGTCGATAGTTTTCTGTCGCTTCTTGCCATAATTTCGGATCTTTCTGAATCAATTCATCCGCGTCTTTGCAACCGTGATAATCGTCAATCACCGACAGATAAATGCCAAACTTCGAAGCCATCGAAATCGCCCGCTCTGCCGCTCGAATACCCGCCTCATCACCATCGTAAGCCAAACGAATATCCTTCGTCATCCGCGCAAAACTCTTCAGATGATTTTCCGTCATCGCCGTGCCCGCCGTCGCCACCGCTTGGCAAACCCCAGCCTGATGCGACGAAATCACGTCCATATTCCCCTCGACCACCACCACAAAATCCGACCGCCGAATCGCATCACGCGCCTGGCTCAAACCAAAAATATGTCGCCCTTTGTTATACAAAATTGTTTCCGGCGTATTCAAATATTTCGGCGCATTATCATCCTTTTCAATAATTCGTGCCGTAAAACCAATCACTTTCCCCGTTACATCCATCAACGGCACCGTCATGCGACCCTTAAATAAATCTCCGCCAAACCGATTCGTCAGCCCGGCATCTTCCATCTCTTGCGCCGTATAGCCACGCTTTTTCAAAAAGTCTACCAGCGCTCGCCCTGACTTTGGCGCATAGCCAATCCGAAAATTCTCTACCGTCTTTTTATTCAAATTTCTCTGATAAAAAACATACTGCATCACTGCCTTGTTTTTCGTCAAACAAAATTGAAAGTACTTCGTCGCCAACTCGAGCACATCGTACAATCTTTGCCTTCGTTGCGCCTGTTGCTTGTCATCCTTACTATAACGGCGCAATTCCACACCCGCCTGCTGCGCCAACTTTTCCATCGCCTCGCGGAAAGTACAACCCTCCATCTCCATGATAAAGGTAAAAATGTCACCGCCCTTGTTGCTCGAAAAATCATGCCAAATCCCCTTATCTGGCGATACCATAAAGCTCGGCGTCCTATCAGTCCCCCAAGGTGAATGCCCCTTCAAGCTCCGACCCGCACGCTTCAACTCAATATATTGGCCAATCACATCCTCAATGGCCAATCGCGCCCGAATCTCCTCTTTCGCATCCTCCATACTCAAATTATAACACCTACGCAACCCTTTACCACCACTTCGATTACGCAATATTCAAGCAAAAAGTCAAGCATAATCGCAAAACTCACCGCATTATGTTAAAATAAAAACAATATGGATAATAAAGCTTATCTTGATCAAATCGCCGTCAAAGGCAAAAATGTCGAGAAAAAACCAATTCTTACTCCAGGCCTTCTCAAAATAATCGGGCTTGGTCTTCTCGTCATCGTCACTCTGCTCGCTCTTGTTGTCGTCGTTTCAAACGCCAACAAACGCGATTACGCATCGTACGAGTCACTCTATCTTCGTACGACCAAACTTGCCGACAAAAAGTCACCAATTCACACCTATACCGAAAAACTCAAATCATCCGAATTGCGCTCTTGGTCATCCCTTCTCAGCGCTTCGCTCGATCAACTCAATGCTGGTCTCGCTAGTCAGCTCAAAAACGAAGGCGCCGATGTCACGAATATCTCCGCCGAAGTCAAAACTAGCGAGAATGCGCTCTTCTCGAGCTACGAATCAGCCATCGAAGATGCCTACTTGAGCGGCATGCTCGACCGCACTTACGCTTACGAGACTTCCTATCAGATTTCGCTCATCATCTCCGCCGAAGAAGCTGTCATTAGTCAATCAACCGACGGGACCCTCAAAGGAACGCTCGAAAAAAGCATCGAGGATCTCGAAATTCTCGAAGAAAAATTCCTCGACTATAGCAACAAGCACTAATCAAAAAATCCCGGTCTAACCCGGGATTTTTTGTTGCCTTATTCTTCTGGCGCCGACATTTCGTAGCTATGGCGCACTAAATCTAGTACATCGGTCGCATCAAGCTGCCCAGTACATAGCAACTCGATACCACCGCGCCCGAGCACCAAGCTCTGCATCACGCTCTCGTAGCGTTCGCGCAAGGTCGCCCCCAGCTTCGCATCACAGCGCAAATTCAATCGAATCGGCGTAGCACCCTGGCTCATCACCAAGAAAATCCGCTCACCGCGACAAAAAATCCGCTGCTTTGTATCCGGCTCCACCTCGCGTTCCGTCACGCCTTCTAGTGCCGTTGCAAACTTTACGATATCATCTTCCGATACCATTTCAGCTCCTCTATACTTCCGCGAATATCGTCTAGCGCGCGATGATTCTCTGGCTTTGCGAACTTTCGATGCAATGCATTCTCGAAATAAATCTTCCAAGCGCTCACATCGAGCATTCTGTAATGTAAACGCGCATTCAACTCTGGCCATTCGCGTTCGATAAACTTTCTGTCTTGATGAATCGAATTTCCTGCCAGATACACATCTTCGTCGCCACAGTTTCGCTTGACGAATTCTAGCAACTCTTGCTCGACCTGTTTTGCCGGCAAGCCACTGGCATTTTGCGCCATCAACGCATCATAGGAAGCTTTATTCTTTTCCCAAAATTCGCCAACCATTCGCTCGCGCATCAGCTTTTCGCTCACCTTCACGACGCCGGTATAAGTCTCAAATTCCTCAAAATCCCAGTCCGTCGCAATCGCGGCCACTTCCAAAATCCGGTCTTTCTCCGGAGACAAACCTGTCATCTCCAGATCAATCCATAACAAGCTAGCAGTTTTCTTTTTTGTCATTATTTTTTAACGTCAAGCTTCAATAGTTTGATTACGAGATAAATCACAAAGGCCAATACACAGAAATTAATCAAATCGTTGATAAACGCACCGAGCGCAATCACTGCGCCAGTATTGCCGAGCGCAATCGTCACGCCGCGCAAACCCTCTGCCGAGCCAAGCAACAAACCTAGCGGTGGCATAAATACGTTATCAATCAACGAGTTGACCAACGCCCCAGCGTGCGTACCAAGCACCAAGCCAACCGCCAAACCGACAATATTCTGCTCCTTGATGAAGGTCATGAATCCACTCATGCCGCCCTTCAGTTTTGCTGCGCCAGCCTTCGCTGCGCCTTTTGCTTTTTCGCGATCGATTTTCGCCATATTATTCTCCCTTTATTTGCCCTTACTATACCATATTTGCATGCATTTGACAAAACACCTAAACAATGCTACAGTATTTTCACTAACTCTTCTGACCCATACAGAAAGGGGTGTTCTTTAATGACTATCGAGATGACAAGCATCAACAAGTATGAGCCAATCAATCTCGATGCGATTGATAAGTTCTGGAAGCAGACAATGCGCTGCACTGGACCCGACGTTTTCCGAATTATGCACTTTTCGACACCCGGAGATGCAACCCTCATTCAGTGGAGTCGTCTCCCGTGCAAAGGCGAGAAAGCCGTCCGCAAAGAGGACATTACGGTACCGCTCGCCGTTATCGACAAGGCCCTCAAGAAAAACGCCGCTAAGGCTCTCGAGCAGATCAGCAAACCGTTCCACTTCTACGAAATGGCCAGCAACAGATACGTCTTGGTCTACGCTCAAGCCAAGGACGGCATCATCGGCGCCGCTTGGTACAATGATGGCGACCGCCACAAGGCAAAAAGTCTTTGTTATTTTTTGCTTTACGCGCTCGGTGTCATCAATGTTAGCTACGACGACATCCTCTGGGACGCAACCTTCACTAGACTGCCATTCCGACGCCGCTTCGACCGCAACATCGCCGACGACATCCTGGAAGAATTCGACCTCATGCCGCCCCAGGACTAAGATCATCCCCCGACATTGCTCGGGGGATTTTGCTATCTTTTTAAAACCATAAAAAAGCCCCCACTATTGCGGGGGCCCTGCGTGGTGGTGGATTACGAATGAATAGCGTCAAGAAACGTCAGGCCGCCGTGATGCCACTGAGATAATGCTTGGCAGCCACGTAGTCGCCGTTATCGATTGCCTTCTTCAGACGAGCAGCAAGCTCGAACTGGTACTCGTATAGAGCGAGAATCTGAAGAAGGCGTTCGCTGTTACAGTTAGCGACCGCCAGCCGTATATCTGCACGAAACTGTGCGTAATCTCGCGCATCCGGGCCTTGATAGCGCCACTCGTGCGGCTCTTCCGCCATGAATTCCTCAACCTCGGCGATGATTTCGTCGGGAACTTCCTCTTCAATGTCCGCATAGCTGTCGAAATCGTCGTCGGGGTCTGCTTCTGCGCCCATGTACTCTTCTGGCATCTGTGCAGGCTCATCCAAGTATTCGTCGGGAACGAGATAGCAATGCAAGAATTCAGGAACAAGAGCGACATCGGTGACGGCATCAAAGCCATCCTCGGGCGTAAGACCTTCAAGGCCATCCGCATAGAATTGGGGTTGGGGCTTCTTTTTTCTTCTTTTCATGATACGTACCTCCGAAATTTGGGCGTTTCGCCCATGATAAGATGGGTAATTTTCGCTTGTCCGGAGAATTCACTCAGGACCAGCTTTTCCTCCCCTCAGAAAAAGCTGATCCCGAGCCGTAAATCCACTAAAAGTACTGCGACTCTAGGAGCCACTACCTCCACTATATCACAAACGGCGAAAAAGTCAATGAATCCCTCCGTTTTAGGAGCTCGAAAAACATATTCTAAAATAATTCTTGACAAACTGCAAATAAATCCGTATAATATGTATTGCTTTTAGCATTTGCACCTTATCAATGGAAAATTACCCGGAACCGGCGAAAGGTGCATTTACCTATTTTACCGCGCCTCACAAAAGAGGCTCCGTCTCAAATTGAAAGGATTTGCCCTATGAACGAAATCATTATGCGCACGCCCCAGGATCCCAAGCTGCCCGCAATCCCCACCATTGACATCGTCGAACATGTACCGACCGCAATCGGCCGCCTGCTCGACGCCGACCACCTGTCCAAGCTGCTCGCCGCAGCTGTGAGCGCGACCTGCACTAATGACGAATCCGAGCCTCTCATCCAGAAAGTTTTCGAACTGGTCGAGCTCGCGCTTTCAACCACAGAAGACTGCGACGTCTGCGAAATCCGCATGACGCTCAAAAAGCTCATTTCTGACATCGACATGCTGCCCGAACCCAACTACGACGTCAAGGTCACGCTGAATCCGCTCATCGATGACAATCCGCTCTGGTTGCTCGCAGCCTACTCCTACTTCCACGATTGCCGCAGCCAGCTGGGCGCTGACCGAGCGGACGACATCACGCTCACCCTGCTCAATGCCACCAAGGCGCACGGCCTCATCTATGCCGATTTCGGCAGCAGCAACGAGAAAGACATCGAGATCTCTTCTTATTTGATCGAGGTTCTGTCGGAAGAAATCCTGACACTCATCACGCGCATCGGCATCGCTGTTTCCGACCCCGACGACGAAACAAACAACATCTTCCTTGCCGGATACTATGGCAAAAGATGGAAAGAAACTTGGAAAAACATCGTTACAGAAGCCATTAACTCTGCTTCCGACAACGATTTCGGCAACCCGGACGACCCCGACAATCCCGACGAGTAATTTTCCCAACAAAACCCGCGCTTCGGCGCGGGTTTCTTTTACATCTTGCTTGGAATCTCAATCCCAAGCAAGCCTAGCGCATGCGATAGTACAAAATCAGCCTTCTCTACCAACCACAGACGCGCCGAGCGCTCCATATCATTCGCCTGCAAGATCGGCGTTTTTTCATAATAGCGATTCAGCGCCTGCGCCAATTCAAAACAATAACCCGCAATCCGATGCGCTTCAAGATTCTCGCCAACCGTCGCCACTAAATCTGGGAATTTCAGCAATAGGCGCAAGATGTCCTTCTCGCTCGCCCAATCGTAATCCGCAAAATCCACTCGCTCAAAATCCGCATTTTTCTCCAAAATCCTGCGCAAACGCACGTCCGCATATTGGCAGAACGGACCAGAACAACCAGTCAGCGCAAAAATCTTATTCGGGTCATACAAAATACCCGTCTTGCGATCCGCCACGAAGTCACTATACTTAATCGCGCCTGTCGCAATCTTCGCGATATCCTCATCGCTCAAATCACTCGCGCCCGTCGATGCAAAGTTCGCCCGCACTCGCGCCTCGGCGTCATCCAACATCGCCTCGAGCAAAACTACACCCTTGCGGCTCGACATTTTCTCACGCTTGCCGTCCTCGGACACCTGATCAATCGTGCCGAACCAGATGTGAACGTTCTCGACGTCATAGCCAAGCTTCTTACCCATCGCAAAAAGCTGCTCAAAATAGAACTTCTGCTCTGCTCCCACGCAATAGATATTCTTGTCTGGATGCCATTCGCGCACGCGATAATCCATACAGGCCAAATCAGTCGTTGCATACAGCGCCGTACCATTACTTTTCAAAACCAAAATCGGCACATCGATACCGTATTCATCGAGACGGCAAATCACCGAGCCGTCATCATTCTGCTCAAACTTGCCCTCGGCAAGATATTTTTTCACGAGTTCCTTGCCAGGCTCCGCAAAGAAACTTTCACCCAACTCGTAATCTGTCGAGATACCAAGGCGCCTCATTACTTCGTGCGTATGATCAAGCGAAATCTTCTTAAATGTTTCGGCGTATTTTACCGCCTCCGCATCTTTCGCCTCAAGCTTCTTTAGCCATTCCTGGACTTCGTCCGCCAATTCATGCTTATCTTCAGCCGCCTCGTCCTTGAGCGCCTTCTTCATCTGGATATAAATCTCGCCCAAATCGTAAATCGTCACCTCATCGAGCGACTTACCAGAGCGCAAAAAGCCCAAAGTCCAAATACCGAACGGAGTACCCGTGTCGCCAAGATGGTTATCGGTAATCACCTTCCAACCATTCGCCTCGAGAATCTGCTTAGTAGCCCAACCCTGCGTACCTGGGCGCAAATGCCCTACCGAGTAAGGCTTTGCCATATTCGTACTCGGAAATTCCACGACCGCAACCTTACCTTCGCCAGATTTATTGCGACCGTAATCGTCCGACCAAGCCTCAGCTAGCTGTTTTTGCAGGCTCGTGCCCGAAATCTCTACATTGATAAAGCCCGGGCCAGCAATCGTAAAGACAAAACCATCGGAATCTTGACGCAGACGCTCGACAATCTCCTCCGCAATTTGACGCGGAGCCTTGCCAGCCTGTTTCGCAATACGCATCGCCGCATTCGTCGAGTAGTCGCCCGGAATGTCCGCAGGAACATCCGCAAAATCGACTATCGCGCCGTCAATGGCGTAAAGCTCTTTGATAACTTCTGCGATTCGATTCTTTAAGTTTTCCATATCTTATATTTTACACTATTTTTCAAAATTCTTGCACATCTCCCAAAATAGTTTATAATAGCGGCCACATGTCGCTCATTTTTCTTGCACATTTCCCAATGCGAGCTGTTGCGACACACCTTGCATTTTTGGCAAAATAATATATAATACGCATTGACAGTACAGGTGTAAGTTGAACTGCGCAAGCGGCATTATAAATGCCACCTCTGCGTCCCGCTTTTCTTCCGGGTGCGCGCCCATGATTTCATTCGGCGGCGCCGAGATACTGTCGTTCCTTTGCGACCTGCGATACATGTTGCCGTGCGGGATTCCGCAATCTTCGATTGCCTCACTTTAGTGAGCCCATGGAATCCCTATAACTCAAGCACGGCACCTCCGCAAAATACAGCCGGCCATTTCTGACCGGCTTTTTTATGATCTTAATCTGAGTGACTGCCACTAGAGCCATCGTGGCACGCTGCATCTATCGCAATATTCACCAACAGTGCTGGCAATTCCTCCGTTTCATCCACGATATCGAGAATATAGGTATCGCCCCAACTCAATAACTTTTTCTGTACATAGAACACAGTCTGACCGTTCGCCTCGCACCGATAACTCCAGCCAAACAAATCGCCTTCAACTTGCCAACCTCCATAATCGACTTCAAACTTCGGTTTCAAGAACGAAAACAGCCGCTTAATGCGCCCTACTGACTGTCCATGTATGAAAATTTCATATTCCTGCAGCAGCACCAGCACCTTCTGCTTAATGTATCCAACTTCTTCATTTGTCGCCTTGTCGTAGATATGAATGCTCTTCCCCAGGCTAAACAAATCAGCTTTCACATAATATTTCGCCTGCATTTTCTCGTCATAAACGTCATAAGTATCCGACCAAGAAAACACGCGCTGCTTAATCAGAAGTTGGCTCATTTTTTCGACGCCGCCTTTAGCAAACCGGCAAACATCGGATGCGCGCGATACGGACGACTACGATATTCTGGATGACCTTGCGTTGCTACGAAATAATCACAATTTGGCGCTTCAACAAACTCTACCAACGCGCCGTCTGGGCTTGTACCTGCAATTTCCAAACCGCCCGCGCGAATTTGCTCAGTAAACTCTTGATTTACTTCATAGCGATGGCGATGTCGTTCAATAACTTCCGTCGCGCCATAAATTTTCGCCAACTTCGTTCCTTTCTTCAGGACCGCAGGATAGTTACCCAAACGCATCGTACCGCCGGTGCTTTCCTTGCCTTGCTGGCCCTCCATGATGTAGACCACGTTCTTGCCTTCTTGCGCGCCGAACTCTTCCGAATTCGCACACTTTACGCCGCCACGACGTGCTGCTGCAATCACGGCTACTTGCATACCAAGACACAAACCAAGATACGGCTTATTATGCTCCAAGCAGTACGCCGCTGCTGCAATCTTGCCTTCGACGCCACGAATGCCGAAGCCACCAGGCACCACAATGCCGTCAACATCAGCAAAATCCGCATCCGTTGCTTCTTCAGCGTTTATCCAAACCGTCTTCAAATCAACGCCAGCTTCCCAAGCCGCCGCCTTTAGCGCCTCGGTCACCGAAAGATAAGTATCAGTGTTATCGACGTACTTCGCCACCATACCAATACGCACAGTTTTTGTCGGCTTCGACTCAATTCGCTTCACAAGCTTTTCCCACTGCGACATATCCGGATCGCCATGATCAATAAAGCGCTCCAATGGCGCCAACACGCCACTCTTCACCGCATTCAACGGCACCTCATATACGCTTTTTGCGTCCGGCATCAAGACCACCGCATCTTCGCGTACGCCACAGAAAGTCGCCAACTTCGAAGCAACATGCGGCGCTTTCACTAACTGATCAACATCCATGCGCGCAACAACCATATCTGGAATAATGCCAAATTGACGCAAGTCGCGCAACGAATTCTGCGCCGGCTTCGTCTTAAACTCCTGCGAAGTCGATAGCCACGGCACGTAGCAAACATGCACATAAAGACAATTTTCGCGACCAACCTTTGTCGGAAACTCACGCACTGCTTCGATAAAGTGTAAACCTTCGATATCACCAACCGTGCCGCCAATCTCGACAATATGCACATCTGACTCAAAATCACGTGCATTATCCAAGAAAGTTTGCTGCACCATATTCGTCACATGCGGCACCAGCTGCACGGTTTTGCCGCCAAATTTACCCGAACGCTCCGCATCAATCAAAGTCTTGTAAAGCTTACCGGAAGTCCAAATCGAGTTGCCCGTCATTTCCTCATCGAGAAAACGCTCATAATGCCCCAAGTCCAAATCAGTCTCGGCGCCATCACGCGTCACGAAACATTCACCATGCTCGCGCGGATTCAATAAGCCAGCATCGACATTAAAATACGGGTCGCACTTCTGAATCGAAACCTTCAATCCCTTCGCCTTCAAAATTGCGCCCATACTAGCCGCCATAATCCCCTTTCCTACACCAGAAATTACGCCGCCTGTCACAAAGATATATTTCGTTTTTGTTTTCATTTTCTGGGCACCTCCTCTTCTGCCCACCATATATATTATATTTTAAGCATAAAAAATAATCGCAGCCCGCGCAAGCATTGACATTCCATATTTAGTGTCATAATACTTGCGCAAACCGCTACATTTAGTGCTTATTACTAAGCGCCAACTTTCTTTTTGTCTTTCGAACGCCCTACGAAGAACAGGATGATACCTGTTATAAAGCTAATTCCGCCCAAAATAATCGGGATTGCTGCGGCCCCAAGCAAGATAATAACTCCCCAGCCGCGTGGATCCTCTCCGTTACCATCCCACTTAGTAGTCGCCATAATCCAAGCGAATATCGCCGCAGTAACAAGCCCAGGCAGCAACCCAATAATTGTCAGGATAATGCCCGCAATCGTCATGCCACCCTTCTTCGGTTTACTCGTTGCTGTATTGTTCTGAGGCTGCGCCACGTTAGTATTGTTCTGAAGCTGCGTCACGTTATTTTCTAACGGAGCCGCCTGTTCCATTCCGTTATTGCTTTCCATACTCTTATTCTATCAGAGAAATTATTATATAATATAAAAAATGAAGCTCTTCTACGATATCCGTTATCGCTGTTTTAATCGTCAATGCAAGAAGCCACTTTGCTTTTTCTTGCTCAGCGATATTCATTTTGCGCCAAAAGTTACGAGCGAAACACTCGACAATCTCATTGCAGCAGCCAAATCAAAACAACCGGACTACATTATTGTTCCGGGCGATCTCATCGACTATCTCGACATTATCGACGACAAATCCGAGCTAAAACGCTTCCTTTCTTGGTTCGAGCGCCTCGGTCGCATTGCGCCAACTCTTATTGGACTCGGCAATCACGATTTTTATCGCATCAACCACGATCGAAAACCAAAATTCCTTGGTCGCTATCCATGGCTCATCGAATATCCAAATCATCTTATCGAGCAACTTAGCGCACTCGAAAATATCCACCTACTCAATAATTCCACCTATGAAGACGACCGCATTTACGTTTTCGGCTTTACGCAAACTCCCGAATATTTCAGCCTCGATAGCTCCGACGAGCCAACCATCCGCTCAAATATTGAAGATTGCGGCATTATGCTTCACGATTTACGCGAAATTCCAGCTGACAAACTTCACAATCTTCCGCCAAACAAGGTCAAACTCGCCCTCGCACACTCGCCGTTTTGTCTCTTCAACCAAGAAGTCGAAACTTTCTTTAGTGGTTTCGATTTCACAATCTCTGGCCACACTCACAATGGCGCCGTCCCGCCTATTATCAACGATTTCTGGCGTTCCGATCGCGGTCTCTCCGCACCAGGTAACGCAAAGATCTTTCCAGACCACGCCCGCGCCGGCCTTTTTGGCAAACACCTCATCTGTGGCGCCGTCACAACTATCAGCACTTCCGCCCGCAAACTCAGCTTTCTCAATACCGCCTTCCCTATTAATATCGCCACACTCGAGCTCAGCAACAACATTGTTTATCAGCGCAAACCGAATATCAAACGCAAATATCACAACTAGGAGCCACTATGTCCAAAGTGCTATTCTTCATCAATAACCCCGCTAATCTCGACGATTTTCGCCATCGTCTCGCAGCCGAGAATATCGAAACCACCGTCGCAGACTATACCGATCTCGAGCTCATCCTCGACACAGACAAATCTTCCATCAAGCTCGCCTCTACTGGCGCTGATTTGGCCGATTTTGACCTAATTATGAACATCAGCACCCCAGCACACAATCTCATGCACATTTTCAGCTCGATCGCCTGCTACTGTCGCAAAAAATCCATCAAAATGATCGACAACTCCTTCACGAACACTTCCGGTAAGCTTTTTGAGATGTGGCGACTCTGGGAAAAAGATCTCTCCGTTCCAAAAACCGCCTACGGCAATCTCAATCACCTCTCGCGCTGCCTGATTGAATTTGGCGGCACCGGCATTCTCAAAATTACGCACGGCGCCAAAGGTCGCGAAAACTACCTCGTTCATTCCACCGAAGAACTCGCCGCCATTCTTGCTGGCAAAAATCCTTACGATTACATTTTGCAAAATTTCATCCCGAACAACGGCGACTATCGCATTGTAACCTTCGATTTCAAACCAAAACTCGGCATTTATCGCCAAGCTAGCGGCACCGACCACCGCAATAACACTTCGCTTGGCGCTCAAGCTAGCATCGTCGAGCCAGATTCCGAAGTTGCCAGCCTTGCCGCCAACGCCGCCGAAGCGCTCGACATCCGTTTTGCTGGCGTCGACATCATTACCGACAAAAACACCGGCGCCAACTACGTGCTCGAAATCAATCGCACGCCGCAGTTCACGACCGGTTCGTTCTTGGATGAAAAATATGCCACCCTGCTCAGCTACTTGCGCAGCCTAAATATCTAGTCCACTCATCATATAGAGCACGTTGCGATGCTCTGCGCCATCTAGCGTATTTAATCGCGCCGCTTTGCGCGGGTCGGACACAAAATTCTCTTTGTTCTGGTCTGCCTCGGCGCGAATTTTTTCGCGCGTCTCCGCTTCATAG
>CAMMYO010000006.1 GCA_946527885.1 uncultured Candidatus Saccharibacteria bacterium
AAGTATAGATGCCCAAGCTAATATCCGAGCCGAGTGCGCGATAAATATTGATCTGTGAAATCACAATGTAGGCACCGCTCGTAATCAACAGCCCGCGCAACAACTGGAGCAGCTGATACTTGCGTAAACTTTTGTGCCTACCAATCAAGGCCCGAATGCGAACGAGGCTGTGCCCAGCCTTGTGCGAACGTGGACGAGTCGGGCGGAATAGAACCGAGAGCAGCAGCTCCACTAGCGCGATAATCAAAATCACGCCGGCCGCGCCTTCGTAGCCGCGGTCAGCAATCAAGAAGCCCAAAATCGTCGGCATCGCAATCTTGCCGACTTCGATTAAAGTCTGGCCGAAAGCATGATAACGAACACGTCGGTCTTCGCGCACTTCGGTAACGTCAAAATAGATTTTCGGACGCCAATACAGCACGGATTCTAGCGCCGCAAAAATCGCCAGTACATACACAAAATACGGCGAACTACCGCCCAGCAAAATCACTACTACCATCTGCAAGACCGAGAAAATCATACTCAGCCGCCATGCGCAGAGCGTGTGCCGCCGAATAAAATTCATCAACAAAACCGAAAAAATGCCCATCGATCCGTAGCGAATCAAACCATAAACCAAGAAATCAGTCGGCGATTCGCTCAGAGAGATGCGCATCATGAACGACATCAAAAAGATATTCATGAAAGCCGACTTGCTATTGATAAGCACGTCGATTGCGATCAGAACATTCTCATTCGTACGAAGCTTGCGCAATTTTTGTAGCATTACTCTGTTATTTTACAGATAACACTTATGCTTTGCAAGACAACAAAAATCGCCCTTTGGCGGGGCGATTATTTTTGGTAGACATTCTTTTTGACGATTTGCGAGTAAGTTTTGACTGCGTTCTGAAAGTTCCAAAGCTCAGCGCCAGAAATCTTTACATATGGACCGCTGTCGACTTTCTTGTAGACGCCATCTTGGCGCACTTCGTAACGGATCATGCGGCCGTCTTCATACCAAATCCAAACGTTTTTCTCTAGACAGAAGAATTCGCGCGTATGCCCCGGCTTGATGTTGCCGAACAAGAGTCGACCATATTGCGACTCTGCATCAATTAAGGCGCGTTCGGCGGCAAGATATTCAGCAGACTTCCGATTCTTACTCGTAGTCGGCTCAGGCGCCGTTACTTTGACGTCATTATCGGCAAAAAATCCTAGTATACGTTGTTTAAGCGATTGTTGCGGCATTGAATAATTTCCTCCGAAGCTGCGCTAAGCTCGCGATAAATGCTTAGATAATCAGAAGATTGAGCGTTAACAGAATTATTAATTGTGATTGATTGCGAATTTTTCGACGACACGTCAAAAGCGGTTGACGAAACAGTCGCACTGTTCGTGGTGTTGGTTTTTGCTGGCGCGACGGTAGCTTGTGCTGGGGCCGAGACATACTCGGTAGCAACATCTGAAGTTAAGCTAGAGGTCGGGATGTGAAACATGGAATCATCTACTGCGTCCATAAGCCTCCCTTTCTTAGGTACTAAATTTTGAAAATTTTCCTTACGTTTTCGGTCGTAGTATTAGCTACTTGATCGAAATCGACTTGATAATAATCTGTTGCCCATTCGGCTATTTCCTTTATATAGCCTGGCATATTTATTGTACCACGAAATGGCTTTGGTGTCAAGTAGGGAGCGTCGGTTTCGAAGATAATTCTCTCGAGAGGAGCGTGCGGGATTTTCGCGAAAGTGCTTAAGCCATTCACTCCCGTAAAGAGGCCACGTCGCAAGCCCTGCGCTAGATTCTCCTCCGAATCCGAAAACGAGTGCAAAACAGAGGTCGGAAGATGGAAATTATCAAAAATCGGCCAAAAATCATCAAATGCGTCGCGTACATGAAAGCTAACCGGCATATTTCGGTCTTGCGCAATTTGCAACATGTTTTCTAATAGGTGTATTTGCGCCGCTCTATCGTAGCCGTCAAAATGATAATCTAGGCCAATTTCGCCAATTCCGACCAATTTCTCGCCATCGAGAAGAGCTGCGGCCGCCCTTAGATCTGCCTCTAGCCGAACGCGATTGCCATCGAATTCGTTCGGATGATAGCCAAAAGTCCACCAAGTATCCGCATGCGCCTGCGCAAACTTAGCGGCATTCGCGGAGTCGGTCAGGCTAGTACCAATCGTAATGTATTTTTCGACTCCGCGCGCCTTTGCATGCGCAATAATCTCTTCAGGACTTCGATCGAAGCCGTCATCATGGATGTGACAGTGAGAATCTACAAGCATGCAATCAGTATATCACTACTTCCTAGAAAGGCTAATATGGCTAACCGTAATCGAAGCCGAAAGCATCGTAGCCGCAATCAAGGTCGTAATCAATACATGATACGACTGCATCTGGGTTCGCCCTAGGATATCCTGCGTATCACTTGCGCTACAATCGATCGATTCGCCCTCGACCGCTACGCAATCCGTAATCGTCGGTTTGCCGACTTGCTCGGCTAGCTTCATGCAGCTCATGATTTCACTACCGGTGATGAGGACGAGTAGAACCGTCACAGCAGCAAGAATAACTGGCGCGAAGCCTGTTAGTTGTATTTTTGTATTATTTGTTGATTTTTTGGATTTAGTGTTTGCCATAAGCACATTATAACATATTCTACAAATTGACATTTTTGTGATTATATGCTATAATATTCCTAAGGAATATTGCCCTTTACCAGTTTAGAAAGGATGATGCTATGTGATTTATCCGTGTTTTGCGCCCGCAATTGCGGAAAGCCCCAATCACGAAATCTGCATGGAAGCCCTGAGAACGACAGAGGCGTACCAAGCAGAGTTTATCAAACTGAGACATGACGTAAAGATTTATTTCGACAGAAGCAGCGCGAGTCGCAACTACGCCATCGGCGCAGAATCAGTCGGAGCGAACAACATTGTTATTCATATTCCGTCCAATGTCCAGCCTATAGCTACCAGTCTTGCCAGCCTGCTCGCGCATGAGCTGTTTCACGCCAAACATCGCTGCGTAAATAATGCTTTCGGTTCGGCGCTCGACAAGATACTTGAGGAAGGGTTGGCGGTTTACCACCAGTACAATCTCCTGAGCTGGTCGCACGAGGAACCGGATGCATACATCAGTGGTATTATTGCTGCCAGCGACGAGCAAGGCGCGGCGTTTTATCGTGAGCTCTACCCACATCTCAACGATCACCTGAACTCCCAGCTGGACCATGATCTGTTTTACGACAGAAGTCACGGAACGCCGCTCGGCTACATTGTCGGATTTTATCTGGCCGACCGCGCCATCAAGGCGAACCCGCAATTCTTGGCGCAGGCCGGCAGCATGAGCTTCGACGAATGGAAAAAGACAATCGTCTTGCCGGTGCCGAGGTTCACTTCTGCCACCATGCCAAGACATCGTGCTTTCTAACAATCAAAAAAGCGCCCTTCGCGGGGCGCTTTTCGCATGCTTTTAGCCGCGTGGCGGTTCACCTTCTGGTTCATCGAGCAACTTTTTGCTCTTAATCTCGTAGCGCTTACCATTGACCGGAGAAACAAAGTAATCTTCGTTAAGCAAGTTTACGAACATGCCGAGATCTTTGTCGTCCATGATGATAATCTTGTTATCGTCGTCAGTCATGAGCTCGAGTTGCATCTCGTCGGCGTAATCAAGCAGCTGGTCCTGCTTCATCTCGCCAATCTCGATGTTCTGCAACTTCTTTACGAGCGGCTTCTTGTCCTCGAGCAAAGCATTGAGCGTGAGACCTTCTGGGAAGCTCAAGCTGTATGCTTCTTGAATCTCCTTCGCCTTCTGCTCGGAAATCACCTGAGATTTGTAGTCGTACTGGAAAAGCTTTTCAAACTTCGACTGGTTGTAGATGATAATATTTCCATCGACAATAGCAGTTTCGTTGCCCTCTGGGACCTTGATAGCGACATCAGCCGTGAGCGGCTCAAAGCTTTCACCATTGAGCTCCCAGCTGAGTTTACCCTTGAGCGCTGCGCTTGCGGCTAGGCCCTTTGCGATATAAAAGCTCTCTTGGCCGTTTTCGCCAGGATAGGTAAAGCGCGCAATAATACCTTTGATGCGCTTGAACTCATATTCGTTATCAGTAAAGAATGCAATGTCGCGATACTCGTGCTCGATCAGATGGATGAGCGTTTCGGCGCGACCGACTTTCTCGAGCTCGATGCGATAAATTACCTTATCTTCACCATCGCTCAATTCGTAATCGCGGCACTCTAGACCCTTGTCGGCTTCCTTGATAATATATTCGACCGCTTCGAGCATGAAGAGCGACTTGATATTCTGCATCAAGCCGTCCGAATAACGAACCTTGTACGGAGTATAGTTCTTGTTGAACAAGAACAACTCGACCGAAACGTTATTTTTGACTTCGTCGACATTATTTGCCCACTGAAAAACATCAAAATTCGGATTCTTACTTGCCGGTGCAGCAGTTGCGGTTTCCGCAACAGTCTCCTCGGTATTCGTTTCACTTTCGGTCGTCTCTGATTCTTCTACTACAGGAGCAGTCTCCTCTTGTAGCACCTCGTCTTTAGGCGCTTCTTCCTCCATATACCTCCTTTTATAAAAACTTGTTACTAGTATATCATCTGTTAGCGTGATTGCGGAACAAAAATACGGGCTAGTTGCCCGTATTGTGTTTTTAGTATTCGAGAGCTGCGTCAAGCTGAGGATCTTCTTCTTTGTTGATCTGCTCGAAGGTTCTTTCTACGACGACATCCGGTTCAATGCCTTCGCCGTTAATATTCTTACCGTTCGGCGTATACCATTTAGCGATCGTGACACGAAGCATTTCGCCGCCGCTCAATTGCTCGAGCGACTGAACGCTACCCTTACCATAGGTCTTTTCGCCAATCAGCGTTGCAAGCTTGTAGTCTTGGAGTGCGCCCGCTACGATTTCCGAAGCAGAAGCCGTGGTACCATTGACGAGCACAATAGTCTTGATGCCGGCAAGTACCGCGCCGCCATTATCGGCAGTCGTAGTCTCGTTATACTTACCGTTGGCGGATTTTTGCTGGACAATCGTGCGACCATCTACCCAAAGCGATGCAACATCGCGTGCCGCTGAGACATAACCGCCGCCATTACCACGCAAATCTACAATTACCTTTTCGACGCCGGCCGTCTTGGCATCCTGAGCTGCTTTGCGAGCTAGTCTACCGGTGTCTTGGTCAAAGCGAGTAATTGTAATGATTGCCGTATTGCCGCGAATCTCGGAGTAAACGCTTTCATTGTTGATTGTTTCGCGAACAAGATCAAATTCAACTTCTTCATTATTGCGAACTACGGTCAATTTAACCGAAGTACCAGCTGCGCCACGTAGCTTCTTAGCAACATCCTCAACTGATAAAGCACTAATATCTTCACCGTCAGCCTTGTAGATGATATCGCCCGCCAAAACTCCAGCCCTACGAGCAGGGTTGTCTGGCGTAGTGCGCAAGACTTTAACGTAGCCATCGCGTTGACCAATCTCAACACCAATACCAGCACCAACGTCGCCGCTCAAGTCCTTCTGGAAATCTTCCGCTTCGCTAGCAGTCATGTAGTAGGTGTAAGTATCGCCAGCTGCGTTGACGAGGCCGCGTTTAGCTTCTTCGATTGCTTTCTTTTTATCGATTTCGCCATCATAATTTGCGACGAGTTGATCATACACTTCGCGAAGTTCGCCAAAGTTTAGCTTGTCCGTAACGACAATGTCGCCACCTTCTGCAATTTCAACCGATGAACGCTCCCATGCGATTCCTAGTCCAATTCCGACTATCATTGTAAAGAAACAACAAATGATAGTAGTAGTTAGAGCAACTTTTCGCTCTTTTGCGCCAGGATTATCGTAAATCGAGCGCGTTTCGTTCTCCGATACATTATTAGCCATAGAGTAATTGTATCACAGTTCGCTTATGTTATTTTTTCTGATCGAAATAGATATAAGTGTACATTGCTGGGGACACATAATCCTCAGAATATTCGCCCGAGCGCCAGTTCGTAGCAGCGTTGCGAGCGTTGTACTGAGAAATTCTAACACCTTGTGCCGTTACTTCTTCCACCCAAACCGCGTGACCCCAAGGGCCAGCATTCGAAATACCAACTGCGCCGGCTTTTGGCGTCGACGAGACTGTATAGCCAGCCGAGCGCGCATTCGCTAGCCACTGATTCGCGTTACCATGACCACCCCAGTACGGCATATAGCCATAAGCATTGTAGACACGCCAGGCGGCATAACTTACGCACTCGCAAACATACATACCCCACGGATCGCTAAAGGCATCTTTCTGTTGCGGACAGCGGCCACTGTACGGATATCCGCCCTTGTTTGGATCGCCAGCCGTAACCGAAGCGCCAGATACGCGCATACGACTAGCCAAATCTGCCAAAATCGCTTGTTGCTCTTCTTCGAGCGAGGCTTTTTCCGTCACGGTCATATCGCGCATTTGGCGATAGGCATATTCGTTCGCCTGAGTTTTTGCCAAAAGCTCAGCCTGCTCCTTCTCTTTTGCTGCTAGCTGCGTTTTCTGGTTGTTCAAATCTTCCAAAATAGCTTCTGCTTCTTTTTTCTTCGCAATCAGCTCAATCTTGAGCGCTTTATTCTCCGCTACAATGTCAGACAAGGTATCAGAAATGCCCGTGTATTGCACTTCCTTGTCGACAAAGCTAGCAAAACTATCGGAAGATGCTAAACGTTCTACGAGCGACACGTCACTGTTGTAATAATACTCTGCGATTACGTAGCCAATCGTATCGGAGTTATCTTGAATGCGCTTCTGTACGGTTTCAATATCAATCACGAGCTGATCATGCTCGGCCTGCTTAAGATCAATTTGTGTGCGCAAAGTAGCCTGCTCGTTTTGCAGGATTGAAATTTGACGCTGAAGGCTATCCGCCTCCTCAGCTAACTCGCTTGCTTGCTGCTCGTATTCGCTAATCTGTGAGCGAAGTTCGGAAATCTTAAGATTTACCTCATCTAGATCTTTTTGAGTATAAGCAGAAACTGGCATCGAAAAAGCACCAGACCATAGCATAACTACGGCCAGAATCATACAAATTCCGCGAGCGATTCGTGCTTTCATACGACTCCTTTCTACTTAATCTTGAGATACTTGCGCGTAGCAAGTAACGAAGAAATGATACCAAGGAAAATACCAGCAATCAATAGCGAGGCAGCGGCAAAATACCAGTACTTCGACATGAGGTCGAGTGTCGGCGTAACGATCTCGCCAAGACGTGGACCAAGCAAGAACATAAGGATATAAATTAACGAGCCGGCCAAGATCGCAGCGATTACGCCATAAAGCGAAGCCTCGACGACGAACGGGCCAACGATGAAGCTACGACTAGCGCCAACGAGACGCATCATGTAAATTTCTTCTTTGCGGTTGAAAATTGCCATGCGAATCGTGTTGAAGATTACTAGGATTGCGATTAATGCAAAGATTGCAGCGGCGCCCAAGCCAATAATTTCGATTTTATTCATGGCTGTCGCAATGTAATCAATCGCCTCGCGATGGCCGTCGGCATAGCTTGGCGCCTTCGCATCGAGCATACCGCGCATCGAGCTATCATTCTCGACGAAACGCTCGAGCTCACTCGTATCATTCAAGTCGCGAAGTTTCACATTGATAGTCCAAGGCAACTTATTCGGCGCCTCATACAAGCTCTGAATAAAGGCTTCGTCATCAATGCCATGATTCTCGATAATCCCCTGAATCGCCTCATGGTTAGCCTCATCCGGCGAAGTTGCCGTTGCAGAAGTCACGCTATCGAGTTCGCGCAAACGCACGACAATAGTATTGATCTGATCCTGCGTGCTGGTCTGCTTGATGTAGATGGACATGTCGACCTGGTCCTCGATTTCTGCAATCGCCGTGCGCATGACATGCGTCGCAATCAAGGTAGCCGAAAGCACCAAAAGCGTAATAGTCATAATTGCGACCGCAGCAATGCTCAACCAAGTATTGCGCACAAAGCTCTTCGTGCCGTACTTGAAAATACGGTTGGTCGTGCGAATATGATGGCTGCGCGTCTTAGTAATGCGACTGAGACGCTCTTTGCTTTCTTTTGCGGCTTGGCGTGCTGCTGCCTTGTCGCTTTTGTTAGTGGTTTTGCTTGACTTATCTGGCATTTTGTGTTATAATTATATATTAGTTGATTTTTCGTCTTGTGGTTGGTTTCTGAGGTTCAGTAGCGGCTAATTGGGCGCGAGCAGCATCGGCGACAGCCAACTGTTGGGCTAACTGGGCTGCTTGTTGTGGCGTCAAACCAGCGTTTTGGAATTGGCGAACGTTGCGTTGAATATCCTGATTAGCCAAAGTGCGCGAACGCGGCACTGAACTTGCAACCAACGGACGCCTTGGAGTTTTTTCTTTCGTCGCCTCGAGATCGTAATGGCCGCCAATTTTCTGGTCGCCAATGATCTTGCCGCCGCGCAAGGTAACCACGCGTCGCTTTAATAGATTCACAATCTTTTCATCATGCGTCGTGACAATAATGGTCGTGCCGTAGTTGTTAATTTCTTCGAGTAGTTGCACGATGCCCCAAGAAGTCTCTGGGTCGAGGTTGCCAGTAGGCTCGTCTGCGATGAGAATTTTTGGCTGGCGCGCCATCGAACGCGCGATTGCAACACGCTGGCGCTCGCCACCGGAAAGTTCTGCTGGGAATTTATGGCCCTTATCGGCGAGACCGACCAGCTCAAGCACTTTTGGCACCGTGCGGCGAATTTCCGCGTTTGAGACGCCCACGATTTCTAGCGCAAAGGCAACGTTTTCATAAACAGTGCGGTTCGGCAACAGCTTGAAATCCTGAAACACCACGCCGATGCGGCGACGAAGATGCGGCACGTGGCGCTTTTTCATATAATCAAAATCAATACCGCCCACGATAATCTTGCCGGAGGTTGGCACCTCCTCGCGCGTCAACATTTTGATAAGTGTTGATTTGCCCGCGCCGGAACGGCCTACGATGAATACGAATTCTTTCGGTTGCACATAAAGAGAAACCCCGTCGAGCGCCGGTTCCTTGTCGCCAGGATAATACTTAGTGATATTATCAAGCAGTATCATATGAATATATTAGCATAAGCGAGCTAGTGCTTTCAAGTTTGCGAGCCGGCTATCTTCGCCGCGTTTTAGGTTATTTTTATTTACGTAAACCAAAAGTTTACGCCATAATTCTAACCATCTGTTAAATACGTAAACTATTAATTTACTACCAAAATAAATCTACTCGGTAAACTAATAATTTCGGGCTACATGCAGGCAATCAATTTATTGCATAAACTTAAAGTTTACGCTGTAATAATACTTACGCTAGTAGAATTATTCTCGCCCAGCTAAACTATCGGCATGAGAAAAATCTATTTAAGTTCGTCGCTAATATTTAGACTACTTAATATTAGTCGGCAAAATTTTTACAGCCATAGAAAGCGTATCGGTGGCTCTTCCGGTCGCATCCTTTGGTATACGTGAAGCAAAAACCGAAAACGCCGAGAGTATTTCTATCCGATCAACTACGTAACACTGATTGCTAGAACGTCGCGAACCGAGGAAGCGCGCCATTTCCTCCGGACTTATCATTATATTATTAGGTTCGACAACGATCCGCCCGTTAATCTATTTTTACCAAATCGAAGACTCTATAATCGTTATTTACGAAGCTTACGGCAGCGACCGCCAAAATACTATGGCGAAGAAATCGCGAAGCTACTGTTGGGCAAATTCAGCGATTGGGAGTAAAGTTTTGATTTACTGTAATACTTGATTGCTAGTGGCGGGCTGTAAACTTTTTGTTTACTGGCAAAATATTGACTCTCAGTAAACTTATGCTTTACCGGCATTTATCTGATTTTGCTTGCTGAGGTAAACTAACTGTTTACCGTTGCGATTTTAGGCAAAAAGAGCCTCAAAAACGCTCGCTCGATTTACTGATCAAGAAACGCATTAATAAAGCCATCAATTGCGCCGTCAAGCACCGCGTCCGCATCCGTCTCTTCATACTTCGTACGCGTATCCTTGACGAGTTTATATGGATGCAAAACATAATTTCGGATTTGCTGCCCCCAAGAAGCCGATTCGCCCGCGCGCAACTTATCGACCGACTCCGCATTCTGCTCCTGCATCATCTGCTGTAGCTTGCCGCGCAAAATCTCCATCGCCTTCTCTTTATTCTGCAGCTGACTGCGCTCATTCTGAATCGCGACCACAATATTCGTCGGCAAATGCGTAATGCGCACCGCGGAATTCGTCGTATTAACCGACTGTCCGCCATGACCGCCAGAGTGATACACGTCGATGCGCAAATCTTTCGGATCAATCTGCACTTCAGCATCATCGCGAATAACCGGCAAAACCTCAACCAAAGCAAACGAAGTCTGGCGCAAATGATCTGCATTGAACGGGCTCAACCGCACAAGACGATGCGTGCCATGCTCAGATTTGAGCCGGCCATACATATTAACGCCGGAAAATTCCATCACGACCGTCTTAATGCCGGCTTCTTCGCCAGTAATCCGGTCCAAAACCTGCACGCTAACATTATTCCGCTCCGCCCAGCGCAAATACATACGCTCGAGCATACCGGACCAGTCCATCGCCTCCGTGCCGCCAGCGCCAGCCGTAATGCGCAAAATCGCATCGTTATGATCGTGCTTGCCCGTAAAGCGCAAAGCGAGCCGCAAATTCGCATAGCTTTGCTCCATAGCAGAAACCTGCGCGCTAATTTCATCAAGCAAAGATTCGTCACCCAATTCCAGAAGCTCAGCAATATCTCCAAGTTGCGTACGCAACAAAACCCAATCATCCAACTCCGAATGAAGATTCGCCGCCTGGATATTTTTATCGCGCGCGACATCCGGATTGTTCCAAATTTCTGGCACAGCCAATTCCGCCTCGAGTGCATCGAGCTCCAGGAGTCGCATATCGATTTCGAGCTTTTTCCAAGTCTGCTCAAAATCCGCCTTCAGAACATCAAGTCGCTTCTGAATATCAAACATATTTCTTATTATACATTATTCAGGTAGTTCAAATAGCGGTAGCTCATCCAGCTTGTAGTCGGCAATCTGCGTGCGGCGAAGTGCCGTCAAATACGCGCCGCAGCCAAGCGCCTTGCCCATATCTTCCGCAAGACTACGAATATAAGTGCCGCTGCTGACATGCGTTCGGATTTTCAAAACTGGTGCCTTGTAGTTCAAGATTTCGAGCGAATAAATCTCGACCTCGCGACTCGGCATTTCGACCGTTTGCCCTTTGCGGGCTAGCTTGTAGGCGCGCTGACCGTTGATTTTAATCGCAGAAAAAGCCGGCGGCGTCTGTTGGATTTTGCCTGTAAACTGCGGCAAAATTGCTTCGATTTGCTCCAGTGTTGGCACAGCGGTGCCAGTTTCCATAATCTCGCCTTCCGGGTCGCCAGTCGTAGAAGTCGCGCCAAGACGCATCTCTGCCTCATATACCTTATCCTTCTTAGTGAGCTCTGGCGCCCTCTTCGTAGCCTTGCCCGCCAGCAAAATCAGCAAGCCGGTCGCGAAGGGATCTAATGTACCGGTATGGCCAACTTTAACGCGATGACCTTCTCGCTCTGACAGAATTCGCCGCACGCGCGCAACGGCACCAAAGCTACTAATTCCAGCCGGCTTATCGACAAAAATAATTTCTTCCATATCTTAAGACATATTATACCGCATTGACTTTTTGTGCTAAATATGCTATAATTAAGGGATAAGTATATCCGCCCCAATCCCAAAGGAGGTCTATATATGTCGTACATTACATTGCAAGATCAGCAAAGTATCGCGGACCAGATTAGTACCATGCCGGACAAGGATTTCGATTTTGTCTACAGACGAATCGCCCGCCATCAGAGCTATATCGTATGCGCCTCCGTCGGCATCCGCATGATGACCGACACAGAAAAATACGATCTGCACCGCTTTCTGTGCGAGCATCATATCAAGGTCAATCGCGAAATTCGCGACAACGAACTTGAATGCGCTGTAAACAGTATCAAAACTCGCCACGCCGCACAGAAATAATCGCGATACCAAAACCAACCCCGCCCCGCTGCGGGGTTTCGCCTTTTAAAAAAATCCCCATCGCTGGGGATTTTTATTTTAGACGCGATTAATAACCGGGATAACAATTGGCGTATGCCCAGTCGCGTCGAATAAGATATGAGTTACGTCTTCTTTAATCTCGTCCTTCAAGACCTTAATGTCAGCATCAGCAATGCTGCGATCGGTCTTAGTGCGGAGATAATGGCGAATTTTACCAATTAGCTCTTCAGAATTATCGAGATAGATAAACGCGCGCGAAACAATGTCCGGAGTCTTGATGAGGCGACCAGTCTTCTTGCTAATTGTCAAAATCACCACAAAGATACCTTCGCGCGAGATATGAATGCGATCCTTCACAACTGCTTCGTTGACCTGCTGATCGGCGTCATCGTAAAGTTTGTTACCAACCTGAATGCGACCATTTTTATGAATAGTCTGGTCTGGCATCAACTCGATAATATCGCCATCGTCTGCCACGATAATGCGATCGCGCGGAATACCAACCACATTATCAGCCATCTCAGCATTATGCTCTAGCATATAGAACTCGCCGTGATATGGCATGTAATTCTTTGGATGCAAATCAGTTACAAACTTAACATGATCCTCGTAGTAAGCATGGCCGGAAAGGTGCAATGGGCCAATGTTGGTCAAATGAGTCTTGCCATGCTGAATCACCTGTGCGCCCTCGCGAAGAAGACCGTCAACAGTGTTCATGACGCGTGGCTCGTTGCCCGGAATTGGGTTCGAACAGAAGACAATCGTATCGCTCGCCTTAATCTTGATAAAGCGATGCGCACCGGTCACCATGCGATTCAAAACAGCGTTCATCTCGCCTTGCGAACCAGTACAAACAATCGTCACGCGCTCATCCGGAAGCTTAATAATGTCTTCCATCTTCATGATGACATCTTTTGGCACCTTGATTGCCTTGGCGCGGAGAGCAACCTCGACATTATTAATCATCGAATAGCCAGCAAAAGCCACCTTGCGACCACGTTCAGCCGCTTCGCGCAAAACACATTCGATGCGCTTTACTTGGCTCGAGAAACAGCTGATAATAATGCGTCCAGTAGCGTAGTTGTCCATCACGCGACCGATGTTGTCGCCAACGTCGTATTCGCTATGCGGGTGCGTACCTGGAACGTCAATGTTAGTCGATTCGTTCAAAACAAGCGCGAAACCTTCCTTATCCGCAATCTCAATCAAGCGGTCGTAATCGGCCGGCGTATCCATCGGATTGCTTTCGAAGCGCCAGTCGCCAGAAAGCAAAATTGGGCCATTTGGCGTACGAATCACGATCGAAGCATTGCCAGGAATTGAGTGCAACATGTGCACGAATTCGCAAGAAAGATGCTGAGTCAGCTTAATTTGCTCGTGTTTGAGCGGATTAACCGCATGATAATTCAATTCAGGAACATCTGGCACTTCCGACATCTGCTTCTTGATCATACCGAGCGTAAAGTCAGTCGCATAAATCGGTACGAGCGGGCCAAAGTACGGCAACAAATGCTTGCAAGCGCCAATGTGATCAAGGTGAGCGTGTGTAAAGAGAATTGCCTTAACTTTGTCGCGGTTATCATCGAGCCACTTCGAATCTGGGACCATGTAATTGACGCCCGGGTAGTCGCTATCTGCAAAGAGCGTACCCATATCAATCAAGATGATTTCGCCCTGATATTCGATAGCCGTCATGTTTTTGCCGATGCCGAATTCGCCGAGACCGCCGATCGGAATAACGCGAACTGCATCCTTGTGCGGACGCGCGGCGCGAATTTGCGCCATCGTGAGTTGCTTGCCGTCGGCGCCGTTATAACGCGATTTGTTTACCGGCACACCAATAATATGCTGAGTCGCCTGAGCATTAACGTCTTGGCTAAGCATGCGCTGATGATGGACCATTTCGCCCTTACGGACCGAAACGCCAAGCTGGACATTCTTCGAAACTGGTTGCTTTGCGGCAGCCTTGGTTGTTTTGGCGGTTTTAGTAGCCTTAGTGGTTTTAGTCGTTTTGGTAGTCTTGGCCGCAGTTTTCTTGGCTGCTGGTTTTGTCGCTTTCTTCGCGGCTGATTTTTTGTCGGCAACCAAATCAGCATCTTTACCACCCGGCGCAAAGTTCGCATTGAAATTGCGCTTCTGATTTTCCTCGAACTGTCGCTTGATGTCAGGAAGACGCTCGTTGCGCATCTTCATCAGTCTCGCACGACGCGCCGCCTCCGCTTCATTCTTAGAATTCATAAAAGTTCCTTTTTCGGTTAATGTTTAATAAAAAGTTTTCCCACACTTAAGGCGCAATCATCTCGGAAAGAGAATTTGATAGTTGTTGCGCAAAAGTAATAACTTAGTAACTATATTGTAGCAAATTTAGGGCGTTTTGTCTAATCGCGAGCACGAAAAGCCCCTCAGCTTTCGCTGAGGGGTGATTTTTCGTTTACGATATTGGTCGAGATCAGATAGCACAAGCGTAAGCCTGCGTGCGGAGCACACAGCTCTGCTTCGGCACAACCGCCTCATCGTGCGGGCGATTATGAGACCTTTCGTAGTCGGACATAAACAATGTTTCCTGTCTGACTGCTTGCGTGGCGAGCGTCACGAAGTGATGATCACCGCACGGATAGTCGCGCATCGCGACCTTTTCGTCAGCGAGAAGCTTCCAGCCCTTTTCACTAAGCCAATCTTTGACCACATACCAGTTTTCCGTCATATCGTTGATGACGAACGAGCCGCCGCCATAGCGTTCGATTTTTCCGTAACGGCAGAAATGCCGTCCGAATACATCGATGCGGTCTTCGAGGCGGACGAACCCTAATGCGATATCTTCGGGATTCAACTCTGCTTTGGAGAAGCGGAAGCCATCCGGTCTATGGAGAAACCATTTAGCCGGAGGCACGTGGCGATGGCGTGTCATGTTCAAAAACAGCAGATCTCTGCAAATGCGATTACCATCGAGGCTGTACCAAGTGATAGGCTGATAAACCCAACCCTTCGCCTGGACCTGGCCTTTCGCGACCGCCAGCGCCATATCAAGTTTCGCGGCGCTGCAGTAAATGATTGCGGATCCAACTTTCACGACATAGTCTGGCGTCGAAAACTGCCAGGATTTTGCCAGAGAGCCAGAACCTCTGTTTTCCAGGCGGGCAACTTCGATGTGTCCGAAAGCCTGGTGCTGGTAGCTTGCTTGTTCTGCACTGTCCCCTTTGACATCCACGGTCAGCGGATGTCCGTCTGTGTTTCTTTCTTTGATTTTAAAGCACAGACGAAACGCAGCGTCGTCAACGCGGATAACGCCAGCGTCTTTATTGGGGAGCTTTTCTGCTCCGCCAACAATTCTTTCGATAGTAGAGTTCATAAGAACCCTCCTTTCTGCCCCCAAAGGAGCGGTAGAAGTGGCGGATGGGCGGATAATACTCGCACTGCCTACTCAATGCGAGTTCTCGATCCCCCTGCCGAGAACTCACATCGAGTGGTTTTATATCGTAAACTCAAAATGAACCTGGGTATTTGAGACTCCCATCGTTCCAAGTATAGCACAGTTTTGCAATTTTGTCAATGTAAGCATAAGGTTCGCTTGACTAAACGTTCGGCCTTTGCTATTATTAGTTACGTACAGTTACTAGCCGGCCTGAAAAAGGACGGTATTTTTAAGCCCAGAAAGGAAAAAGATGGACCTAGACCTAAAACAGATGGTCGCAATGGTAGATATCATCTCGGAAGAGAAAAATTTGCCAAAAGAGACCGTAATTGACGTAATTCAGCAGGCCATTGCTGCCGCTTGGCGCAAAGATAACGGCGACAAAGATATGGATGTTCGCTGTGAATTGGATTTGAATAGCGGCGAAGCCGATGTTTATGTTGTTCGCGAAGTCATCGAGGATGATGTAGCTTATAACCCTGCTACCGAAATTCCGCAATCAGAGGCTGGCGGCAAGGCAATCGGTGACCATGTCGAAGAAAAGCACCGCGTCACCAGCTTTGGCCGCGTCGCTTCCCAGACCGCCAAGCAGGTCGTTTTGCAGCGCCTGCGCGATGCAGAGCGCGATGCTGTTTTGGCAATGTTCGAAGATCGCATCGGCGAAGTTGTCAACGGTACTGTTGCGCGCGTTGAGCCAAAAGTTGTTCGCATTGACCTCGGCAAGGCTACCGGCATCATGCCACGCTCCGAGCAAATCGAAGGCGAATTTTACGCCGTCGGTTCCCGCATCAAGGTTTATATCAAACAAATCGACCGCAATGAACGCGGCGCACAGCTCATTTTGAGCCGTGGCTGCAAAGAGTTCATCGAGTACCTCTTCCGCCAGGAAGTTCCAGAAATTGAAGCTGGCGCCGTTGAAATTAAGGCCATCGCTCGCGAAGCTGGCCGTCGCACCAAGATTGCAGTTGCAGCCGTCGTGCCAGGTATCGACCCAGTTGGTACTTTCGTTGGTGGTCGCGGCGTTCGCGTTCAGGCTGTTATGAACGAAATTGGCGATCGCGAGAAAATCGATATCGTCAACTGGAGCGACAATCTATCTGAATATATCCGCGAGGCTTTGAGCCCAGCCGAAATTCAGACTGTCGAAATCGAAGGCAATCGCGCCAAGGTTTACGTCGAGAACGAGCAGCAATCTTACATTGCGATTGGTCGCTCTGGCCAGAACGTTCGCCTCGCTTCGCAGCTAACCGGCATCGAACTCGATATCGAAATTGCCAAGAAAGTTGCTAAGAAGAAGAAAAAGAACGTTGAAGATTCTCTCCTCTCCGCACTCGATGAAGCCGAAGACGAGACCATCGACACCGACGCTGAAGGCGAAGAAGTCGAAGGCGCTGACACTGACGCAGAATAATCTACACAAAAATACCACCGATTGACGGTGGTATTTTGATGATCTAATTTTCTTCAGACGATTCGTCGTTGCCGTCGAATAATTTATTTAGAATATCTACTTCTACCGGCTCGTCAGCTGCCGGCTCTTGCTGGGGCTCCGGCTCAACTGGAGCCGTCTCGTCACAGCCCGATTGTATCCATACCTGCGTAGCAGCATCCATGATGCCAGTCGTACTAGCATCCGGGTGACAGCCGCCAGTTTCGACCGTCATCGTATCGCCGTCAATATAACTCCAGACAATGCGGCCAAAAGAGATAAAAATCACAATCAGAACCAGGAAGGCGATGGTCTTAATCGCCTTATTGCCAGCGCTGGTTCCTTTGTCATCATGCATATGGTGGATATGGATAATTATTCTTGTCGTTATTCATGTTTTGTTCTTGGGCGCGCATTTGAGCCTCGAGATTGAGGCGAGCCTGTTCCTGAGCGGCCGCAGCCTGAGCAGCCTTTTTGCGCTGACTCTTGCTAACCGCCATCGCAATCAAGATAAAGATAATCATGATGAAAGCCACGACCATCACAGCAATAAGCACACCAATGTTCGCCTGTTTTTTGACAGGTTCTTCTGGTTCTTCGCTAGGCTCTTTGCCGGCGCCAGTTTTGCTAGGGTCGACAGTGACAGATGGGACGGTTTCGATTTCATTAATTGATTGCTCTTCGCCGCCGACATATAGCTTATGGCCATTTGCGTAGACATTCTTGTTGGTTGGATCGCCGTTCGAGAAGCGATCGACATAGCTATCATCGGTCAAGACGATAATCGAATCTTCCGAGAGATCAAGGCTGACGCGCTTTGCGACATTCTCTTTATTGATAGCGCCAGAATACTTCGATTTTTCCGAGAAACTAAGCGAAAGTGTTGAAAAGCGGTCGACATAAATATTGCCAAGCGTATTCTGCTTTTTGATTCGCACATCCGCAGAGCCACCTTCGCTCTGGCTAGCGCCGCTAACCATGGCTTCGATACGCATGAATCCGCCACCACTCTCGTCGCTGACGAAGCTGTTGTTTTCTAGCGTAATCTTTGCATTGGTGTTTGAGACATAAATCGCATCACCTTTTTTGGTCGTAATCGTACTGCCAGTAGCGCTAAATTTCGACGTACCACCTTTCGATAGCTCCGAATTGGAATTATAGAGCATAATATTGCGGGCCGTACGAGGGCCAGTCGAAGTGTTTGTATTGTTATCTGTCAAAGTCGAATAAGAAAGCTCAACCGAGCCGTCGCCGTCAACGACGATACCAGAAGAAGTGATTGCTTCGAGGCGTGCATTTTTGGTGCTTACTTGGTCGGTCGAGTAAATCGTTGGGGAATCCGCACCGGTCGTTTTGTATTGGCCGCCGTCAAGCGAAATCGTGCCACCACCCCTGCCAACACGCACAGCTGCCGAATTGTCGCCCGAAGTTGCAATATCGACATCTTTTGCATTAATCGTGCCGCCGCCTGCGGTCATGATACCAGCAGAATAGGCACCGCTGGTCAAAATTGACGTTTTTTCGATTGAAGCCTTTGCGGAATCATAAACAAAGAGCGCGTTAGCATATTTGCTCTTAGAATTGATATTGCCGCCAATCAAAGATATATCCGCCTGCTCGAAAACAAATAGCGCCGAGTTGGTACCATAATACTCCGAGTTGATATTCGCACCATCGCCAGCCTTTGTGACGTTCGCATTATTAATCGCTGCTTTGCCCTTCTTGAATAACGCCGCATTATAGTCGCTGCTCGTGCTGGAATATTCCGGTTCTTCGATATTTTCCGGCTCCTCGCCGCCCGAGATATATATTGCCGCCTCGTGTTTTACAGCGGAGGGCTCAAGCACCTCGACTGATTCGTCTTTATTGTCGTATCCATAGCGACTCGAAGTAGCATTGGCGGTTAGAACATTTGCAATTAATACTATGGCTATCGCGGCAAAACCGCACAAAAATAGGCGGACTTTCTGCGTTTGGCCGTGCGAAAATCTACTCATATCTTCTCCATTATATCGCGCTTTTGATTAAAACTTAAGATTCTTGCGTTTTGAGATTGGCAAACTTTTCCGCCATGGTCGGATTACCACGTGTTAGGCGCTTGATGGTCAAATCCTCAGCTTTTTTATTCGCGAGGCGCAGGTTGTCTTCCGAGCGCAACAAATCTTCTTTGACTTTTTGCAGATGCGAAATCGTTTTGTCGATTTCGTCGATGGCAGAACTAAAACGCTTGCTGGCCAGCTCGTAATTGCGCGCAAAGCCAGCCTTGAAGGCTTCGATATTCTCTTCGAAATGCGTAATATCGATATTCTGGTTGCGAACTTGTGCCAATTCGGCCTTGTAGCGCATCGAGTTGAGCGCCGCATTGCGCAAAAGCGTAATCATCGGAATGAAGAACTGCGGGCGAATTACATACATTTTGTCGTATTTGTAAGACACATCGACGATACCGGCATTATATAATTCACTGTCAGCCTCAAGCAGAGTTACCAGCACGGCATATTCACACTTTTTCTCTTTGCGGTCCTTATCGAGCTCTTTAAAGAAATCCTCGTTTTTGTGCTTGGTGGCAGTAGTTTCGTTCTCATTTTTCATCTCGAACATAATTGAGACAATTTCATTGCCGTCCGCATCGCACTCGCGAAAGATATAATCGCCCTTGCTACCAGTACGCGCATCGTTATCTTTCTCGAAGTAGGCGTTCGGGAATGCCGTCATGCGGATTTGATTGAAGGTGTTCTGGCAATGTTGCTCGAGCGTTTCGCCAATCATCTTGGTGCTTAATTTCGATTTGAGATCCTTGAGACGCTCAATCTCTTCGTCTTTGAGCTTGATTGCGCCTTCATATTGCGTTCTGAGCGCAGTTTCGCGCAACTCGGCCTCGGAGTCCTTGTTTTTGAGATTATTACGCAAGTCAGACAATTCGAGCTCAAGCGCGGAGCGAGCTTTTGTAACAGCAAGCTCTTTATCGCTTTCAGCCTGGCGAAGTTTGGCGGAGATTTTGTCGATTTCGGCCTGTTTTTCGGCCAACGCCAGCGCCTTGACGGAGTCGGCCTTATCTAAATCGCGCTGCAGGCTAGCCATTTCCTGCTCCATTTTGCGTTTCAGAGCGAGCTCGCGGCGCGCATTGTCGGTCTTGATTTCCAGCTCGCGCTGCTTTTGTTCTGCTTCAGCCAAAACCGACGCCTCCTTGAGACGTTTTTCCAACTGCTCCTCAAATTCATGACTGCGCACTTGATTAAGAATTTCCGCGTAATCACTATCGTCAACCTTGAATGTCTTGCCACAACTTGGACACTTCAACTCCGCCATATTACCTCCGTTTTCATCAAATTATAGCACTCGATTCCCAGAGAGAACAAATAGCTCTATTCTTGACTTTTTGCCATAAGTGTGATATAATTACAACAGTACGGTTGTAATCTAACATACTACACGAAAGGGGTGATTGTATGCCGTACAAGAAACCCACCATGGTCAAGCAGAGAGGAGCACGCGGCGTTGACAGCACTGCGAAATCTCTCGACCGCACCGACGTCGCCGATGAGATTGTCGCAAGACATAAGACATGCTTTGGCGATATCCTGCCGATCATCCTGGTCGTGCTGGCAGTCATCTGCGGTCTTCTGCTCGTAGGTACGTTCATTTTTCCGAAACTGATCAAGGCTGTGCTGATTTTCGGTATTCTTGGGGTGATTTGCATTATCCTTATTCCCATCTACCGCATTTACAAGCACTACTTCTGATCGTATCGCGCACATTCTCGAGGCCGCTTATGCGGCCTCATTTACTTGGAGGTGAAAAGCATGAGCAACTTGCGGTACGAGCTCGAAATGAAGCTCGTTGTCGCGAAAGCATTCCGCCACGTCGCCATTATCTTTATGGTAGCAATGTGCACATTGTGGTTTCTCTCGGTATATAAGATCTTCTTGCCCGGAAGAGAAGACCGGATTTTCGTCCTTTGGGGATTAACCGTAGTGCTCGACATTATCGCGAGAATGCGCTATAAAAAAATCCAACGTCGGCTGAATAAATGCATGCGGCCGCGTCGATTTTTTTAAAACGAGGTGAACGATTTGTACAGAACAATCCGGATTCCTACCTACAAAAAGTGGATGGCTTGGCTAGGCACATTCGGCTTAATCTTTCTCGTCGTCTATTGCTTTGCCAGGATTGCCTATTCACACTACCACGCCGACCTACTGCCGCTCTACGAAAGGGGGCTCAAAATCGTGCAAGATTCCGCACTTGCCGCAACAATCATCCTTGCGATTGCTTTCGGAGCAACGCTCATGGCGATGTGCATTTCGGCCGCGCTTGGAGCATTGCATATTCTCAGAGACGAGGAGGAAAAGGAGGACGACCGGGACGTCACCGCTAGAGTAAAAGCTCCTACAAGAACAACTGCGCCCATGCGGCGCCGTCGCAACTTTTGACAAAAATACCCCGCAGGTTTTGCGGGGTTTTTGCTGCCTTATCGACGGCTCGGTTTTCGCTCAAAACGACGTGCGATAAATTTGTAAAGTTCGAGAACCGGCAGGATGAGCGCTGCCATACCAATTAAGATAATGACATGGATTGGCTCGATTGATTCCGTGCCGAGAATCGCCGTAAAGAACGGAAGCTCGGTAGCGAGCAGCTGCAGCATCAGCGTGCCGCCAATACCGACCACGATAAAGAGATTACTTGCGATTGAGACGGAGAACGCAGTGTTGCGCTCGCTGCGACAGTTAAAGACATGAATGTTCTGCATGAATACCATCAAACACATTACGTAGCTGCGCGCGCGAACCTCGTCGAAACCGATATGCAACAAGTAAGTCCAAACCGCAAAGACGATTGCGGTAATGATCGCACCGGAGAAGATGATGCGGCGAATCAAACCGCTGTCGAAGATAGACTCCTTCGGATTGCGCGGTGGTTGTTTGAGCACGTCTTTCTCGGCGCGTTCGAACGACAAAGCCATGTCCTGGATACCGTCCGTCACGACATTGAGCCAGAGCAGCTGAATCGCCGTCATTGGCATCGGCATATCGCAAGCAATCGCTAAACAGAAGAAAGCCGATTCGGCTAAGCCACACGAAATAAGGAAGAAAATAATTTTGCGAATATTCGAGTAGGCAACGCGACCTTCCTCGACGCCAGCCACGATGGACGAGAAATTATCATCCGCGATTACCATATCGGCAGTTTCGCGCGCAATGTCAGTGCCGCTACCCATTGCAACGCCGATATTGGCAGCCTTGAGTGCCGGCGCATCGTTGACGCCGTCGCCAGTCACTGCGACGAATTCTCCTTGACGCTTGAGTGAATGCACAATATTGAGCTTTTGCAGCGGCGTAACACGCGCAAAAACCAGCTTGCGCGACACAAAATCGTCGAAGGTTTTTTCGCCAGCTCGGAAAGCAGCCTCGACCTCATTTCCAGTGGCTACCTGCTCGAAGCTCTTGGTGAGCTTCAGGTCGCGCGCAATCGAGAATGCCGTTAACGGATGATCGCCGGTAATCATCATAACTTTGATGCCGGCCGTGCGACACTGGCGGATAGACGCGGCGGCTTCCTTGCGAATCGGATCGATGAAGCCGACCTGCCCCATGAAAGTCAGATGCTCGATGTCGCCCATGCCATAATGCGCACGATGCGGGACTTTACCGCTCGCTAAAGCGATGACGCGATAGCCATTTTGGGCCATCTGTTCGTTCTGTTGCTCGACTTTGGTGAATTTTCGCGCCGTCGAGAAGTTGACTTTCGAACAGAATGATGCGACTACTTCTGGCGAGCCCTTCACTGTACAAAAAGTCTCGCCATCTTTTTCATAGAAGACTGCTGAATACTTATTTTCGGACTCATACGGGACACTATCAACGATCTTGATGCCATCCGTATTAATGCCGAGCTTTTTACCTAAGACTAGGAACGCAATATCAATCGAATCACCAGTCGGCTGTTCGCCGTCAATATTTGCTTCGTTGTTTAGGACGCCGCAGAGCGCAATTTCTTCGGCGTATTTCATGATATTGCCAGTGACTTTACCGGTCGTTTCGTAACCCGTACCGGAAATCTGATATTCTTCGCCGTTTGGCAAAACGATAATTTTGGCAGTTTGCTGATTAACTGTGAGCGTACCGGTTTTATCCGAGGCGATCACCGTACAGCTACCAAGCGACTCGGCGGCCTTGAGTTTACGCACGATTACATTGCGCTTCGCCATGCGGTTCGAAGCAATCGTGAGTGCCATCGTGAGTGCCAATGGCAAACCTTCCGGCATAGCCGAGACCGCGAACGCAATTACAGTAACAAGAATCGTACTCCAGTCAAGCGCTTCGCCCTTCGATAGCGAATGCCAAATCAATAGACCGGCTACTACGAGACCGACGATCACAATCAAAATACTAATCTGCTTCGAGAAGCGTTCTACGCGAATCGTGAGCGGAGATTTTTCCGGCGCGGCCGTATTGATACTATCAGCAATCTTACCAAGCTCAGTTTCGAGACCGGTTTTAACGACCACAGCCTTGGCGCGACCAGAAACGACCGTCGTGCCAGAGAAAGCCATATTGTCCTGCTCTGAAATTGGCGGATTGTCTTTGCGTAAAATATCGGAATTCTTGACGACCTGCAGACTTTCGCCAGTCAAAATCGATTCATCAACCGTAAAGTTATGCGTTTCGATGATGCGGAGGTCGGCACTAATTTTATCGCCAGACTCCATCATAACGATATCGCCGCGAACTAGGTCTTCGGCGTCAACACTGGTTTTCTTGCCATCGCGCAAAACGCTCACCTTCACTTTAACGAGATTCGAGAGTGCCTCAGCAGTGCTATTCGCTTTGTTTTCTTGGTAAGTACCAACAATTGCATCGACTAAAATAATGACCGCAATCACAATCGCATCAACAATTTCACCCGCGATTATAGAGGCGATAATCGCGAATACTAGCAGCAGAACCAACGGATCCTTAAATTCACCAAAGAAAATTTTTAATAAGCTATCGCGCGGCTTTTGCGGCAAGATGTTTTTGCCGAACTTTTCCTGACGGCGGCGCACCTCATCACTAGACAGACCTTCATTGCTAGTCTCGAGATCGCGCTCAATATCTGAGATTTTTTGATTGTAAAACATATTAATTATTATTTTAGCACTAGCGTTACATAGTTACGACTGCTTGTTATATAATATATCTTATGAGCGAGAGTAAAAATAAACACGACGAAGAAAAGCAAACTGCTGTCCGCGGATTGACGAGCGAACAGGTTGAACAATATCGCGCCGCAGGTCTCGCTAACACATCTGTCGAAGCGCCGACCAAGACCGTGCGCCAAATTGTGACCGGAAACGTTTTTACATATTTCAACTTCGTATTTATTGTTATTGCCGGTCTGTTAGTTATGGTGCACTCGTGGCGAGACTTGACCTTTTTGCCGCTAATTATCGCAAATACTTTAATTGGTATTTTTCAGGAGTTGCGCGCAAAGGCAACGCTCGATAACCTAATTATTCTAAATGCGCCACAAGCACGCGTGATTCGCGACGGTAAAGAGTTGATCGTAAACGCAGAAGAACTAGTTCAGGACGACGTTGTGATTTTCGAAGCCGGAAATCAGATTCCAGCCGATGCGGTTGTCATCGACGGCGAGGTTGCCGTCAACGAATCACTTTTGACTGGCGAATCCGACGATATTAAGAAGAAAATCAATGATGAGCTATTGTCTGGTAGCTTTATTGTCTCAGGAAGGTGTTATGCGCGCCTTACTAAGGTCGGCGCCGAATCGTATATTTCAAAACTCACCTTGGCTGCACGCAGCAATAAGAAAGGCGAGCAATCCGAAATCATTCGCTCGCTCAACCGCATCGTTGCTTTGGCTGGCATCGTCATCATCCCGATTGGCATTACGCTCTTCTGTCAGCAATATCTCGCTGGGGCTACCCTAAAAAGCAGCGTCCAATCAATGGTCGGCAGCGTGCTAGGCTTGATCCCGGAAGGTTTATTCTTGCTTGCTAGTGTAAACCTTGCGTTGAGTTCGATGCGTCTAGCGCGCCAGAAAGTCATGCTGCACGACATGAAAAGTATCGAGACGCTCGCGCGCGTAAATATTTTGTGTGTCGATAAGACCGGTACGATTACGAGCCCAGAAATGGAAGTCGCCGAATATCAAACACTCGACGATTACGACGAAGACGATTTGCGCGCCAAGCTGGTTGATTTCGCCAGTGCGCAAGAAGCCGACAATATCACAATGGAAGCGATGAAGCGCTATTTCCATGAGCGCGCCACCCATCGCGCCAAACAAGTGGTCGGTTTTTCATCGGAGTTTAAATATAGCGGTGCTAATTTTGCGAATTATAACCTCGTATTCGGTGCGCCAGAGTTTGTTTTGCGCAACGATTATGCAAAATATCGCGAAAAGATTGAAGAATACAGCAAGCGAGGCTATCGCGTCGTAGTATTGGCGACTTATCCAGACGAAATTACAGGCGAAGCACTCACGAAAAAGGCAACCCCGATTGGTTTAGTAATGTTCTCGAACCCGATTCGTCAAAACGCGCCGGACACTTTCCGCTACTTTGCCGAGCAAGGCGTACAAATCAAAGTTATCTCTGGCGATAATCCGGTAACCGTTTCAGAAGTCGCAAAACAGGCGCAAATTGAAGGCGCAGACAAGTACGTCGATGCTAGCACGCTGCAGACCGAGCAATCGATGCTCGAAGCGGTCGAGAAATACAATGTGTTCGGACGCGTAACGCCGGATCAGAAACGCAAATTCGTCAAATTGATGCAAAGCGCCGGCAATACGGTAGCAATGACGGGCGATGGCGTCAACGACGTGTTAGCGCTGCGCGACGCAGACTGTTCGATTGCAATGGCAAGCGGTAGCGATGCGGCAGTTCAAGCCGCTCAGCTAGTCTTGCTAGAATCCGATTTCTCGCGCATGCCGGAAGTCGTAGCCGAAGGACGTCAAGTCGTAAACAACCTCGAGCGCACCGGTAGTTTGTTCTTGGTAAAAAACGTCTTTTCATTGATTACTTCGATTTTGGCGATTTGCTTTAGTGTCGCCTACCCGCTTCGCGCCGCTCAGCTTTCGCTAATTTCACTCTTTACGATTGGTACGCCGGCCTTCTTGTTGTCACAGGCGCCGACCAAGGATTTGATTCGCGGCAGCTTCGTCTATAATGTTATGCGCAAGGCCTTGCCGATTGGCGTCGCTGACTCCATTATCGTCGCCATCACAATGTTGCTTGGCTATCTATTCGGGCTCGATCAGGAAAACATTTCGACCGTTTCGGCAGTGCTCGTGACGATTCTCGGCTTCTTTGCCGTGTTCCGCGCCGCCCGCCCACGCACAACATACAAGATGGCAATCTTCTTCGGCTGCTTGCTTGGCGCAATTTTGAGCTATGCTTTGTTACCGGATTTCTTCGGCATGAGCCATCTCCATGCGCGCGCAATCGTGCTCTGCGGCATCCTGATTGGCTTGATTTGGCCGATTCTACATTTGATTAATCTCGGAACCGACAAGTTGCTCGACAAGGTTAATGATTATGCAAAGAAATTAGCCGAAAAACGCCGCGAACTCTTCAAAAAGAAGCGCGAGTCCGGCCAGCAAATCTTGAGCGATTAGAACAAGCATTTGACTAAACTGGTACTATATTATATAATTTTATCGTACGTTAGTCCGCCTAGCGTCGCTCGTTAGAAAGAGATAGAGCACGCGCTCCCGAAAGGAGTTTCCTATGACAACTTTAGTATTACTCGAGAATTTTCTGAATTGCAATGGAAAGTACACTTTACCGCCATTACCGAAAGACCTGACGGATTTAGGCATAGAAACAAACTTGATTCTACGGGGTTATTTTCACGAACTGTACACGTCGGCCCATAGCATATATCTTGATGCTAAGCGCGCTGGCGACAAGAAAACGGAGGAATACGAAAAGCGCGAAAGCGACTTCTTTGCCGCCGAACAAACCCTGTCCGATCTTGCAAAGCGCTCAAAATCGAGCGTTCTCTTACCCGTAATCTGCGAATCTACCAGCGAGTTGGATTTTAGTGACAGACTGAGTGAATATGGCGACAGCTTTGGTCGAATCATCTTTTGCCGCGACGAAAAAGGAAAGTCCATCGCGCGAGCAGAACGCACCGGTATCGACAAGCGGCGTTACTTGACCGGAATTCCGCGGAACGGATTTAAAGTCCTGTTTTACGATGAAGCCATTCGTAAACTTTGGATTTCCCTGTTGCTACGCAATTCACTTGCTGCGCGCAATCAAGTCCGCGCGCTCGGCAGCGCCTACGTGGCCAACCAGCTCAATATCGCTATCGAGAAATTCGGTCGCGAAATGCGTCTCTAATCTTACTTTTGCCCCAGACATTAGCTGGGGCTTTTTACTTACGCTTGTAGTTCTTGCAAGATAGTTTATGATGACCTAATGCAGGAACTATTTTTCTACATGGACGACTCTGGCGTACTTCACCGCAACTCCGGCGACAAATTTTTTATTTATGCTGGGTATGTATTTAAAACAAAACGCCAGAAGGATGCGGCACTTTGTCGCTATCGCGCGGCAGAGTTGAGCCTCTCTTCGACCAAGAAAGAAGTAAAAGCCTGCAAGTTAAAGCCTACCGCTAAGCGCTATCTGAATTCCGTATTGCGGGACGATGAGAGTTTTGGCTGCGTCGTGCGCATTGGGCGAGTTTACGAACGAATCATGCAAGACAAGCAGTCGATTCATCGATTTAAAGATTATTGCATCAAGCTCGCGATTAAAGCCAAGATTTCCGCATTGCTCGCGGCGCAGAAAATTTCCGCCGAAGAAGACATCAATATTCATCTTTTTATCGATAACCAGCCCACTTCAACGAACGGCTATTATAATTTATGCGAGAGTATTCGGGAGGAATTTCAACACGGAGTCGACAACTTTGATTACAGCGCACATCATGCGCCAATTTTTCACCATCACGTCGAAGTATCGGCGACTTTTTGCGATTCTGCCAGGACTGTCCTAATTCGCGCGAGCGACTTGTTGGCAAATGCGCTCTATACTAAATACAATCATCGCCCAGAGCTAAAACTAAGTAACCGACATTATTGCCAAATCGACCTGCCATAAAATGTTAAAATAAAGACATGGATAAGCAAAAGCATAGTGTTAACCCTGGCGTCGTCGTTGCTTTGGTCGGCGTCGTATTTTTAGCTATCGCCATTACGCTAGCTATCATAACTGTCAGTACCGAAGAGAGTGAGCCGATTATCGAGGAAACGCCACCAACGGGATTGGATATCGACAAGACCGTCTTGCGCATTGATAGAGCTGGCCATAACTACGACATTATCATCAAGCAAAATGATTCCGGCGACTATATCGTTACCTCAAATGAACAGGTCGTGTGCGTTCAGGCCCCATGCAATCCAATTAAACGCACTAATACATATTCAAGCAATTCGCCGCTATATATCTATATTAAGGCTCTCGTGAACAAATATGAGGCTTCCGGCAGCGTAGATTATAGTAAGATGAATTACCGCGAAAAGCGTTATCTTACGAGTATCCTACAGCAATCCGTTGCGTCGATTGATCAATATATGATCGCATTTACGGGAGATATTGCGGGTAGCGCAACAGAATATAACTATGTCAGAATTATCGTGACCGATACATCGATTACCGTTGAGAAGCGTTCCGGCGCCCGGCCGGAAAAGGCGCAAATTAATTTCAATGAAAAACACGCGCAGATGGTACGAGATTTCGTTCATGATGTTTGCGACGAGCACAATGATTATAACGTTTCAGATCTCAAAACGGACTCATTAACAGATGAGCAGATGCTAATATTGCAGGCGCTGCTCGACAATGACGAATCGTTGCTCGACGAATAATACTTACGCTTTAGGGTTTTAGTTTTTGCTGATAAACTATCTTCACAGCTCATTTGAGACTGTTTTACAGATTTAGAACCGGTCAAATCGACTGAGCAGCCTAGCTGCCGGCTTTATCTGGGCGACAATCGTTCGATTGTCGCTTTTTGTGCGAAAAAGGTATAATTAAGGCATGAACCGCTTATGCTCTCTTGACTTTTTTAGCATTTTATGCTATAATCAAAGTGTAGTCCCCATAAACCCTACGTACTTTTATAGCGAGGAGGATTTATTATGATGTACGATTACTCTGAAATGAATGCACGGATTTGCATAAGCGAACCGTTGCTCGCAGCACTGAAGGAAATGGCACGCATAACGCGCCACGACAACGTCGAAGTACGCGCTCAATTCTACGGCGCACAGCTGTATCGCGACATGTACTACTTCGACCGCGTGAGCGGACTGAACGACGCCAGACTGGGCAAAGACGGAAATACGCAGGACATGATGGACATGCACGCCGCAGTTCGCGGCGAAACAACCTATCCGCTGATTCTCGACATCCATACTCACAGCGCTCGCGGCGAGTTTGGAAACGAAGTCTTCTACGATAAGGACTTCCGAAAGTTTTCGAGTAATGATATTGCCGCACAGGCGAGTAGATGCGCAGAATGTCACGCAAATGGATATGAATACCTGTCTTGTGTAATCGGCTGCGATCCCGAACGGGGCTCAGCTACGCTCCAGTTTATCTGGTCGACCGAGAACGGCGACACTGAAATTTACAAGATCCAGTGCGTTGCCATCTACAACAACAATGGTGACCAGATAGGCACATTGCCGGTCAAAGACGGCGTCATCATCCTCGAGGATCTCGGTCAGAAGACCGAACTTCTCGCAAGCTAACCAAACTACCGCCGCCCCTGTAAAGGGGCGGCATTTGCGTTTTTGGAGCGCTTTAGGCGGTAGGACTTGATTTATTTGGCATTTTGTGCTATAATATAGTTATGGATAAATTGCCAGAGGCGGAGAGGGCCAATCGCATTGGTCTATTTTTATGCTTGGGCATTTATGGATTGCTTTTCGCAATTCTAAGTTACTGGGCATTTAACGCAATTATTTTTAGTTAAGCAAATACCACCCGGTCGGGTGGTATTTTGTTTCCTTAACGAATTCGCTTCTGAGCCCAAGATGGCGCTTCGATCTCGAAATTAATAACCGGAGTCTCGTAGTTGACAACGTCTTTTTCGACGCCGTAATAGAAATTATATGCTGTATCGACGCCGCCAAAGTGCGCTTCTTTCTTATCGTAACCGAGTTTTTGCGCGACTGACCACACCGCATCTTCGGATGGCCCCTCGATTTCGATAAATGATGGGATCCAGGGCCAAGTATCGATGCATATCTCCACGCCATCGAGTAGCCAAACTTCGCGATAAGTCTCTTGTTCTGCTTTCTGCCTTAGGCCGCAGCCAAGCATGAAATTATTAGCATCATCATAATTATCGACAGTCAGATTTACTTCCTTAACACCCATAATCGAGCTATCGTCAGTAAAGTTTTTATAGGTCATCACGACTTTGCCGCCCTCATCACGCACGCGCGCAAAAGAATGGCCGCCGGTATTGTAGACCTTTCGGCGCATTAGAATCTCCGGACGAATCAGCTCCGCGCCAAGCTCTTTGAGCTTTGCCCTTACCTGCTCTTTATCGATTTCGTAAAAAGTTGCCTCGATTTCGTTTTTCATAATAAAGATATTATAACAGATAGTAGGCACCGCATTGACTGTATGTGCTTTTTGTTGTATAATAGTAGTATGAATGATTCGGAAGAAGTAATTGAAGTCGATGTTAGCACCGAGCTTGGCTACTATCCGGCGAAAATTTCGGATCAAATTAGCGGAAAATGGTTCCCCGACTCGAAAGTAAAACCTGGGACACGCTGGTTTTATGTCATATTGCTGATTATTGTCCTGTGCGGGATTGTCTCTAGTACCGTTGATACCGTTTTGTTGTTTTTAAAGTAATATGTGCGATGAAGTGAATATCGCATAATGCTCGCGAATCAAAGATTCGCTCGTTATACGAAGAAAATGTCCTACTGACGACTTAGATTATGATCGTATAATGCTCGCGAATCAAAGATTCGCTCGTTATACAAAGAAGCGCGCGATGAATATCGCGCATTTTGTCGCAAGCAACAAAAACACCCCTCGCATGGCTTTTCGCTATCTCGAACTATGTTCAGATAGACGAAAAGCCACCCGTTGGGGTGGCTTCTTCGTATAATTCGGCATCTTGCTAGTTTCCCGCAGAGCAGTATAATCGCCCCTACCAGGCTTGACTTCTGTGTTCGGAATGGAAACAGGTATTTCCCTGGCGGTATGGACACCGAAGTTAGACTCTAAGGGCGCGACGAAAACCTAATGCCGCTGTATTAGAATCTAACTTCGATGAGCAAGATAAGGATTTTAATTGACTTGGTGCTTTGAACACCAGTTACTAGTTAAGTCTATACTACTTATCGACTTTATGCAAGCATGAAATCAATAAGTAGAACATAAAAAGGCAATGCCTCTATTAGTATGCTTCGGCTCCACATGTTGCCATGCTTCCACCTTGCACCTATCAACCAGATCATCTCTCTGGGAGGTCATAGGGAATTCTAATCTTGGAGTCAGTTTCGCGCTTAATATGCTTTCAGCGCTTATCTATACCGAACA
>CAMMYO010000007.1 GCA_946527885.1 uncultured Candidatus Saccharibacteria bacterium
TTCTCCAGAAAAGTCGCATCAACACTATCGTCCGAATCGACAAATACACAATACTCACCGCTAGCATTCTTGATGCCAAAATTGCGCGCACTAGACGGACCGCCGTTTTGCTTGGAAATAACTTTCACTCTGCGAGCCTTAATAGACTGCAAGGTCTTCAAGCTATCATCCGTCGAACCGTCGTCAACCAAAATAATTTCAAAATTACGATAGGTCGAGCCATTCAACAAACTATCGACCAATGCAACCGCTTCCGCGCCCGTATTGTAAACCGGCACAATCACCGAAACTAGTGGCTTCATATCTAAATAATACCATTTTATGGTAAAATAACTGTTATGAATATACCGAAGGTGTGGAATCGCAAAAATCGCATCTTGCTCAAAGAATTGACGAAGACTGATTTTAAATTGCGATACCAGGGCTCAGTATTGGGCTACATGTGGGCACTATTGCGCCCGCTCATGATGTTCGCAATCATGTATATCGTTTTCGCAAAACTGCTCAAGATCGGCAACGACATTCCACATTACGCCGTCTATCTGTTATGTGGCACTAGCATGTGGAGCTTCTTTACCGAATGTACTAGCCAGGGCATCCAAGCGATCATTACGCGCGGCGACTTGCTTCGAAAAATCTCATTCCCAAAGTATATCGTCGTCGTTTCATCTACACTGACGGCCGTCATCAATATGCTAATTAATCTGCTCGTCATCATTATTTTTGCGCTCATCAACGGCGTCACGCCAAGCTGGAGCTGGTTACTCGTGCCATTCTCGTTGCTTGAGCTATACCTGCTATCGCTCGGCATTTCATTCTTGCTCGGCTCAATCAACGTCAAATATCGCGACGTCACTTCGATTTGGGATGTTTTAGTGCAGGCTCTATTTTACGCAATCCCGATTATTTACCCGATTTCGATGGTTTCGCAGACAAGCGAAATTGCCGCTAAATTCCTTCTACTGAACCCGATCGCTCAGTCAATTCAAGATATTCGCTACAATCTCATTACGACCGAAACTGTCACAATTTGGAATTATCTAGACAATCACGCCGTCATTATTATTCCGTTTTTGATTGTCATTACCGTACTAACCTTCGGAGCTCTAACCTTTAGAAAGCGTTCGCGCTATTTTGCGGAGGAAGTATAGATGAGTATGCAAGCAGACGGACGCAATGTCATCGATAACAAGAAGAGCGATATCGCTATTTCAGTCAAAAATCTCCATAAGAGCTTCAACTTGCCAACCGAACATGCGGGCGGCCTCAAGCAAGCCTTCTTCAATCGTCTAAAAGGCATTAAAGGCTACCGTGAGCAAAAAGTTTTGCGCGGCATCAGCTTCGACATCAAAAAGGGCGATTTCATCGGCATCGTTGGTCGCAACGGTAGCGGCAAATCGACTTTGCTCAAAATTTTGGCCGGCATTTACTATCCGGGCAAGGGCAAAATCACAATTAACGGCTCGCTCGTGCCATTCATTGAGCTCGGCGTCGGTTTCAATCCAGAATTGACCGGTCGCGAAAACGTCTACATGAATGGCGCACTGCTAGGTTTCTCAAATAAAGAGATGGAAACCATGTACGACGACATTTGGGAATTTGCCGAACTCAAGGATTTCCAAGATCAGAAACTCAAAAACTATTCCAGCGGTATGCAAGTACGTCTCGCTTTTTCGATTGCAATTCGCGCCAAAGGCGACATTCTATTACTCGACGAGGTTCTCGCGGTTGGCGATGCTGCATTCCAACAAAAATGTAACGATTACTTCGAAAGCCTTCGCGATAAAAAGCAAACCGTAATCCTAGTCACACACTCAATGGAAAACGTTACGCGCTTCTGCAATCGCGCAATCCTGTTGAATGATGGCAAAATCGAAATCGACGGCAAGCCAAAAGAAGTCGCAAAGCAATACACCAAAATGCTTCTCGGATAAATGAAAAATCTTACAATTATCACAAAAAACATCACGGATTATGGCGGCATCGAACGCTTCGTCTGCTCAATCAGTAGCGCGCTTTCAGATTATTATAACGTCCGAATAATTTCACTTTATGCCGACGGCGACGAAAAGATTAAATTTCCGCTCAATCCCAAAATCCCTGTAAGCTATCTAATCCCACAGAAACCTGGGGAAGTTTCCATGCTCGGGCTCATAAAGCATCCGAAAGTATCAGAGATTACCGCCGAGCTAAAACGACGCAAAAATATCAATTCTACACTAGACGCAGCCGCCGCAAAATACTTCAAAAACCTAAAGACGGACGTTATTTTGACGGATAGGGCGTTAGTTAATTCATTGGTCCAGAAATACTATCATGGCAAAGCCAAGTTAATCGCCAGCGACCATGATTTTCATCAAAACAGCCACCGCTACATCGCCCAGCTCAAGAAGTCGATCAAAGGCTTCGATTACCTCGTTGTCGCCACTAAAGAGCTTGCGGATTACTACCAAAAACACTTCAAAAACATCCAATGCGTCGAAATTCCAAACTCTATCGACGATATTCCTAGTCAAAAGGCAAAAATTAACCACAATGCGCTCGTTTCCGTTGGTCGCCTCAGCCCAGAAAAAGATTTCGCCACGCTAATCCGAGTCGTTAAGCTGGTCAAGCAGAGTATTCCCGACGTCAAATTGACGATTGTAGGCGACGGAAAAGAACGCGAAATGCTCGAAACGGCCGTCAGGACAAACGGACTGTCAGAAAATGTCACCATTACTGGCTTTTTGCCACAAGATGAAGTCCAAAAACAGCTGCTTTCCAGCAGCCTTTATGTAATGACTTCGAAAACTGAAGCCTTTGGAATCGTATTACTCGAAGCCATGAGTACCGGATTGCCAACTATCGCCTTTAGCAGAGCTTCAGGCGCCAGAAATATCATCAAAAATGGCAAAACCGGCTTCCTCATCGACAATTCAGACGAAACCGAAATGGCAAATAAGATTATCGAATTGCTACAAAATAAAAAGACGCTTCGGCAAATGCAGGAAAAAATCGCCCAAGAAATCGACCAATATTCCACCCAAAAAGTCGCCCAGAGGTGGGTAAAACTTGTCGGATAACCCTTATCTGTTTTATACTTATAAGATGAAGAGGGAATTGTTTAAAGATAAGACTTTGCTAATTACGGGTGGCACAGGCAGCTTCGGCAATAAGGTACTCGAGCGCTTTATGAAAGAAGACATGGGCCTGAAAGAGATTCGTATTTTTTCGCGCGACGAAAAGAAGCAAGAAGATATGCGCATCAAATACAAAAACGACAAGCTCAAGTTTTTCATTGGTGACGTTAGGGATTATCGCAGTGTCGACGACGCAATGGATGGCGTAGATTTCATTTTCCATGCCGCAGCACTAAAGCAGGTGCCTTCATGCGAATTCTTCCCAATCCAAGCCGTCAAAACTAACGTACTCGGTACCGAAAACGTTCTCGAGGCCGCCATTAATCACAAAGTAAAGCGCGTAGTCGTATTGTCTACCGACAAAGCCGCCTATCCAATCAACGCAATGGGCATGAGCAAAGCATTAATGGAAAAGGTTGCCGTCGCAAAAGGCCGCGAAGCAAAAAACGACTCTACTATCATCTGCCGCACTCGCTACGGCAACGTTATGGCTTCGCGTGGTAGCGTTATTCCGCTATTCTGCGAGCAGATCAAGAATGGCTTGCCGCTAACCATCACGAATCCAGAGATGACCCGCTTTATGATGACACTAGAAGATGCGGTTGATCTAGTTATTTACGCCTTCGAGCATGGCGAGCAGGGCGATTTGTTCGTTCAAAAAGCACCAGCCGCCACAATCGAGACTCTCGCTCAGGCCGTCAGGGAATTGAAAGACCCGAACGCAAAGATTAAATATATCGGCACCCGCCACGGCGAAAAACTTTACGAAACACTCGTCACGAAAGAAGAAATGCTTACCGCGGAAGATATGGGCAATTACTTCCGCATCAAAGCCGACAAGCGCGGCCTCAATTACCAGAAGTACGAAAATGTCGGTAGCGCCGATTTCGAAAAAGTCGAAGATTATCACTCGCACAATACTACCCGACTCGACGTCGAAGGCATGAAGAAACTTCTATTAAAGTTGGATCTATTCCAAGAGGAAAAGTAACACAATGCGCATCCTTATAACAGGAGCAGACGGTTTTATTGGTAAAAACCTGCAAGATTTTCTAAGAAACGAGCAGGCTGACTACGAAATCGACAAATTCACTTTGGAAAATACCGAAGACGAACTCGAAGAAAAAATCAATAAAGCCGACTTTATAGTTCATCTCGCAGGTGTTAATCGCCCGCAAACCGCCGAAGAATTCTATAGCGGCAACACTGACCTTACCAAGAAAATCGTAGACATTCTCGTAGCAAACAAATCTCAAACCCCTCTCATCTTTTCATCTAGCATCCAAGCAGCGCTAGACAACGACTACGGCAAATCGAAGCGCCTAGCTGAAGATTATATTCTAAATAATTACGAGCATGGTATTGTTTTCCGCCTTCATAATGTATTTGGAAAGGGCTGCAGGCCAAACTACAACTCGGTCGTAGCGACTTTTTGCCACAATATCGCACACGACGAAGAAATCACCGTCAACGATCCAAGCCACGAAATTGAGCTAATCTATATCGACGATATTTGCAAAACCTTCATCCAAATCATCAACGGCAGCAAGAAGCCAGAAAAACCATACAACTACGTCTCGCCAATCAAAAAAATCACGCTTGGCGAATTAGCCGAAACCATCAAGAGCTTCAAAAACGACCTGAACTCTATCGATGTTCCGCAAACCGGCGACGCCTTTATCAAAAAGCTATTCTCGACATACATTAGCTACAACGAACTCGAAAGCCTAGCTTTCGAGCCAAAGCAAAATACCGACGAGCGCGGCAGCTTTGTCGAGCTACTGCATACTTCAGATAGCGGACAATTCTCCATCTCGACTAGCAAGCCTGGTATCACTCGCGGAAACCATTATCATCACACCAAAGTCGAAAAATTCGTCGTGCTAAGCGGTAAAGCAGAAATCAAGCTCAGGAAAGTCGGCGAAGACGAAATCACAACCATTCCCGTATCGGGCGACAAACCGACTATCGTTACTATTCCGGTCGGCTACACGCACAATATTACTAATGTTGGCGACACCGAAATGATTCTTGGTATTTGGTGCAATGAAATTTTCGATAACAATAACCCTGACACCTATTACATGGAGGTCTAAAATATGAATAAAATCAAAGTCATGGTCGTCGTAGGCACTAGGCCAGAAATCATCCGCCTTTCTAGCACGATAAAGGCCATCGACAAGTACTTCAATCTCGTACTCGTGCATACTGGTCAAAATTACGACTACACTCTCAACGAAGTATTCTTTGAAGAATTCAAGCTACGCAAGCCGGACTATTTCCTTGAATCAGTCGGCGAAACCGTTGGCGAAACAGTCGGTAATATCATCGCCAAGAGTTACGATGTTATCAAAAAAGAGCAACCGGACGCATTGCTCGTTCTGGGCGACACCAATAGCTGCCTTGCAGCATACTCGGCAAAGCGTCTCAAAGTGCCTATCTTCCACATGGAAGCCGGTAACCGCTGCTTCGACTTCAACGTGCCAGAAGAAATCAACCGCCGCCTAGTAGATCATTTGAGCGATATTAACCTAGCTTATACCGAAAACGCCCGCAGATATCTCATTGCAGAAGGAAAGCGCGACGATAGCGTCTATGTAACTGGTTCGCCAATGGCAGAAGTTCTTCACTCGAACATCGACCAAATCAACAATTCTGACGTTCTAGAGCGCCTCAATCTCAAAGAAAACGACTACTTTGTCGTTAGCGCTCACCGCGAGGAAAATATCGACATCGACAAGAAATTCGAAAGCCTCGTCAATAGCCTTAACGCAATTGCTGAAACCTACAAGAAGCCAATCATCTTCTCGACACACCCAAGAACACAGAAGAAAATCGATGAAAAGGGCATTAAGTTTAACGAACTGATCATCAATTCACAGCCATTAGGATTCTTCGACTACGTCAAGCTCCAACAGCATTCCTTCTGCGTATTGTCAGATAGCGGCACAGTTCCAGAAGAATCCGCAATTCTAAACTTCCCAGGTGTATCAATGCGCAATAGCACCGAACGCCCAGAAGCTCTCGACGCCGGCAGCATCGTACTAGGAAGCGTCAATGAACGCGATTTAATCAATTCCATCGAGCTAGCCGTCAACTCGTTCGTCAAAGATCGCGCAAACCCAGTCAAAGACTACCGAGACGAAAATGTCTCCGAAAAAGTTTGCAAAATCATCCAGAGCTACTACAATATCATTAACGAAAGAACCTGGAAGAAAAACCAACTCTAAAAAATATCCCCTTCAAGGGGATATTTTTATTGCTCGAATTTTTCGAATCTTATTTCGGCATCCGATGTGTTGATTTGGTAAATTCGGACACCCTCGGCCAAATCTTCGCAAATGCCCATCTTGGCGCAATAATCATTCAAGTATTCCGCCTCGGAATCATACACGAACAAATAATCGTAATCCTTCAGCTGCGGATAAATATTCTGTTCCAAATAATCGCTTCGCTCCTCGTCACTTTCCAATGTCGGCCAACTATAATCGCGGCTATTGAACGAAATCGGATTAGCAAAGTATTGCATATAATACTGAACTCCGACTTTGTCCTGAGATGAAATAAACACCTTCGAATCAGTATTAATACCCGAATTTACCAACTCCGCTGCGGCATATTTATATTCGCCTTCGTAACTATTCAACGTCGGCAAAAATCTACCGAAAGCATCAGCGCGCAGGACGAGAGCAAGCGCAATCATAAAGTAAAGTAAACGTTCGCTTTTGCCAGATTCTACCAGCATATGAACAATATAGAAACAGCCAAGCACGAATAGAATAATCGCGAAACTGCCCATATAGCGTTCGAAGGAAGCCAATGCCGGCCCTTCAATCTCGCCGAAAGCCGTTACGTACAAAATCATCATCGCAAGCGCATAGCCAATCGCCCCGAGCACAACCACTACTAGCGTACATATAACTTTCTTGGCTTTTTCTTTTTTCGCGCGAATAGCAAAGAACACGCTGACGCCGATAAATATCAGCACGGCTTGCAAATACGAAATCGGAATAATCGATAGCGAAATATCGCGCGTAAAGACAGCGCTTATGAAATCCAAAATCGTCGTTCTTTGCCAGACTTCGCCACGACCCAATAGTGCGTTAATAAAATCACCCAATCCAATACTATTCATATCGAACTGCTTTGCCGCATCGGCCGTAAAGCGTCCCCACAATAGCCAGAACAGAATCGGCACCACAACCAAAACTGCCGCCTTGATATAGTTCTTTTTATCGCCAAAGAATTTCTTTGAAGCAATCCAAATCGCCCCGAGCACCGCCAGCGCCATATAATACAGCGGCAAGCCCATCTGCTTCAAAAGCACCAAGAAAATACCGCCAATCAAAAATTCAATCACAAAGAACCAATCATACTTCTTCCCGAGCAAAGCTAGCGCAAGCAAGAATGTGACTCCCATACTCATCGTATAATCGTTATAAATCGTATTATAGACGCCGTGCTGATCAAATAGTGCGATACAGATAACCGGAATCATCACGACCGCAAAAACACAAAGCAACTTCTTGACGAAGCTAGCCTTTTTCTTTTTCAGCGGTAGGGATTCCAAAATCGGCAAGATAAACGAAAAGCTCAAAACACGAGCTGAACGTTCGGCCGCAATCTCGTTAAAGCCGCCGCACAATTTCATCCAAAATAGCTCAAAGAGCTGCTGAATCGGCGGATAATCTTTGTGTACCATCAAATTCGATTCATCGACATAATAAAACTTGTCCAGGCGAATCATTTCTTTCAACATCATGCCCCAATGCGAAAATTCGTCCCAAACCGAAAAACCGCGCTTTAGGTTCAATATGGTCGCAAAAATATAAATAGTCAGAAAGCCCCAAAAACCAAGCGAAAAATAATTCTTGCGGAATTCCTTGCGCAAATCTTTCTTGAACCAAAACACAGCCACGAACGAGAGTGCGAGCAAAACCATCAGCACGAAGCCAACAGTGAAAGTTCCAAAAATACACTGGCTCAAAAACAGAGCCAACGCACTGCTCAAGAACCCCAACACTAGGCCATACCCAAAGCTGCGTTTACTTAACAAAACAATTGCCGCCGTCAGTAGCAGAAAATACGCCAACGGTACAAAAAACATTACCAACTGATTAATCATTTTTGATACTCAAATTATTTAGATTTAACTCAAACAGCTGTCGATGCTTCTTTACAATCACCTCAAGGATAATTCCGCAAACCATCATCAACGTTGAGATAATGAGCAAGAAGCAGGCCACAATCAAGGTTGGAAAGCGCTCGACAAGTCCGGTATTGAAATAGTTTATTAAGACCGGCACACCCAAAATGCCCGAAACAGCCAAAAAGAACAGCGATAGCAACGAGAAGAATAGTGCTGGTTTACATTCCTCGAACAGGGAAATAATACGCTTCACAACCTTAAAACCGTCACTATAGGTATTCAGCTTCGACACAGAACCTTCAGGCCTATCGCGATACTGCACCGGAATCTCTTTAATCAAAAAGCCATGATCCAAGGCAAAAATCGTCATCTCGACTTCGAGCTCAAAACCCTTCGACAAAATCGGGAAAGTTTTGACAAAATTGCGACTCATCGCTCGGTAGCCAGTCATCATGTCGCGAATATTGCTTTTGAAAAGAGTATTGATCAGGCCGCGCACCAGCTTATTACCAAAATTATGAAACGGTCGCTTATTTTCCTGGAAATATGTCGATGACAGACGATCGCCAATCACCATATCGCCGCCTTTTTTCAAGACCACATCGCAAAGCTTCTTCGCTTCATCTAGCGGATAAGTATCGTCGCCATCAATCATAAGGTAGCAGTCCGCCTCGATTTCTCTAAACATCGTGCGCACCACATTGCCTTTTCCTTGCTTGTACTCGTAGCGCACAATCGCGCCAGCTTTCTTCGCAATTTTATCAGTATGATCGGTCGAATTATTGTCGTAAACATAGATCTTTAAATCATACTCGTCGGAACTGAGATATTTCTTACAATCAGTTACGACTTTTTTAATCGTTTTCGCTTCGTTATAGCATGGAATTAAAACGGCGACTTTTTTCATATTATCCCTTCACGACACTTACGACTTTTCGTTTGATGCGAATCGCCAAGGAAAGCATACCTTCATTTTTTGCAAAATAAGCCATTTTCCTAAACAGACCGGCTGGAACAGGGCCTTCCGGAACTTTATAGTTCTTTTCGACAATATCCGCATAAGCCTTCATCAGGCGAGACAATTCAAAATCGTATTTCGAATAATAATCATCATTCAATAGAAACTTTACGATGGTTTTTAGGCCAAGAATCTGATCTTCCGCATTGTACGCAGCGGAATTTTCATTCGTATTCACGATCGTGAGCGGTTCATCGATAGCAACGAGGTATGTGTCATTCTTCATACAGCTAAGCCATAGCAAGGTGTCCTCGCCAATATGGACATCTTCGTCGAAGAACAAGTTATTGTCGAGCACCCACTGGCGATTTAGCATCACGGTCGGCGTCGCGATTCTACAGCTATACATCATTTCAAGCTCGCAGTGACCATACATGCTTTCGACATGAATGTCTTTATTCTCACCAGAGGCATCGTGGCGCGAATATGCCGTATACAAAATCTTCGCTTTTGACGCAATCGCATATTGTAAGGACTTCGACAACTTGTCTTCTACGAAAGTGTCATCAGAATCGAGAAATGCAACATATTCGCCGGTCGCCTTCCGCATACCGGCGTTTCTAGCCGCGCTCGGACCCTGATTTTTCGCATTATCAATCAAAATTACATTCTTGTTGTCTTTAACGATTTTCTTAATATCGGAAAGATCATCAGTCGAACCGTCATTAACCAAAATCAATTCAACCTTCTTGTGACTCTGCGACAAAACAGAGTCAATCGCGCGCTTTAGCGGTTCAACGCGATTATAAAAAGGGATAATTACACTCACGAGAGTTTTCGGAACTTCCTTACTCGCTTTCTGCAAAATTTCTTCCGCGCGCTCTTCGCAATATCTTGCGAAACCATCATATGGCCCATTCTTGAAAAACTCCGCCAAAACAATATACAAGTTTCGTTTACTGCCTTCGAGTTCGTCGGCACGCTCTTCGGAAATCATCTCTACGGTATCCTCGTAGAATTTATTGCCCTCGGTCTCTACCTTTGGATTGGTGTTGGTGACTTGTTTTGCGTGGCAACGAGTACTTACGAGTAATTCAGGAATATGCTTAAATTCGTAACCACCAAAGAGCATGCGGCGCCACATTTCGTAATCCTGAGCGCAAATCAATTTTTCGTCAAAATCGCCAAACTCATCAAAGGCCGCCTTTGGAATCAAAAGCGAAAGACCGTTGATGTGGCCTTTCAATAGAGAATATTCAGGCTTGCGCTCAATCTCGTCGTGCGGCTTTACGCACGAATACAGACGGCTGCCTTTTTTATCAATCAGATAATAATCCGAGAAAACAATCACTTTCTTGCGCAAAAAACCGTTTTCGCGCAGATAATCGATTTCGACTTGAACCTTTTCCGGCTCATAAGTGTCATCGTGCGACAGCCAAGAGAAGTACTCGCCTTTCATTTCCTTCAAAGCGAGATTCAATGCGGAAGACACGCCACCATTCTTTTTCTTGATATATCGGATCTTGTCGCCGTAGCTTTTACAGATTTCTTCGGTTCCATCAGACGAACCATCATCAATAACTAAGATTTCGAGATTGGAATAAGTCTGCGCAAGCGCGCTCTCGATTGCAAACTTGACATAATTTTCGCCATTATAGACCGGAATTACAATAGATACTAATGGATTTGTTTCTTGTTTCATGCTCCTAACATCATATCATAATCTGTTAGGGGTTGCCACCGCGCAACAAAGAGCACAAAACTGACAAAAACTGCTATATTAATAAAAAAGCGAGGAATTATATTGTGGCACAACTATACTTTAGGTACGGCGCTATGGGCTGCGGCAAAACCATGCAGCTTTTACAGGTCGCATTCAATTACGAAGAGCGCGGCCAAAAAGTTTGCGTCTGTAAACCAGCAACCGATACTAAAAACGGCTCAAAGCTATCAACCCGCATCGGGCCAGAACGCAAAACCGACTTTTGCTTTACGCGCACTGACAATCTGTTCGAAATCATCAAGAAAGATTACGTTCATGTCGCCTGCGTCCTAGTAGACGAAGCGCAATTTCTCACACCAGAACAAGCCGACCAGCTCATGCAAGTCGTCGTCAAGCTCAATACGCCAGTCATGTGCTACGGTCTTCGCTTAAACTTCCGCCTGCAGGACGGCGGCTTCGAAGGTGCCACACGTCTGCTGCAGCTCGCGCACAAAATCGAAGAGCTAAAGACCATTTGCGATTGCGGCCACAAAGCCACCTTGAATTGCCGCTTTCTCGACGGCGAACTCGTGACGGACGGTCCAGATATTCTCATCGATGACGGCACTAGCAAAATCGAGTACAAATCTATCTGTCCGGCTTGCTATTACCGCCTAATTGAAGACAAGAAATAGAGGAGTTTATATGTTTATAGTTATCGAAGGCCAAGACGCAACTGGCAAAGACACACAAGCCGCAAAGCTCGTCGAATACTTCAAAGCACAGGGCAAAAATGTCGTTCATTATTCCGAATCCGGCACGAACTCCGAAAACCCGTTCATTCAGCAAATCGCAAAACTAAACTACGGCTCACACGATAGTAATATCGATCCGCGCACGCGCGTCCTGCTCTATCTCGTCAATCGCTACGAGCAATGGAAAAAACTCGCCGAGCCAGCACTTCAAAATGGCGACATCGTCATCATTACGCGCAACTGGCTCTCGACCGTTATTTACGAAGGCTACGGCACAGGTGTTAGTCGTCAGGTCATCGCCAAATTGCACCACGATTTGATGCCGGAGCATTATTTCAAGCCAGACAAAATCGTCATTTTGACGCTTTCGGACGAAGAGCGTGCCAAGCGCCTCATCTCGCAAGGTAAGCGCAGCGAAGAATTCTTTAAGTCGAAAGACGGCGAATTCCAGAAAAAGCTCAACGACGCCTATCTCAAAGTCGCGAAAGACTACAAAGTACCAACATTCGATACTAGCGGCACGCCAGACGAAGTCTTCGAACGCTTAAAGAAATTCTGGAACATCTAATGCACAAGTCGTGGAAGCCAATCTTGCAGGCTGAATTCGCGCAGCCATATTTCCAAGAGCTGTCAAAATTTTTGACCGCCGAATATGAGCGCACGACAATTTATCCACCAAAGCACCAGGTCTTTTCTGCTTTTGCGACCGATTTAAGCGCAGTCAAAGTCGTCATCATTGGACAAGATCCGTACCATGGACCCGGCCAGGCGCACGGCCTCGCTTTTTCGGTTCGCGACGGCGTCCAAACGCCGCCAAGCCTTCAAAACATTTTTAAGGAAATTCATAACGAAACTGGCGCTGAAATTCCAAAATCCGGCAATCTGCAGCGCTGGGCGGAGCAGGGCGTCCTACTTCTGAACAATGTTTTGACTGTCGAGGCGCACCATGCCGGCAGCCATCGCGCCAAAGGCTGGGAGATTTTCACCGAGAATATCATCAAATATCTCAACGAAAATCGACCACATCTCGTTTTCTTGCTCTGGGGTCGCGACGCGCGTAACAAAGCCAAACTCATCGATAAATCTAAGCATCTCGTACTAGAATCCGCCCACCCGTCGCCACTTTCCGCATATAACGGCTTTTTCGGTAACGGCCATTTTGTCGCCTGCAATGAGCAACTCGAAAAATGGGGGCTCACGCCAATCAAATGGTAACGCAGTCTCATTGACAAAAATAAGCAATAGTGCTATAATATAATTATTAGCTTACTCACAATGCAAGCACACCGTCATCGAGCGGTGTGCTTCCGTCTAAAATGCTCGTTCTTTAAGGAGGATTTACATGGAAAAGCTGGAAAGACCATATGATCTGGTCGAAATGATTATTGAGGCTGTTCAGTCCGAAGCCGAAAACTACGATTTTCCCGACTACTCGGTTCTCCGCATCGCCATTTCGGCGCTCTCCGACGCAGGATTCAAGTGGATCAGCCCGCGCGGCAAACTCAAGAACTGCAGCTTCGAATTCGTCACAACGCTCAACCCCGAAGTCAGCATTCGCGGCGAAGTCGTCCACGGCGAACTGAACTGCTACGGTTTCGGCGCAGAAAAGATGGCGCAGTGTCGCCACAATGTGGCCCTCGGTTACGGCACGACCAGTCACGAAGCAGCCAACAAAAGAGAACTGTTTCTTGTGCCGGAAAACGGCTACGGCAACTACAAGGGTTGCGTCAGCTATCTCGTCCGCTACCGCACCGACAGCGCAGAGGATGGCGTTTGCTTTATGCCGTTCGTCCGCATCTATATCAGCGTCAGCGGCGGCAAACAGGAGCATGACGAAGCTTGTGCTGTCGCCGGCAAAACCGCAATCAAGACGGTGTTCAATTCTGCCAATTTTGCCATTTCCTGATCTTCTTCACCCCGAGTTCGCTCGGGGTATTTTCTTGCCTTTTTACTATTTTGATTGTATAATATTAATATTGTTGCTCTTTACTATCAGAAAGGATGTGATTCGTATGGATAGAGCACAATATCTCACTGCGGCTACGTCTTGGACACATCATACGCCGTTCGCCGAACAGCCGCGCACGCGAGTCCCTTGCCCGTACGAAGGCTACGAACAGTACCCAGGTTGGCAGATTATTATTATGCCAACAACGGTCTGTAATGCGGGCTGCAAACATTGCTATCTCCGCAACTCCAGTAGCCTAGACCCGGATCAGCTCATGGAAATGATCAAAAATTTCCAGAGCCAAGGCTACAATGTCTATCTGAACGGCAGCGAGCCACTCGCCAACCCCGACTACCTGAAAGCTTTCAAGCTGGCCGACCAGAAAATTGCCATGACGAATGGCGAAATCATCTACGAAAACCCACCGTACATCTACCAGATCGCCGACGCTGGCATCAAAACACTGGGAATCTCCTACCACTTCGACATGCATAAAGAGTGGAGCAAAATCCCCCTCCGACTGGCAGAAACCGCGCTCAGTATCGCGCAAAATGCCGGCATCAACGCAAGGGTAATGACAACTATAACGAAGCCTTTTATAGAAAAGATTCCCCAGTATTGCAGTTGGTGCGTAGAGCGCGGCTATCCCGAAATTCGTTTTACAAATTTCATGAGCCAAGGTCGCGCCCAGACGCTCGATCGCCAGCTGATTCTCGACGCCGACGACAGGAAGCGCTATTACGAGATTATCAGCGAGCAGCGCGAAAAATACCCGATTGACGTACTGCGGATTTCCAGCTGCGGTTCATTCGGGGCTTGCGGCACGCCGAACTTTTCGTGCATGGCGATGCGCGACTTCGTCGTGCTGACACCGGATCTAAAAGTCTACCCATGCTTCTTCCAGATCGAGAAGGGCATGGAATGCGGCGTCTATGAGAATGGCCACATTTTTACAAAAATTGGCTACACTCAGCCACAAAACGACTGTTCTGCACTTCGTCTCTACAACACTTTCTGAACCACGCCCCGCCAAAAGCGGGGCATTTTTTCGCTTTTTTGCATAAAATTATTGACAAATACGCAAATCTGTGCTATAATGAACACATAAGCTTATAAAAACGCAGATACACCGCTACCAAGCGGTGTATTTCCGTTTTAAAGAATCGCCGAGCACAGAGCTCGGTTTTTTGACATCTAGCGCATTTCATTGTAAAATAATGGCAATCGTAATAGATGTACATTTATACTCATTCGACTTACATCGTGCATCTCCGCCCTACAGTAAGGAGGTCTAGAATGGAATTCTCACAAGACGAACTGCTGTTCAAAATCGAACAAACCGCTCAGCGCACCGCCACCAGATTAAAGTCATTTGGCGAAAGCGGCTGCATCCTCATCCTGCTGAACTACCAGTGTGAGCAAGCAATGGCAGCCTTCGGTGTCAGAATCAAGGAAATCTGCTCACCGTCAACCATCACCAAAGGCGGGACGCACACAAAATGGGAAACGGAGCGATTCGAAATATTCGGAAAACCCGATTCTTCGAATATCCCATCAAACACAGCGGTTCTGGCCGGCGCAAAAATGGCCACCGCCTCTGCGATAGCCCGCTCCCCAAACGGCAAACTCGACAGACCGTGCAAGTCCAACTGCTGGACACGATATGGCCTCGTCAATCCATCCGACCATGACGGGCTCGCAGAATTCACCATCATCAAATACCTGAATACAGAAGAAGGAATCTGTGACCACAGCCTCTTTGATGGCGCAGTGATCCCGAAAGCTGAACCCTGGTTAAAAATCGGGGTCTCCGTCATGGGCGGCAGCGAGGAAGACATTCATACCGTGCAGTCAGCAGCGATTACAGCCGCAAAGTGCTTCTTCACTCATCACGAGTCGGGCCGGCACTTTGCAGTCGAATGATTTCCATACCCGCACTCCACAGTGCGGGTTTTTCTTGCCAAAAATAATATTTTGCTTTTGTCAAAAATATTTCATCCGTAAAATCTCGCTTTCCACCAAAGCCAAAAGCGTAATTGTGCAAAAGCTCAAAACCTTTTCCACTCGCAAATATGATCTTATCCACACAATTCCGCATCCAAAAATCTTCAATTTCAAGACTAGCACAAGCACTATCGTACGCCATATAATAAAAGTACGAACACACACTTCGGTCACTGTGTTCGAGACGTTAACGCAGTCGTTCGTATTTGTCATTTGTACGGGCGGCACCGAGCCGCAATGCATGGCTCACATAAATGACTCCAAACAATTTTAATCAATTCAAGGAGTAATTTATGAACAATATTAACAAAACCCAAAGCGAGAAAGTAGAGGTCATGGCCCTGTTCAACTACAGCCGAGTGCCATGCCAACCACTATACTTCCGCAGACGAGGAGAAGACGAGGTCGAGATCACCGAGACCATCAGCACACGCATCAAGTTTGCTGGCGGCAAGGCAAAGCACATCTTCGACTGCATCGTCGGCAAAAGCCAATGCCAGTTGGAGTTCGACTCCGCTTCACTAGCCTGGACACTTATTCAGAGCTAGGGCCTTTACTTCTCGGACGCCCGAGCCTTTATGGCCCGGGCGTTTTTTTGTATAAAAACAAGCATAAAGGCTATTGCATTCGACTTATGCTTTACGCTACTATAAATATTAGAAAAGTGGAGGTTATTAATATGAGAAGGCGAAATTTTCGCTTCCTGCTTGCGCCCGCGATTATAGGCTCGCTAATTTTTGCGGCGCTATTTTTTATCACAAGGCTGAACGCTGCTAATGCGCTTGCGCCAGTATCGGCAGATAACTGGAATGTTGATCTCAAGATCAAGGACAGCAAAACTAATACCTATGGCGATAGTGTCAGCTGGAATATCACCGCCGACGACTTAACTGTCGACGAAGAGAGCGAACATCGCGTTATTACCATGCTTGTCTCCTATACACTCGAAAACAGCCCGATAACCTACCAACCAGGCGATTTGGAGCTAATAATCAAGAATCCACTTCCAGCCTACAATGCCTACTTCAATCAGCGCCTCTTGACAAACACCGCCGTCGGAGCAAATAGCGGCAACGTAACTTCGCACGAATGGGACGATCGTTCGACTAAGTACTCCTACTCCCCAAATAATAACGGTAACTTTTATAACAGTGATTTTAGGCTCTGGAATCATAACACGATCGATGCTGGCTCTAGCGTCTCTGGCACTATCGAAATTTCATTCGATATCGTCTCACTAGGACAAGACAAAGCGCCAAAGTATAGCGACACGAGCAGTAAGCAAATCAACGCCAATAACCTTACCGCAACACTAAACAATACCATTGCCTCCAACGCGGTCGCTTTCTCATTTAGGCGAGATTTTTTGCACGAATGGCAGCCAGACACCTACACCATATCTGCAACCGCTCAAAAAATCAACTCCACCGACGGCCTTGCTCAGAACTACGACGACTACTATTGGGTATATTTGCAGCCATCACCGCAGCCGAGCCGTTTGACCAACCTTTGTAGTGAAAGCGACGAAAAAATCGTTAACGGTCATCCCGTTCTTGGGCTAAGCGACCGCAAGATGCGTGTTTACGTTCCTGAAAACGTCGTTGCTTATTCCGCCGACCCTGAAATCGGCCAAGTAACACAATATAACGACGGCTACTATCTAATGCCGGAATCCATCACATCCAACGTAGGCTGCGCAAAGGGTCCATACTCGCCAGTTTGGTTCAAAATTATTCTCGGCTACCCAAAAAATCTGTATGACGGGACTCAAAATAGCCTGACTCAAAGTCTTCACATGGAGCTATGGGGTACTCCTATTACCAAAACCGAGCCCATCAAACTCGCCGAAGGTAATGATACTTTCTCGCTCACGCGTTTCAACTTCGTTTATACCGGTGATGCCGTAACAGTCTCCAAATACTACGATTCATTTGCGTCATATATGCCAACGCCAAAAGCCGTCACGACGGAGTTTATTCGCGACGGTAGCGCAAGCGCAGCATTCTCCAACTATTTGAGCGTCAAGCAAGCAAACGAGCCGTATACGCTTCGTTTGGGTGACGATATCCTCTATTACAAAGACGCCGACAGCGAAGACACGCAGCGCATAAGCGATAACGATTACTATTTTACCGCCATTTTTGCGGCCTACACCGATAACGCATACACGCAAAACGGCGGCAAGATTCCGTCCGAGAATTACAAACCAAAAGTCTATGTACGCCGTCGCGGCCAAACCAACTATACGCTATATCACACATACCAAAGCTTAGTTACGGGCGGTCTTAACACCGACGAAGGCAAAGCTCGAGCCTTAGTAAACTTCGAAGAAAACGGCGATACCGATATTGTCGGTTGGTATATCGAAATCAAAAACCTCAGCAACACGCTTAGCAGATACGAAGCAAAAACTCAAGTTAAGTTTAATTCTCAGACTATGCCAGAAAAGGGCACGATTTACAACTTCAACTACGTTACCATGCAAAACCCGACAACCGGAGCAATTCTAAACGAGCCAGCCGAAAGCAACTACGGCTCCGGCATTACGCGTAACGAAATTGCACCGCTCGATCAGCAGCTCTACGGCCACTATATGCAGCGCGCGGTTGCCTCGCTCGAATATGGGCCACTAGACCTCGGCGAAATTCGTCACCATACAAACACCGAAGTCAGCAGTACGCCGCCCAGTTATGATAACTCCGATTCGAGCTTCAAGGGTACGCTCACACTTAGTCCAAATGCACAAGACAAAACCATTCTTCAAGAAATCGAGCGCCTAGCGAGAAGCGATTGGAAGGGAAATATTGCAGGCAGAATGGCAGAAAGTGACTGGCGTAAATCCGCTGACTATTACTACCTCTTGCCGACCGGCATGGTTCCAAGTTCTAGCGAACGAGAAATTGTCGAATCATTCGCTGCGCCAAACGGATCCGATTATACCAATGGCCTAATTCGCAACCCTCAAACTGGCGAGCAGCTACTCGTCTGCACGGAAGAAGGCGCTGATTGCGACAGCTCGCAAAAGAAAGCCGCTTATACTAGCGCCATCAAAGAAAGAAGCACGGCAACCATCATTCGAAACTGGCACAATACTTCTCGTTATATGATTCATGTCCATATCGACCTATCCGATTATCCAATCACTCTGTTCAATTCTTCATTCTTCTACAGCATCGGCACCTATAAAGCAAACTATTTCATTTCGCTAGAATCCTACGAAGAGAATGGTAGTACTTATGTAGTGCGAGCATTTGCCGACCGTCAGGGCTTCCCAGCGCCAACCATCGATTCTTATGATCCAAACTCAAAATTAAACGCCTACGCAACCGACAATGGCACTGGCTACGAAACCGCAGACGACGACGAAATCTATGCCAGCATTGTTGATTTTGATGACGACGGCATCACAAACGAAAACTTCCTCGCTTCGTCGGCTACAATTAATCTAATTTACGCATCATCGTCATCGCAAGATAATTTCACGACCGTACGCGCCGACGTCGATAATGTCTACATGTCCGAAAATGCGCTCAGCTCGCTCGGCGGCGATTACGACTACAAGCTTCGTGTGCGCGCCGGTAATAATCAAAGCAAAAATCTCATAATTTACGACAATATTGAAACCGCCTACGGCGAAAACGAGCACTGGCAGGGCACATTCCGCGGTGTCGATACTAGCTTTGCAGAATCACAAACGGATGCCGACGGTAACCCAATTACGGTTAAAGTTTACTGGTCGCCATCAAGCACGGCCGGCAGCCTAAGCGAGGACTCTAGCTGGAGTGAATATAACAATTCAACTGATAAAAGCCAAGTCCGTTCGCTCGCTTTCGAGTACCTCAACCAGGCCGGCGAGCCAGCCGTTCTACCAGAATCGAACAGCACCTACGTCATCATCCAAATGAAGGCGCCAAACAACAACAACCTGACCAGCTACGCCTACAACAGCTTCCGCAGCACTTGGACTAACCAGTTAGGCAACAATCCGGCTAGCATCGGCTCAAATACAACCACGGTTTATCTCGACCGTCTCTTCGATATTCACGTCAAGCAAATCTGGATTGACGATGATAACTTTTACGGTCTTCGCCCGAACAATATCGATTTCGATCTTAAGCTAAATAATTCAAAAATCGACGACAACTCGCTCGCAACCACCAACAACGAAGCGCAATTCGACTTCACGGACATGTATGTACGCGACGAAGGACGCCATGACGTAATTCGCGGCGAAACCGAGCACTACACTACTACAAAAGAATACGATCCAGACACGCATACCTATACCTTCACTAGTACGCTCAGCGACAAATATAATATCACCGTCAAACATGTCTGGGTTGACGATGGCAACGAGCGCGAACTGCGCCCAGAAAACGTCGTTTACAAGCTCGAACAAGACGACGCCGAAATCGACAGTCGCACATTGGCGGCAGTCGACAACGCGCAAGATACATTTAGCGATCTCAACTTAGTCGACAAGAGAAGCCAGTCAATTCCAGACGTAACTGTCGACCACTACAAAACCATCAAGACCTGCAATACAGTCGATAATAGCAACGACATACTCTGCACGTTCACGCATACACTCCAAGATAATCTAGACATCCATGTCGTCCACATCTGGAAAGATAATGATAACGCCTATGGTTTCCGCCCAGGCAGCGTAGAATATACGCTCAAAAAGGGCAGCGCTACCGACCAAACCGCAACGTCGAGCGCCGAATGGAAGGCAGATTTCAAAAACCTTCACGCGCCACACGAAAATCAGTATTCCGTCGCCGACGTCGCGATTGATCACTATAGTACAACCAAGAGCTATGACGCCAACACGCATACTTATACTTTCACGAGCACGCTAAGCGACAAATTTAAGATTACGATTCGACACGAATGGCAAAACGACAACAACAACGAACGCCATCTGCGCCCAGAAAACGTTCCCTATGCGGTCAAGAAAACCGGCAGTAGCAATCAAACGATTACGCTTCCGGCTACCGACACCCAAGACGAGCTCGCCAATCTAAACTTGCTCGATTTCGACAAATATTCCGTACCGACCGACATTACCGTTGCGCATTATAGCCTCGATAGCGCGAACTGCGAAACTGATACAAGTCATAATATCAGCTGCACATTCGTCTACTCTCTCGAAGACGATCTCGACATCCACGTAAAGCATGTTTGGGTCGACAACGATAATGCTTACGGCTATCGCCCAAGTAGTCTAGATTACGAGCTTCAGAAAAACGGTACGACCGACCAAACAAAAACTTCTAGCACTAACTGGACGGCCGACTTTACGAACCTTCATCGCCCAGACGAGAACCAATACGGCATGCCAGATATGACCATCGCGCATTATTCAACCGTAAAGACCTACGATAGTGCTACCCATACTTATACCTACACCAGCACGCTGAGTGATACTTTCAAAATCACCGTCAAGCATAACTGGGTCGACGATAACAATGAACGCGGCCTCCGTCCAGAAAATGTCGCCTATACAATTACCGAAACCGGCGCAGCAAATAGAACTATTACTTTGGCGTCAACCAACGCGCAAGACAGCATTGCTAATCTGAACTTGCTCGACGCGGATAAATTCGGCATCGAAGATGTCACCGTTGATCATTACTCGACCAGCAAGAGCTGCACGACTAACGCTACTACGCACGACATCACTTGCACATTTACTCATACGCTCCAAGATAATCTCGATATTCACATCGTCCACATCTGGGAAGACCGCGACAATGCCTATGGCTTCCGCCCGAATAGCCTAACCTATACTCTACAAAAAAGCGGAACAACCGACCAAACTGCTACATCTAACGCTAACTGGACCGCCGACTTTACGAACCTCCATATGCCGGATGAGGCAAAATACTCTGTGCCGGACATGACCGTCGAGCATTACACGACTACAAAAGACTATGATGCTAGCACGCATACTTATACTTTCACCAGCCGGCTCAGCGATAAATTCAGCATTATCGTCAAGCATATCTGGATCGACGAAGACAATATTCGCGACCTTCGCCCAACCAGCGTAATCTACGATCTCGTCAAAAATAGCGACACTAGCGACACGCTTGAGCTTGGCCCGACCGACACTCAGGATAGTTTCGACGAACTCGATCTTATTGACGAGCCACGCTATAACGTGCCAGATGTTACCGTCGAGCATTATTCTACGACCAAAGAGTACGATGCTACTACTCGCACTTACACTTTTACGCACACGCTCGAAGACGATTTGGATATCCACGTCAAGCATATCTGGGTCGACAACGACAACACCTACGGCTATCGCCCAGACAGCGTTAGCTATACGCTAACTAAGAACAGTGCGACTGATCAAACGGCCGCTTCAAGTTCCGACTGGGCCGCCGATTTTACGAATCTGCATCGCCCGGACGAAGCTCAGTATTCAGTCGAAGACGTCACAGTTGAGCATTACGAAACCACGAAAGAATACGACTCGAACACGCACACATATACCTTCACCAGCACACTTAGCGACAATTTCAATATTATCGTGAAGCAAGTCTGGGACGACGAAGACAATATTCGCGACCTTCGCCCAGAAAATATCACCTATTTGCTCAACAAAGAAGACACGGAAATCGACTCGACTACACTTCAGCCGATAGATACGCAAGACAAGTTCGACGGTTTGCCGCTGCTCGACAAGGAAAAGTATAATATTCCAGACGTGGAAATCGAGCATTACAAAACTACGAAAACCTGCGAAGAAGTCAGTGGCACACAGAACGTAATCTGCACTTTTGTCCACAAACTCCAAGACAATCTCGATATTCATATCGTGCAAATTTGGGACGACGACAACAATGCCGATGGAATTCGCCCGAACGAAGTCGGCTACAGTCTCAAGCGCGACGACGAAGCAATCGGCAGCACAACCACGAGCCCAGATAGCGACTGGCTCAGCGAATTCCTAAATCTTTATGCGCCAGCAAAACAATCGTACTCGGTCGAAATAGAGGATATCGAAGACTATACGACAACGGTCGAATTTGACGCCGAAACGATGACTTTCACTTTCACGAGCAGCCATCATAGTGTCAAGGAAGAGCCAAGCGACCCAGACGAGCCTGAAGATCCTAGCAGCTCAGACAAAGACAAAACTACAGACAATACGCCAGACAATACGCCAAACACCGAATACTTCAATCCATTCATTCCATTAATCAGTATTCTCGGACTTGGCGCTACTGGGGCCGCAATTGCCATTCGCAAGCGTCGCTAAGGTCAAAAGGCTCACTCACTACCGAGTGAGCCTTTGCGTGCTACATGCTAAAATATCTATATGCCAAATATGAAAAATAAGCATTCTTCTCGGAAAAGGCGTTCAGGCCGCCAGCAAATTACGCGGCAACGGCGGCTCGGCTTTGCCCGGCCTCGTCATTGAGCGCACAAATCCAAAATTCATCCGTAAAGTTTTAGAGCGCTTACCATATGGTGTCGTAGTAATTAGTGGTACTAACGGCAAAACCACCACCACAAAAATCGTTACCGAGCTATTACACAAGCAGGGGCTCAAAGTCTTCACGAACGACACTGGTAGCAATTTTGTGCGCGGCGTCATTTCGGCCATCATTAAAAATATCAGCATCACTGGTAAGTTCGACTACGATATCGCCGTGCTCGAGCTCGACGAAGCGCAAATATAACAAAGAAATCAATCTCGAAACGCTCAATGACAAAATCGAGCAATCCGCCCACGCGACCGCAGCGACTCGTCCGCGCTAAAAAATACGCTTATAAATATTGTGTAGAAGAAATAATTTATTCTGAACCTATATATGTGTAGGGTATAGCCTTATTTATCCTTTTCCCCATAATTGTGTTGCCCAAAAACTATACTCCATTAAAGGAACTATCAATTGAATCATAATAAAAATATATGATTCAAACATAATAGTTTTAAAGACTTTTTTCAATTTATTATTTTTAAAAAAGTTAGATATATAAATCATAATTAGCGGTGTCGTAAACAGAAGAGAAAGATTTTTTAATAATATTAATGTAGCTATTGATATTAGCAACAACACTATTACAATTAGTTTTATAATTATTTTTTTCTTGTCTTTAAATAATTTGACTAGATATAGTGTACTTATAATTATAAAAGCTATAGCTAGTGTTATATATAGTGTTTGAGGTATTGATAATTCAAATCCTGTAAATATCTTAAAATTTACAAAATTGCTATTAGTAGGTTCTTCAACTCTATTATTTCCATAATAGTTCATCATTTCAATCATAGACGAAGTTGTATTCTCTAATGCCTTGATATCAATGTTTGAAAAACTATCATTTTCGCTATGATAATTAAATGGATTGCTAGACAGTGCAAAATCTAAAGTTGTATAACCATTTTCTATAAATAGGAATGCGTCTGATGTTTCACCTTGATAATAAGTACTTTGAGGATTATATAATATCTCATTGATTAGAGAATATGTAGACTCTCTTTTTGTAGCTTTAAAATACTGTTTAGCAATGTTGTCGTTAGAATAGTGATATAATGTTAAATTTCCGCTGCTTCCTGCATTGTCAAAATTAATAATTAGATCATATCTAATGATATTATTTTTAATAAATTCATTAGCACCCCAAAAACTCTCTTCTTCTCCGTCAGTAAACAATACATAGATATTATTTTTAAAATTATTATTTTTTAATAACCTAATTGTCTCTAATAATCCTGCAACAGACATTCCATCATCACTTGCACCGTATGAATTTTCTGCACTATCGTAATGTGCAGCAAAAAGTATATTCTGACTATTGGCTATATTATTTGCTGAAACAGGTACAAGAATGTTCGTTAAAGATTTACCATTATATTTTTTCATACGATTGTTGAAGGATTCATTAAGAATTTCCTCAATATCGTTTCCACCTGCTATTTCATATTTATAGAAATCATCGAATGAATCATAATTAGAATTGTTTTTTATAAAAGAATCTACGTCACTATCAGGTGCTTGCTGTTTAATTGAATTATAATAATCTTCTTTCGTTCTATTAAGTTTCAGTTTATCTTCATCTTTCATTTTTAAGAAGAAAGCTTCATTCATCTCAATACTTTGAACGTCGCTTTTTAAATTCATTTTATTTAAGCAATCAATTATATAATCTCTAACATTGTAATTTTCTTCACTTCCAATAGGATGTTTATTTTTTGAAATATTATATAGAAAGCTTAAAGCCATATTATTATCTTGTTTTGCACTATCAGCTTCAGAAATTGTTATTTCTTCAAAATTTTTTGCTGGAGTATGCATATACAATGGTTTAACTTGTATATAGCCTAATAGTGATACTATTGTTGTTATTACAATAATTAATAAAATTTTAAATTTTTTATTCATTTTTTCCTGTCCTTATTAAAATGATCCTAAGGGCATATTTTTTATTTAGTAGTCTTTAGCTCCGCCGGAATAGCCGCCCAATTCAGACGCTGACCGATTTTTGCCTGTTCCGCCTCCGACGCCAGACGCGGCTATCCAGCCCGCTCCGGTTTTTGCCTTATCCCCAATTACCTCGTGACGCATTTTCCCTCCAATTTAAATATAATTATAGACCTTTTCGCCATGCTAAAATATCTATATGCCAAATATTGTTGAAGTTAAAAATTTTGGGATTTCATTTGGCGACAAAGAAATCATTAAAGACTTATCCTTCACTATTAAAAAAGGTGAGATTTTTGGATTGCTTGGCAGTAACGGTTCCGGTAAAACTACTACCATTCGCAGCCTGCTTGGATTATATCAGCCAACAAAAGGCGAATTACTCGTCAATAACAAGCGTTTCGAGCCTGGTGACAAAATTCGCATCGGATATCTGCCAGAAGAGCGCGGCCTTTACAAGAAAGAATCTGTTATCGACACGATGGTTTATTTTGGGCGCCTGCGCGACCTGAAGAACCCGCAAGCTTGGAGCGAAAAATACCTAAAACGCGTCGGCTTGCAAGACCATATAAACACTCGCATCGACAAACTCTCGCAAGGCCAGCAGCAAAAGATTCAGCTCGGCATTACGATTATGAATGATCCAGAGCTACTGATTCTCGACGAGCCAACCAAAGGCTTCGACCCAGTTAACCGCCGACTCTTGATGGAAATTATCGAGGAGCGCCATCAAAAAGGCGCCACCATCATCATGATCACGCACTACATGGACGAAGTCGAGCGTCTCTGCGACCGTATCTTACTACTCAAAGACGGCAAATCACGCGCTTACGGCACCGTCTCGGAAGTGCGCAAAAAATTCCAAAACAAAAGCCTCGAACAAATATTCATCGATATTTACGGCGAAGATAGCAAAAAGGAGCTAGAAAATGCATAAAACCTTAGAAGTTATCCGTTTCGAAGTAATTCGCAGTCTCAAAAAACCTAGCTTTTGGATTGCCGCTATTTTGGTGCCCGTCATTTTCATCGGCTATATTTTACTAGTCAGCCTCGTCGGTTACAGCGCCGGCGAAAGCATCACTCAAGCGACAAATACTGATGATTTACGTCTCAGCTATCTCGACGAATCGAATTATCTCGAGCAAACCGAATTCATCAATACAAAAGAAGAGAAACAGTCGCTCAATCGCTACGAAACCAAAGAACAGGGTATCGAAGCGGTCAAAAACGGCGAAACCGATGTCTTTTACTATCTCGGCTCCGATTTTACCGAAACGAAACAAGTTCAAATCTACGCCAAACCAGAGCATCTCACTCTAACGACTGATTATTCCGAAACTATCAAAACCCTCCTGCGCAACAGGGCAACCGCAAACCTGAACGAAACCGATATCACAGTCATTACCGATGGGATCTCCTTCGAAAACATCAACTACAACGAATCAAACGAAGAGGTTTCATTTTCCGACCAAATATCTCGTCTCATTGCGCCAATCGCCATGATTGCACTATTCGAGCTCATTATCATGACACTCAGCAACCGTCTTTCGAACGCCATGGTCGAAGAGAAAGAGAACCGCATTAGCGAACTCTTGCTGACAAGCATTAAGCCAATTTCGATTATTTCCGGTAAGATAATTTCGCTCATGATTATTGGCATTATCCAGATTGCAATCCTTATCATTCCGGCCGTCATCCTAGGAGTCATTGCAAGCGACCGCGGCGCGTTGCCAGACAACATTCAAATCGCTCTCGATCCAGTCTCGATCGTACAGTATCTCGTGCTTTTGCTTGCATCGTATTATGCAATTACTTCTGCCTTTGTTCTAATCGGTGTTCTTTCGCCGACCGCAAAGGACTGCAGTAATTACGCTGGCCTCGTCGTCATTCTCACGATTTTGCCAATGATTACGATGAATATTTTCATCGATAACGACATTAGCATTCTCGAGCGCATTTTGACTTATCTACCATTCACCGGGCCTTTCTCGATTGTATTCCGCGTCGTCGCTAACAATCTCGAGTCTTGGGAATACTTCATTACGCTCGGAACAACTCTGCTAGCCGGCATCGGTCTAACGATTCTAGCTACGCGAATCTTCTGCAAGAACTCAATCGATTTCTCACTCAATCTAAACTTTAAATCACTCTTCAAAGGAGCACGCACAGAATGGAAAAACTAAGCATTCTGCTCGGCAAAGGTGTTCAGGCGGCTAGTCGCCTACGCGGCAATGGCGGTTCGGCGCTGCCAGGACTCGTTGTTGAGCGCACAAATCCGAAATTTATTCGCAAAATTCTCGAAAAACTACCTTATGGCGTAGTTGTTATTAGTGGCACCAACGGCAAAACTACCACGACCAAAATCGTCTCCGAACTTCTGACCAAGCAAGGCCTCAAAGTCTTCACTAATGAAACCGGCAGCAATTTTGTGCGCGGCGTCATTTCAGCAATCATCAAAAATATCAGCCTAACCGGAAAGTTCGACTACGACATCGCCGTACTCGAGCTCGACGAAGCGCACGCAGTAAAATTTAGCGAAGTCGCCCCAATCACCAACTCACTGCTTCTCAACGTTCAACGCGACCAGCTCGATCGCTTTGGCGAAATCGATCATACCGCCGAACTGCTGCAGAAAATCTCGACCGCAACGGAAAACTTTACCGTGCTCAATCGCGAAGATCCGCGCGTATCGAAAATTAAAGCTAAGCACCCAATCTATTTCGGTCTTTCCAGTACATTACTCAAACAATTCCCATCTGACGATAATCTGCTCACCAAGACCGTCACCCAGACCGAAAATCTGCCGGCTTGCGTCACGCTTGAAAAGCTCAAAGATCAAACCGCGACCTACAAGGTTAATAACAAGAGCTGTTCTGTCGAGCTAGCGCTCAAAGGTAGTTACAACGCATATAATGCCGCCGGCGCTCTTACGCTATGCCATTGCGTCCTACCAGACGTCGAGCCAGAACATTTCGTCGCCGATCTTGCCGAAATCCAATCCGCCTTCGGCCGCGGCGAAGTCTTCAATATTAACGGCGTCGACGTAGAGCTACTACTTGTCAAAAACCCGTCCGCATTTCAACTTAGCTTGGCCAACTTCGTCGACGACAAACATGATTATATGATTGCCATCAACGATAATATCGCCGACGGTCGCGACGTTTCCTGGCTCTGGAATGTCGATTTCAAAGATTTGCCAAAAGTCGAAATCGCCTCCGGCATTCGCGCAACCGACATGGCGCTTCGCCTCAAATACGATGGCGTCGCATGCGAAAAAATCCAAGAAGATCTCTCCGAGGCTCTCAAAATTTTTGTCAGCACCAGTAAAAAGCCGAAACGCATCTTCACGACCTATACCGCCATGCTAGAACTACGAAAACTAATTTCAGGAAAGAGTTTGTTTTAAATGAGCCTTACAATTCTTCATCTATATCCAAAAGAAATGAACCTTTATGGCGACCACGGAAATGTACTGGCGCTCAAAAAACGCTGCGAATGGCGCAAAATTCGCACGAAAGTCATCGAATACGAACCGGGCGACCCATTGCCGAAAGATTTCGACATTATCTTTGGTGGCGGCGGTCAGGATTCCGGCCAGAGCAAAATTGAACAGGATCTTCTTCGCATTGCACCAGAAATGAAAGCGAGAATCGAAGACGGTACGCCGGCCTTGCTCATTTGTGGTCTCTATCAGCTCTTCGGCAAATACTTCGAAACCGCCGAAGGAAAACGTATCAATGGCGCCAACATTCTGCCGCTCGCAACCGTTGCCGGACCAAAGCGCCTCATTGGCAACATTAAAATCAGCACATCGAGCTTTGGTGATGTAGTCGGCTACGAAAATCATTCCGGTCTCACTAAAATCAGCAAAAACGCCAACGCTTTCGGTACGGTAGTCACCGGCGCTGGTAATAACGGCGAAGATTTGACGGAAGGTATCTTCTACAAAAACTGCATCGGCACCTATCTGCACGGCCCGATTCTGCCTAAAAACCCACGCGTCGCCGATTTCCTAATCACGAAGGCACTCGAGCGCAAAACCGGCAAAAAATACACGCTTGACCGGCTCAATGACCGCATCGAACTACGCGCCCACAACGTTGCCGCCACACGACCACGCTAGCCGCGCATCAAAAATCCGCCCCGAAAGGCGGATTTTTTGTTAGTTCAATACTTTACGCTTGATGCGATTCGCTTTGCGCAGCAGTCCATACGCCTTGTATTTTGCCGCATTGACCACCAAATCATAAGTACCCGTATAAGTCACCAATTCGCCACCAAAAGACTTCTTGTACTGCGTAAAGCCATACCATGGATGGCTCGGATCCTCCGAAGTCGTTACGCCCCAAAAATCAAAACGCTTCTTGCCGGCTTCTTTCGCTTCCATAATCAGCTGAATCAGCAAAACCGAACCAGCCTGCGCCTTGCGATGCTCAAAATCAGCCGCCGCATGCATATAGTAGCGTGCCTCCGCATCGTCATAAACTAGCGATGCCGCTACAGGCGCGCCATCCATCTCGATATAGTGCAGGGAAGCGAAATCAAACTTCATTTGATGCTCGTAATACTCCTCGTCAAAGGTCTGAAAATCATCTACCTTCGACAAGTTCTTCAGTAGGTTGTAGAGAATTTCGACATCTTTTGGATCGTGGCTGATTTTATAGGTCATGCCACGATTTTCCATATTGCGCCAGAAACGAACCTTGCGCGATTCCATTGGCTCAAAAATCGCTTCCTCGCTCTGGGTCAAATCCAACACCCAAGTATGCTCCGGCTCGACATGCTGCGCCTTCTTTAGGCCAGCCTTCGCCATCTCTTCTTCCGTAAATGCCAAAGTCGGTTCGATACGCACAAAAATCGCACCATTTTCCTTTGCCTTTTCACGCAACGACTCTAGCGCTTCTTCTAAAGCTTTCTTCGTTTTCAGTGCAGGACCATAGGGAACAAATAAATAATTACCCAGCGGCGTGCTGCGTACGATTGCCATATACTCAAAATTCTTTTCCTGAACGCGAAAAGTTTTGCAGCCTTCCGACTCCTGAAACTTCTGCCACTCGGGGCTTTGCAAAAAGTGAATATCCATACCAGAATTATACCTTTACTTGACAGATTCATCAAAAAAATGTATAATATAAATGAGTGCTCCGCAAGGAGCTTCTCGCACTTTAAGTCATCCGCCCTAGAGACTCCGAAAGAAAGGAAGGATTTTTTATGGAGTTCATGCCAATCGGAAATGAGCAACTTTTGACAATCGTCGACGAGGCGGCTTTCTGTGAAACCAGATACCGCGCAAGTGACATCGTTGTTCCGTTCAGATTCGAAGAAGAGCAATTCGAAAACTACAAGCACATCGCCGCCCGCATCAAGCACAAAGACGAAATCGCTGCGAAAATGACGAAATTCTTCTTCGAGAAAACACGGAATATCGTACCTAACGCAATGCTGGACGAAATCTGCGGCGCAAACGAAATTGCGCTGGAAAATCTTCGCCTTTTACCGGTGCGGTTCGCCGTCTGCGGCTACGCTCTTCTTCCCATATGGTTCGCACATCGCAACGGCGAACGTACATTCTGCGGCAAGCCACTCCCCGAAAAACTCAGCCCCTGTCAAAAATTGGCAAAACCACTGTTCACCCCGATGAGCCCCGAAGGCAAATACATCGCATACGACGAAATGGCAAAAATCATCGGTGACGACCCCAAAGCGAAGAAACTGATCCGATACAGCAAAAATCTGTATAGCTACCTCGCGGGCTATTGCGAAGAGCATGGCGTCGTACTTGGTGGCGCCGAATTCCAATTCGGTACGGACAAAAATAACAAAATCGTTCTTACCGGACCGCTTTGCACCCCGGACACCGCATACTTTTGGCCAAAAAGACACAGCACTGACAGCTGCCCGCAATTCTGGACAACCTCACTTCTGCGGGACTTCGTGCAGGAAGTCAAATCGAGCGGCACGATCGCCGAGATTGTTCTCGAACAAACGCGCGGTCGTTTTGAAGAAATCGCACATACGCTCGGCGTCATTGGATGACAAATACCCCCGTCAAATTCTGACGGGGGATTTTTTATTTGCTCGTTTTCATTTCGCTTGGAATACTCGCCCAGTTCAAACGCTGGCCAATTTTCGCTTGTTCCGCCTCAGGCGCCAAACGCGGGATCCGATTCTGCGCCGAAGTCGTACCATGATAATCGTAAGTCCAAGTCAATTTCAGCTTCGGCAAGTTCGCACTCTTTACCATATCTAGACAATC